>CALWTF010000010.1 GCA_944384415.1 uncultured Clostridia bacterium | reverse complement strand
TAGTAATTTTTATGGCAGTTTAAAAACAATTATACTATTTTGTATTATATCTGTTCAAATTATATTTTTAATTTGTTCTTACCTTTATATTGCTGAATGGTTTAACTCTTACTTAATCATATCGGCTATTTTAGCAATATTAAGCAGTTGTTATGTATTATCAACAGAACGAAATTCCTATTCAAAAACTGTTTGGGTAATGTTTTTACTAATATGTTTTCCATTTGCGTGGGTGTTTTATCTTTTATCTGAAGAAAAATTTATATTTAAAAAATTTAAAAAAAGATATAATAAAATAATCGAAAAATCTCCTTTAAAACTTGATAACAATGTTTTAAATTTAAAATTAAATAACAATGTTAAACAAGATTGTAACTATCTTTATAATACCGGCAATTTTTTAACCTATACTAACTCAAAGTTAAATTATTTTAGTTCAGGTACTCAACTTTTTGATGATATTTTAGAAAATCTTTCAAAAGCTAAACATTTTATTTTTATTGAATATTTTATAATTTCTGACGGCATTTTATTAAAAAGATTTTTAAAAATATTACAACAAAAAGCATCTGAAGGTATTGATATAAGAATTATTTATGATGATATGGGCTGTCACGGTAAATTAAAATTTAGAACAAAAAAACAAATAAAAAAAATGGGAATAAAGATTGTTTCATTTAATAGGCTTGTTCCTATATTTAGTGTTGCAATGAATTATAGAAATCATAGAAAATTAGTTATAATTGATGGAAAGATTGCCTATACTGGTGGTGCCAACTTAGCAGATGAATATATTAACGAAAAAAGAACATATGGTTACTGGAAAGATTGTGGTATTAAAATGCAAGGAAAATGTGTTGACACTTTTACAACAAGTTTTTTAAGACAGTGGGAATTTATAACAAAAACAAACATTAATTATTCTTTATATTTAAACAAAAGCATTAATTATAAAAACAATTATGCAGTAACGCCATTTGTTGACGGATTAGAATATTCCCACCACATTGGTCACGATATGTTCTTAAATGTTATTTCTAATTCACAAGAAAAAGTTTACATAATGACACCATATTTAGTACCTGATGATGGTATATTAGAAACATTAAAAAACAAAGCTTTGTCAGGCATAGATGTTAGAATAATTATACCGCAAATACCTGATAAAAAATATGTTTACACTATAACATTAGATAATGCTAAAAAATTAATTCCATATGGTGTAAAAATTTATTTAATGAATGACAGTTTTGTTCATAGCAAAATCATTTTAACCGATTATAGTGCTATTGTTGGTTCAATTAATATGGATATGCGTAGTTTTTATCAACAATTTGAAAGTGCAGTTTATACAAATGATGAAGAAATTATGAAAAAAGTGTCAAATGACTTTGAAAAAACCTTTTTTAATAGTTCTTTCATTACAAAAGAACAACTTAAAAAGAAAAATATTTTTTCTAGAATAAAAGTTGGTATTTTAAGAATATTATCACCACTTATGTAAATAACTAATTACTAAAACTAGAATATGTAAAAAATGATGTGAAAAGAAATCACATCATTTTTTTGTTTAGTTTTAAATTTAATTACCCCAATTTATTATTCGTTAATAAAGTTATAATAGCATCTTTTTTTTCAGAACTAATTGTTGATAAAATTTCAATTATATTTTTATCTTTTTCATAAGCATCTATATCATAATAAAAAAACTGTACCTCGGTTAATCCACATTCCTCTATTATTTTTAACATTGCTTCGGTACTTGGTAAAAAATCTCGTTTTGATTCAAGTCTATTTATATATCCAGGGTTCATACCAATTCTACACGAAAGTGCACGAGCGGATAAATTAGCTTTTGTTCTAGCTTTACTTATTCTATTTATTATTTCTTCTTTACACATAACAAAACACCTTATTTCCCTATGCATAAATTATAACCCTTTATTTAATTAATATATACACAATATACCAAGCAAAATTTAATTTTTAGAATTATTTTATCACCATCTATGTGATTTTGCTTTACTTTTATTACATAGTATGTTATATATATATTAAATTTGAATTAAAATATCACATATGACAAAACAAAATCTTTTTATTAAATTTTAATTCAAAAAAATACAAAAGGAGAAAAAATATGAGTAGTGCAAAAAAATATTGCCCAAATTGTCAACGAAATGTAGAGGGTCATAAAAAAAGATTTGGATTATTTGCTTGTATGTTTACAGGTGTAGTTCCTTACTTAATTTATCATTCTTGCAAAAAATATAAATGTTCAATTTGCGACTGTTCAACTTTAGAATCACCAAAAAGTGAAATTGAAATAAAACAAATACGTAACGGACAATAATTAAAAATTTTTTGTATTTTATTAACTAAAACATGAAAGTTATTCCCCTAACTTTAATGTAAAATTTAATAAATAACTTTTAATAATTAAAAAAAGCACTAAATAAGTAAGTGCTTTTTTATACTTGATTTAATCTATGTTTATCATTTTATTTTTAAATAATTATTTGTATTGTATGGTATTATTAATTTCCGCATTTATATTTATATCTCCACATTCATATTTCAACTTTTTACCATAAAAATCTTCATAAACATTTTTACAAAATTTAAAATTTTTTTCTTTTAAAATTTTGATATTTTCACTAGAACTTTTTTGTTTATCAATATAAATAGGTTTTCCGATATGTAAGTAATACCGTTTTTTATAACTACCATCTTTTTTCTTTTTTAAATTTTTAAATGTAAAAAATAACGGAATAATTGGAACTTCGTTTTTTACTGCTAACATAAACGCCCCATTATACATAGGTCTTGGTTTTTCATAACACCACCACAAAGCTCCCTCAGGATAAAACACAATAAAATTGTCTTTTTGTAATAAAATTTTGGTTGCCTTAATAAAATTTTTCATTGCTTCAAAATTTCCACTGAAAGGCATTGTTCCTGCACATCTTAACAAACTGCCGCCAATACCTTTAAAGTTATTAAATTCACCAACAGTATAATAAATTTTTTTTCTAAAGAAAGGCTTTTTTATTAAAGCACAATCAAAATAACTAATATGGTTTGAAGTAATTATTGCTTTTTTAACACCCTTTATATTTTCTTTTCCATAAACTTTCAATTTAAAATGAGACGAAAATATCAAACTTGCAAGCTTTAATAATTCCCTTGCAAAAAATTTACCAATTTTATTAAAAAAGCCAGGCCTTAAATAATTATAATTGTCTTCAACTTTTAACATAGAATTATAATTGATTGGACAAACATGTTCATTTAATTTACCTAACTTTTCATTTTGTTCCATTTTTATCAAAACTTGTTTTTTATCCATATCACATCTCAATCCGTTCAGTACATATCCACTGGTCATTATCACCACTAAAATATACCTTTAAAAAAATAAATCCATATTCTAATAAAATTAACGGTGAAAATAATACTACTTTCGTTTTCTCCCAGAATGTCATTTTATTAATATCTCTATCTTGCAAAACTGTTATAAACGCATAAAAAGAACATTCAAAATAGATTATCCCAAATACAATAAAAGCGTATAGAACCGATTTTATAAAAAGGTCAAAAACACCCCATATCAAGAAGTATGCCGAATAACTTAAAAAAATTAAAATTGCTAAAAAACTAAAACCAAAAATTAAAAATAGTGGATAAGTTCCAAACAAAAAACCCAAATTCCCTTTTTCAGTTTTATAATTTTTAAAAGTTTGTTTTATTAGGTCTTTTTTATATTTTTTATTACTTTGTGCATATCCTTTCAACCATCTAAATCTTCTTTGATTATAAACCTTGTGCGAAGGTGATTCTTCGGTATAAATTTCTGCATATTCATAATACTGCGTTTTATATTTTTTTCTTATACATTCAATTCCCAACTCATAATCTTCTGTTAAACTTTTAAAAGGATATCCGCCCAAGTCTTTTATAACATTGCTTTTAATAAGCATACCTTGTCCACAAAGGTTCATAGCATAACCTTTAGAAGACCTAGCTTTATTTCCCATCGAATCTACACCCGCATAAGTTAAAGAACTAATATTAGCAATCAAATTTCTGTTCTTTTTGTTTTTAGATTCCCAATTTTTAATTCTTTTTCTTCCAATTATTACATCGGCACCAGTTACCATAGCATTATTCATTTCTTCTAAAAAATTTTCGGTTAACATTGCATCAGCATCAATAATTATATAAGCATCATAATTTAAACTTTTATCAGCTAAAATAGCCTTAAAACAACCATCTAAAGCATCTGCTTTTTTTGTTTGATTTTTAACTACATATGTTTTAACATTATCAAATTGCCTTTTAGCAATGTCAAGTGTTAAATCATTTTCATTATCTACAATTATATGTATATCATAATATTTTTTATCATAGGTTTGTTTTTTTATTGTATTAAATAATGTATTAATAATTTTGCTTTCATTTTTTGCTGCAATAATTAATCCAAACTTGTTTTTATCATTGTTAACCAATCTATTTTGCTTTTTAAAGCCTTGAAACCAATAACTCATTCTTGGAACATATAGTAAAATAGAAAAGAGTTCTAATATCAAATAAACAAATAACACCAAATTAAGTGTATACATAATTTACTCCTTTGTATTAATATATTATCCCATAAAATAAAAAATAAAGCAAAGAAATTTAATAAAATATATTATGGATTAGTAAAAATAAAAATTGCTCAATTGACAGACTGTTTAAAATAGTATAAAATTAATAAAAATTTTAACATAATAAGGTGTTTATGGATAATTTTCAAAGTTATAAGGAAATTTTTGAAAACTTTAATAATATCGAAATAAAATTAGGTTATTTTCCAACTGTTATTGATGGGATTATAACAAAAATTGACCTTGACAATAACACTTTAACAGTAGACATTGCACTTTATAAATCAGATAAAAAAATAAGATTTCAATTTATTAAAGCAAATCTTACACTTGTTAATATGGACACAGCAAGCCCTAATCCTAACGCAAACTATGTTTCAAATGTTGCAATAAACAACAAAGACAATATTTTAAGCTTTGTAATAACTGGATATGATTTTAAATCTATTTTAGGCGCAACCTTTGAAAAAGCAAATGTTTTATTAATAGATGATACAGAAAAAAAAGAGCGTAATTTTATAAATTCAACTTATCAAAATCTTGTAACATATAATAAAAGTAATAAAAAATAAGTAAAAAGTATATATAAATTATATATATTTTTTCTTTTTTAAAATAATTTTTTGATTTTTTCAACTATTTTACTATAAACAACAACCATTTGAGGCTCTATACAACCTTGTATTAATTCCTCAAAAGTTAACCATTTAACACCTGAATTTTCATCTGGTTTTATTTTTACCTTTTCATTTTCATCGGCTTCAAATAAAAAAGTAAAACATAAATGCAAATGTGCAGGTATATATTTCCCATTTTTAATATGACCACCTACAGGCAAACTATCTATACTTATAGGTTTGTTATAAAGCAACTTCAAATGTTTTATTGATGTTTCTTCGTGTGCTTCTTTTTCTGCAACATATTCCAAATCATTTACACCATCTATGTGTCCACCTACCCACCCCCAACTGCCAAAAATGTTATGATGAGCACATAAAACCTTTGTTCGCTGCTTATTAACAATAAAAGCAGTGCTACAAATGTGGCAAATTTGATTTTCTCGTGTTAAAACATCTTCAAATGTATTTAAACATTTTATAAAAAATAATTTATCAACTTGTTCTTGTAAATTAAAAGGGATAAAAACATCTAATGCCTGTTTTATAGTCATATCACACCTCATAAAATATTTGTTTATATAATAAACTTATTTCAAAAATTAATCAACTATAAATTTAATATAAAAATTGAATTAAAACACTAAATATTAAACTGTTATAAATACACCAATTTTAAGGATAAAATATTGACAGGAAATATTGTTTGTGTTAATTTTACATTAGAGAGAAATAAGTTATAGAATTTAAAAGAATGAATCGTGTTTACGATGAAATTTTACCTAAAACAATAGACGCACTAGAAGCAACTGATTTTGATTATATCAAGCAAAAATTTGGCACAATATCTGGCAGTACAATTTGTACAGGTTCTGGGGGTTCAAGTGTTGTTTCTCAATACTTGGCAAAAATTTTAAATGCTAAAAACGGTTGTGTAGCTGAAAGTCGCTATCCTAGAGAATTAAAATTTATGAATTTAACAAATTATGATAATGTAATTGCAATTAGTTATAGTGGAAATAATAGTGGGGTTACAAATTCGTTTGATAACAATTGTAGACATATTTTGTTTACAGCTAATCCTAAGTTTAACGATAATCCTGATGCAATTGTTTGTCGAACAACAATGCCAGAATAAGCAAGTTATATCTCACTTGCTGGAACATTTATTCCTATGGCAATTGCACTTGAATATTATATCGGTGATAAACAAAAAACTATAGAATTTGTAAAAAAGGTTTTTGAAAATTATTCAAAAGCTGAATACAATATTCCACTTACTAACATTGTAGAAATTGTTGGTGGATATGAATCTAATTCTGCAATGCGTTTTTTAGAAACTTCAATTTTAGAAGCAAATATTGCAGGTGCTATTTGCCACGAAAATATGATTATAGCCACGGAAGAGATAATCTAGCTCACAATAATAAACAAAACACTTTAATTTATATGTTAGACAATAAAAGTGAGTTAGACAAAATGTGGTTAAACTTTTCAAGAAAAGGTATACTTCCACAATTCTATATTATAAGGTCACAGTTTAAAAATCCTATAATAAATGATTTTTGTCAAACAGTTCAAGGTGCTTTTATTTTAAAACATTTAGCACAGCAAAAAGAAATTGATATAACACGAATGCGCAACAAATTTGATAGAGAACTTTTTATAAATAATGGAATTCAAGGAGATTTTGAGCCATTATCTTTCAGTAAAAGCTTTACAGAAACAACAACTGAAAAAAGTGAACAATGGAATGCCCAAAAAACAGTGAAACTTATGAAAAAATGTAAAAGAAGGCTTTGAAAGTTTAGAGGAATTAACTTTAGGTTTAAATAAATAAAACTCAACTATAAAGTTGAGTTTTATTTATTCTGTAATTTTATATAAGTTGCAAGTGTATTAGCTATCTCTTTTTTGCTTTCTTCCAACCTAAATAAATCAGTAGTTTGTTTTATATATATTTCACCATCTTTTACACTTGAAAACACGAATAATTCATTTTGACAAACAGATTGCTCAAGATTTATAAGTTTAACTATATCTTTTGTAAACAAACGATGTTTATATAATTGATAAAAAGCTGGATTTGTACCAAATAAAACAAAATCAACTCGTTCATCAACACTTTTTAATATTAAAGGCATTGTGCCCATAATTCCGCTTTCAACAACCAATATTTTATTACTTTTAATTTTAGCAAGTTCATTTTTAATAAATTGGTAATAATCAGGTAATGCTTGTAATTTTTCCAAAAATCTAGGTTTTAAATAATTAAAAAAACTTTCAAAATCATTTGGATACAAATCTGCGGCGTCAAACAAAGTGTATAAAAAATCTAAATAAATTTGTTCGTCATCACTTTCACCAAAATCAAAATCATTACTAACATTTTGATTAGTCAAAAATTTTAACAATTTTCTACCAAACAAAAATGGAATTGCAGTATTATCTTGATTTACTTGTCTTTGAAGCAAATATGATAAAAACATATCTCTCAATAAATAAATTTTTGTACCTTCTTTTTTATTTACCCAATCAGTAAACGCACAAATTTCATTTATTAAATTTTTCTTTTCATTATTAATATCATTTAGTGGTTTAATAGAATACATTTCGTTCATAAATTCAGCCAAAGATTTTTCCACACCAAAATTAGGTGCTTCGTGCGTAAATTCAGTAAATGTTGGTTTTTCTTCTGCCCCATTATTTGCAAGTAATTTTCGCAAACGATTAAAAGCATCTATTTCAATCATTGCTTCTGTTTGTTTTAGATAAACCCCTTTATTAACAGTTATAATTTGAAGCATAGATTGTACCTCTTCAATTTCTTCTTGCGAAAGAAATTTTTTTGTCTCAAACTCTGCTATTCTGCGCGAATAAAATTTTTTATCAAATTCTAAAGTTTTCATCTTTTCACCCTTACTAATTAAGTTAGCACATTGTATCATATTTTTTTATAAAATCAAATTTTCATCAATTAAATAAATTATAAAGATATTTGTATATTTTGCAATTATAGTTTTATTTAACAAATCTTACATAATCTTCTTTTCGTTTAATAGCTTCTTTAAGCTCTCCATTTGCATATCCTAAAACGCAGTGACCTATACCAACATATTTTTCATCTACTCCCCATTGCTTTAATAGCTCTTTTCCTTCATCAGTTTCAAATTCTTCTTTTGCTCGATGTATCCAACAGGAACCTAAACCTAAACTGTGTGCAGCATTCATCAAATTACCCAAAACCAAACTACCATCTTCAATATGAGTAAAAACATTTTTATCTGCCATTACAATAAGAACAGTTGGGGCATTGTAAAAAGGGTCAATATCAACACCCATTATTTTTGCATTTAATTTTGATAATTTTGCAATTTTTTCTTTATCTTGTAATACTAAAATTATTGGAGATTGCAATCCCCTTCCGTTAGGAGCATATGTTCCAGCTTTTAAAATCAAATCTAAATCTTCTTTATCTATTTGTTTATCTTTAAAATTTTTACAACTTCTTCTAGATATTAAACATTCAATTATTTTATTCATATATACCTCCATACAAAATAATACCATATTAAACATAAAAAATAAAGTAACAATATTAATTACCATTTTAAAATATTTATAAAAAAAAATAATGCATTGTATAAAAATTTATCGTATGTATTTTAAAAACATTTTGACAATAATTTTAAATAAAATGTATAAAAAAAGATTTTAGATTAATCTCTAAAATCTCCATAATAGCATTTGTAATATAATTTTATTTGGTGCGCCGTAAGGGATTCGAACCCCTGGCCTTTGGTTCCGTAGACCAACGCTCTATCCAGCTGAGCTAACGGCGCAAAACAATTTTTACTTTGAATATGTATATTATACTGTAAAAATAAACAAATGTCAACACTGAATAAAAAATAATTAAATTTATATGTAAATCAATTTACATATAAAATATTAAACTTAGTTTGATATAACATAAATTGTTTGCTATATATTATAAAAATTGTTATAATGGTTAAAATAAATCGCAATTGGAGTTAATATGGATTTAATTATTTATTCTAATTTGTGCACAGACAGTAAAGCAAGCATTGAAAAAATTTTACAGGTAGCTGAAAAAAATAATTTAAAAGTAATATCAATAACTGATAGAAACACTGCTATAGCTCATATTGCAGTAAAACAAATGAATATTTCAAAATTTTACAGCGGTATAATAATACCAGGTGCCGAATTTGATGTCAGCTATAATGAAACAACATTAAAAATTTTAGCTTATAATTTTAATGTTGAGCAAATACAACAATGGGCATATAATAATTATGAAGCTGTATCAACCCGTCAAGAAAAAATGTATAATTGTTTGATAAAAAAATGTAAAGATATGGGACTAATGATTGACCCGAATATGCAATGGAATAGCAAGCGAGAATTTGCACACGAATTTATTTTAAGAAATATAAAATCAAACTTTAACAATAGAAAAATATTTCAAAAATTTATGCCTAAAAACAACATTGAATTTTACAATTTAATAACTACAAATCCTAATTATCCATTATATGTAAATATAAACACGCTTTATCCAAGCATAGACGAATTAAATAAAATAATTCATAGTTATTTAGGTAAAACCTTTTTAGCTGAACCGTTTAGTTATAACTTAAACTTAAATGATTTATTAAAAATTATAAAAGAAAAAAGAATTGATGGAGTTGAGGTTTACTCGCCAGACTATACCGAAGAACAAACAAATCTGTTATTAAATTTTTGCAAAGAAAATAAACTGCTTATAACTGGTGGAAGCAAGTTTAATAACACAAAAAAATATAAACATATGGTTAATTTAACTAATAAATTATTTATATAATCAAAAAATAATAACATAAAAAATACAACATAATATTTATTTTTTGTAACTTAATATAATATTTATGTTAACTATATTGTTATTTTTTGTTTAATAATAAAAAAACTAGCAAAATTTTTGCTAGTTTTTATTTCAAATTTATAACTATTAATCAATTAATATAAAATTTACAGGAACCAAATAATCACTAATTGTTTCTTTTGTGGCTCCTTCCGAGCATACATAAATAGTTGCCACTAAATATCCATTTTCTTGCTCTTCAAAATTAAGCGTTATTTTAGTATCCTCTTCACTAGGTCCTATTAAACCTGAAATATCTGAACCTGTTAATTCTTTTGTAGAAAATTTATAACTTAAATCTGTAAAAGTTTTATTCCATTTTATTGTTGTAACCACTGATTTTTCAGTTTTGCTCATTCCTAATTGATCTCTTGTTAACTCAATTTCAACCGATGTTTTTTTGTAAATAAAGTCTCCTATATCAACAATACCTCTTCTAATATCATTTAAATTAACATTTAACTGAACCGATGTGTCATTTTCATCTATTACATTATCATCATTAACATCAAAACTAAATGACATTGGATATGTTGGATTTGCAAATACAAAGTAAACAGGATATAACTGAGTTTCCATTATCATATAAATTAAAACATATTCAACCTGTGCCCCACCAACATTTGGAATAATATTGTTTGTATCTAACATTAAATCTAAAACCAAATTAGATAAATCTGTTATTGTTATAGGTGTTGTTTTATCTGAATAAAACAACATATTTTCATATACCGAACTACCTGATAATGTAACACTTGAAATATCATCTGGGTTCTTATCACCAAAATAACCTAAAAACATTATATTTTCATTAACTTCATCATATAAAATTTTTACATTGCCAACAGGTCCATTATCGCCATTAGATAAGTATAAACGATTTTCATCATAATAAACTTCAAATAATAATGCTTCATATTCATTAACTATTACTGTAATAGTTCTTGTTGCTGTATTATCTGAAGAAGTTATTTTTATATAATAATTTCCAGTTTTATTAATAGTTAAAATATTATAATTTTTCGAAATTAATTCATTGCCATAATATGTTTCTATTCTTGCACTATCATCTTTTAAAATAATTTCAATTTTACCTTCAATATTAACTTTTTCTATCTCAAAAGTGTTGTTAACAATTAAATCGGTTACATCTTGACTTGTTTGTATAACATCACCATATTTTAACTCAATTTCAGTACTGTTAGAAATAGTTCCATTTGTTCCAATAAATGCTCTAAAAGTTTTCTGTTCACCAGAAACATCAATTGTATATTCTAAATAGCATTGAGTTTTATCACTACTAACTTGTATTGATTTAGAAACAACACTATAGTTGTTTTTAGTGGTAATAATTATATTATTAGTTGTAACTCTGATTAAATCACCCATAGGAGCACTTGAATTTGAATACATTAAGTTACTATCAAATGATATTTCATAACTATTATTATATATATCTTCGCATTTTATATAAATGCTGTCAACATAATCGTTCGGATATTCACTTGTATATTCGACAAACATACTAAAAGCATAAGAATAATTTATTTGATTAACAGCAAAAGTATATACAACATTAACCAAATTTTGACCAAGATTTAAATTAATTGAATTTTTATTGTTAAATGTAACTCTTTGATTTGTAAAATACTCAGTATCATCTAAAGATAATTCCAAATCACTTTTATTTGTAACAAGTGTTGGAATATCGTTAGAACCAATATATCTTAAATCACTGAACAAATTATAAAAATAATAATTTAAGTTTAAATTAAATGAATAAATTTCTTCATCTAAATAAATTTTAAAAGTATAAATTCCTGATTTTATTACTGAAAAGTTTTGTAATTCATTTCCTTCTTCATTAAATATTTTATATGTGCAAGCTTCATAACCATTTTTAAATTCAAAAACTAAACCTTTAATTACTCCGCTGTTGATTGTTAAATCTGCTTTATTATCATGTATATATAATGGGTTATTATCTGTACCATTATAATAATTAACAATTTGTGCATTAACTGATTTTATTGGATTAAAACTTAAAAATGTAATATATAATGCAGTTAATGTAGAATCTTCTGTTTTTATTATTAAATATAAACAATCACCAATTTCATCAATAGTTAAACTTAGTGTAGCACTTGTTAATTTAACCAGATTATAATTTTTATTTGTTTCATAAAAAATTTGATAGTCATTTAAATATTTCTCATCAATTGAAATTTCAAACGCATTTTCATTCATATCCATTTCATATGAATAATTAATAGAATTTAAAGGTATTTCCTTATTGTTAATACTTATGCTATCAAACAGAATAGGTCGTAAATTAATTTCAAATATATATGAGCCATTTTCTTTAAGTTTAAAACTAAAACGGAAATTATCAAATTTATCAAAAACAATGCTTTTACTACCTGTTAACAGTTCTTCATTACTATTAATATTCAAATATACATTAACTAAATCAGAATATTTTTCATTTACATCAAATTCAATAGTGCTTCCATAAGAAACGGTAGATAATTCCCTTAATTCATTAATTGTAATATTAGCATTATCTATTTTAATATTTGTTAAAAAATCATAATTACAAATATAATCAATTTCGTAGTAAACAAAACTTTCATTATATATTTCATTATATATATAAATTGTATCACTTGAAACAACTAAATAAGGATTTGAAATTGATAAAGAAAAATCGTTTGCATATTCACTTTTAAATATAATTGAAATTTCTGAACCATAATCTAAAATTGGATTAGCTACAAATTCATCAAATGTTATTTCATCTGAATTAATTATAACTTTTTCTATAATATCCTTATTAACATTTAAAGTTTTTGAATAAATTAATTCACCATCACTAAACACTAAAAATTTAAAATAATCATCAAAAGCAGTTACAGTAGCAGAAAAAACATTTTCAACAGTTTCAACTTTAATTTCACCTGTTTCTTTGTTTTTATATTTATGTTCATAAGAAAAGCTATAATCACTACTTAATTCGACTTGCCATATATCATTAATTTTTAATTCATTAATGTTAGCAAAGTCTTGTGGTTGCAAAGTTTTATTGTTTATTTTTATAGTTTGGAAAGGATTGTCTATTATTTCCCAATTTAAAATTACATCATATGTATATGATTGTAAATCATTCGCATTTTGCCACTTATAATTTACTTTGTCTTTTAAAGCAATAGTTATAGAATAACTACCAGTTTGTGTTGCACTTTTATCACCAGTTACTTCAACAAGTAAATCATCTGGCATATTTTGAATTGTTGGGGTAATAGATGAACCACTAACAATAAAACTATTTTCATTTAAGGTTGGATTAATTAAACTAATTGGTGTTATTTTAAATTCTTTATAATTTGTTGTTTGAGAAACCCAATTTTCGCCCTCAGAAGAAGAACCAACAACATAATATGTTCCCGAATTTGTTGATACAGTAGGTGCGCTTATTTCTTCATATTCCATATTACTGTTACGAACATAATATTTAAAAGTAACATCACCATTTTGAGCAGTTAATCCTGTTGGAACATTTGGTTGTTCACCATAACTCCAATCATTTAACAATATTTCACCTGTAATTACATTTTGAGCTTTTAAAATTTCCCAATTACAACTAAGAGGAATTGAATTGTTAATAAGTTTATAATTATTGCTATCATAGTCTATTTTTGCAGAGGCAGTATAATTGCCAGCATTAATTTTACTATTATTGCTATATGTTACTGTAAAATTTTCAGGCAATCCAACTATTTTAACAGATTTTAATGTTCCATCATAAACAAAAGGGTTAGTTGATTCATAATCCCAATGAACATTAGCCATATCAACGGTAAGTTTGTTTACAATTAATTTAAATTTTATAGTATTTAAATTATTATAAGAAATGGTTAATTCATAACCTTCTTCATTTGCGTTTAAATTTTCTGTAAATCCACTAATAGCATATCCATTATTGCCAAATTTTAAATCTTTTTGAGTATTGTTATTATATAATAATTTAACTGAAATAAAATTATCCCAAGGTATTTCATTAAAACTTTGGTAATCTCCATAATCAATAATTACTGAATTATTACTTTCAGTTATTGATACACCATTAATTGTTGCTTTAATTTCAGTTTCTTTTGGTTGACCACATGCCATTAATAAAACAGCACAAGGTAACATTAAAATAAAAGCAAAAGCAAAAATTAAAACATTCTTTTTCATTATCACCTTATCCCTCCACAAATATTTTATTAACATAAACAGTACATTATTATTTTATATAATTTTATAAAAAAAATCAATTAATACACAAATATAATAAAAAAACAAGCGTAAAAAATTACACTTGTTTACATTAAAGTTTTTGATTGTTCTTGTTTTGCCTCGTTGTCCAAAACATACCCTAAACTTCTCATTTTACTAAAATAAGATTCGGAATATGGAGATTTTGATAATGCTAAGTCAAATATTTCAGTTGCTTGTTCAAAATGACCTTCACGGAAAAAGGTTATTCCAACACCAATTTCTTTATTTATACTTTCAGGTAAAGCAACACTTTCCAAAACATTTGCCAAACTAGTATCAGCAGTATATTCACGAGAAACTTTTTTATCTAATTTTTGTGTTAAATCAACAACTACAGGAGACATTCGTTTTCCATTGTAATCTCTACCACTCATAACAGCTAAAAGACTTTTAGACCTGCCAACAATTGGTTTACCCATTGGCATTAACCCCATTGCACCATATGCATTAAACAAACATGTTGCAGCCGGAGAAAGTTGAATTTTATTATAAGAAATATTTTTCATAAAACATAAACTCCTTTTACACTATTAATTGTATCACAAAAAAAACATATTGTAAATAGTTTTATTTCTTTTTTTATTTAATAAATTAACAAGCAAAAATACTATTTTTGTTTTTTCCTGTTTCTACTTTCAATTTTTTTTGTTTTTAAAAATTTTGTTTGTTTGTGAAGTTCAAACTTGCCTTTATCTGTTAATCTTTCCTTGCTAGCTTGAATTCGTTTAAATCTTTCAAATTCGCTTTTACTAAGTATACCACACTCTAAGGCTTTTTTAACAGCGCAACCATCTTCACTTGTATGCGAACAGTTATTATACTTGCATTTTGTTTCTAAATCGGCAATTTCATCAAAAGCTAATTGAACATTTTGATTTTGTGCACTTTGAATGCTTCTAATGCCTGGTGTGTCAATTATTTTTCTTCCATTATCTAAAAAATACATATTTCTAGCAGTTGTAGTGTGTCTGCCTTTGTCATCACTTTCTCTAACATCAAATGTTGTTGCTACTTCCGCCCCCAACAATGTGTTAATTAAAGTTGATTTCCCCACACCCGAACTACCTAAAAAAATTGCTGTTTCGTTTTTCCTCCAAACAGAAAATAATTGATTTACATCGTTAATGTCTTTACTGTTTAATACTATAATTTTATTATCAGGAAAACGGTTTTTTAAAGGATTTATATATTTATCAATATTGCTACATAAATCACTTTTTGTTAATAAAAAAACTATCTTAGAATTGGGAACCGTTGCAATCAAACAAAATCTTTCCATTTTTTCAATTTCAAAATCATTGTTTAAACTTGAAACAATAAAAATAACATCTATGTTAGATGCGATGTTTTTGTCTACATCTTTTGTATGCCTTGCTAACAAATTTTTCCTTTCATTAACTTTTAAAATAAAACAGTTACCCCAATCATCTTCAAAATAATCAACAAAATCACCAACAACGGGTAAACTTTCACCTACAAAACTATTATTAATATCTGCATTTGTTATCTTTGAGCCTTTTAAGTCACATATTTTCCAATTATTTCTGCTAACAGAACAAACTTGAGCTTTTAAAACTTGCATAAATCTCCTTTTAATTCATAATATCAAAAACAAATTTATAATGCAACATAACCGTTAAATTAATATAAAAACATAGGTAATCCTATGTTTTACATTTTGCTCAAACAATCTAAAACTGTTTTATGCTTATCATTAACTTCTGTAAATTTTGATTTTATTTGATTATAATCTTTTCTTTCTTTTTCACAATCTTTGTCAGCACATTTTTTAAACAATGTAATTACAATTTGTGCTCTTTGCAAATCATCAACTAATTCAACCTTTTCTTCGTCTTTTAAGTTATATATAAAACTTACACTGTTTTCTAATTTTTTGAGATTATTTATAGTTTTTGGAATTTCGGTTGTTGCCAATTTTTCTAAACTAGCAAGATAAGACCTTAAAGTTTCCACTTGTTTTTGTGCATCTTTTTGATATTCTTTTACTAAATTTGAATAAATTTCAGCAGTTAAATTAATAGTATTAGCATTTTGAGCATACTCGCGTTGACTTTTAAACATATCAATGCTTTCAATTGTTTTTACATACTGGTTTTCAAAATTATTAATTAGTTGAGAACATTTTGATGTTAAATCAACCACTTCATCAAAATATTTTTTTCTTTTTTCTTCAAACTCATCATAACTTATTTGTTTAAACTTTGATTTATTTAAGGTTTGTTTTTTATTATCTTTTTTATTATTATTAATTGAAATAATACTTGAGTCTGAAGCTTCATAAATAGCTTGCATTTTTTCTGTAATTCTTTGTTCTAATTGTTCAGGACTTTCAACTTTGTTATTATATAATTCTTCACTTAAATCATCAATTGCTTGTTTAATAAGAGCTTCTTCACCAACAATTTTATAATTTCCACCAGATTTTAAAATTAAATAAGAGCTTGTACTATCATCACCTAAACTTTGGTTAAACGATTGAACAATATCACGCAAACCATCTATTTCTTGTTTTTTACTTTTTGCTTTTTCATCTTTCATTTTTATATTTTCCCCTTTTAATGACACAAGTTATTGTAACACACTTTTAAAAAAATTACAATACCTAATTTTGTAAAAAAACATTAAATTAAAATAAAAAACCCCTTTTTATAAATTGATAGGGGTTTTTAATTATTCAACGGGTTTTCTTTTTTTGCCCAACTTTTCACGATTGCTTTTAAACTTTTTTTCCTTATTAATTTTATCAATTTCTTCATTTAATATATTTTGACTAGTTTTTTTATTTTTTAACTGAGTACCATTTATTAATGAAACAGATTTAGCTTTCGGAGGCTTATTTTTACAGTAATTATTTCTTCTTGTTATATTGTCTAAATTTACTACAGAAGTATCAACTTCGGTTTGTGAATTTTTTGACAATACTCCTTTTCTGTTAATTGATAATAAAACTGTAGTAATAAAAATCAAAACTGCAACTACCACAAAAACAGTTAACCAAATAAGCGTATAATTTTGACTTTCTTTTACAATTGCTAAAGTTCTTAATTGACTGGCATTTAATAATACATAACCATTGTCAACAGTAGTAGATAAAGTTTTAATATTATCCCCATCTTTAATAAGAACTGAAATTTTATCATTATTATAAAAGGTTCCAATATAAATTTTTATAGTAGCATCACTGTTAAAAATATTTTCAGATGAGCTATTTGATTCAAAACTAAACGCGCTAATAATTGAACCTTTTGTTGCTTTTTTAAATTCTTTTAGCAAATCATCATTTGGTGTTAACTTAGTTATTTCTATTTTCGCATCATAATAAATTTCATCTGCTAAAATAGTAACATCACAATTATCTTGTATTATTTCTCGTTTTTCCCAAACCGAACTAAAAACAACAGTTATAATTGAATTTGAATTAATACCTATAATTTCACAACTTTCATTAGTCCAATTTTCCAATAATTTGTTGTTTATTAAAATTGATTTAACATAGTTATTGTAGGCTGGAACAAAATTTAAAACAAAACTTGTACCATCTTCAACCGTATTAACACCTTGTTTATCACATTTACCTTCACCTTGAATATTTACAACAACATTGTATTTAACAGGGCTAACAGCAACAACTATTTTAAAAGGTTCGGTTACCTCTACTGAATAATAACCATTTTCATTTGATTTTAAAACTGTAAAATTATTTCCCTTTACCACTCCAACCAACAAGGTTGATAAATCATAATTTCTATCTGTGTTTAAAACAACACCAAAATTATAATTAGCACCAACTAAAACATATCCTAATTGATATGTAAATTCATAAATTTTTGCATTGTATGTTTCAAATTCAAGTTGAACAACTTCATCACACCAAAAACCTAATTGATGCATAGTTTGTTGTGTTGGATAATAAAATCTGTTTCCATCTGATTTAAGCCAATACCAAGTTGTTAAAGTTCCTTCAAACATTTTTGTCATCATAAATATGGTGCTTACGCCGGCAACATTATTACTTGTTAAATCAAACATACTAACCGCATTTAAATTTGGATTTCTTTCAATGTTAAAATAGCAGTTATATGTTTCAGATTCTACTGACTTACCAACAACACCACCAACATAAGATACTCCAATTACTGTTTGAACAACAAAACACTGAGTTATTTTTGAGTTGTTAAACAATAAACCAACTATACCACCAACTTCATTAACACCTTGTACAATGGCAACTGTATAACTAGCATTTATTTTTGTTTTAGATGCAAAACCAACTATACCACCAACCTGAGTAAAACCATCAACAATTCCGTTGAATTGACAATTATTAATTTCTGATAAATTATCTGCAAAACCTACTAATCCACCAATAATGTTTTGTGCACTAACCATTGACTGTAAGCCTGCACAACTGTTAATTCTAGTATTTAACATCATACCAATTAATGCACCAGCATTATCATTATAACACTGCACTGAAACTTCAATCACACAATTTAAAACATCACAATTATCAGCTTTTCCAATCAATCCACCAACAATAGAATATGCTTCAACAAAAACATCAGTTAAATATAAGTTTGTTATTTTAGCGTTTGTAGTGTAACCAAATAAACCCACATTACTATAATTTGGCAAATTGATATAAACGCCTGAAATTGTTTTGTTATTACCTAAAAACACTCCTTTAAAAGGTAATGAAGGATAAAGACCAATTGGAGTAAATTGAAAATTAGATAAATCAATATTGTTAGTTAATTTATAAACTTTTGTAGCATAAAACTGATTTAAACTAGCACTGTTAATCAAAGAAGAAAGCAATATCAAATCATAACTGTTGGTTATTAAATATGGCGAATTTTCATTACCTTCACCTTCAAAAGATATTTGCCATTCTGCAAAAAGAACATTAGTAGTTGAGCCTATAATGAAAACAGGATTTTCATATGTGCTATCAGAATACCAACTTAAACTGTTTTCATTGTTTGCATCTATACCTAAAAATTCAAAATAATAAGGTAAAATATATGAAACAGATAATCCCAAAGGCAATATCAAAGTATTTTGTTTTAATTCCGTTTGAGTTACATTTGCATAATAATTAAGTTCAACTTGTATAAAATTAGTTTGATAATAAGTTAAAATTAACTGAGAATAAAGCGGAGTTAAAATTGGATAATACCATTTATTATCAACATTTTCTTGAGCAATCCAAACATTGGTGTCGTTTAAAGTTGCATTTATAAAATTAACATCAAACACTTCAGCTAAATTAGTTGTTTTTGTTAACATCAATCCAACAGGAAGCCCCACTGCTTGTTCCGTTATATCTTTACCATTAACAGCACCAACTGAATAAATATTTTTTTCATAATAACAATATGTTATAATTCCATCAGACAAGCCAACCAAATCTCCAACATATTCATTACCTAAAACTTGCCCAACAGAATAAGAAGTTGTAAGCGTTGACCCTTGGTTTAATTTCGCAACTAAACCACCTAAATATGAACTTCCTAAAATTTGTCCAGCATTTACTGCATATTTAATATCACAAATATTACTGTAACCTACAATTCCACCTGCATATCTACCTTCAATCACTGCACTGTTAAAACACACTTGCACACTACCAAAATAAGCATATCCAACAATACCAGCAACATAGTTTTCAGCAACAACATTAGCATAGTTTATACAGTTTTCAACAATTGAACTTTGTAGTTTCATACAACCAACAATTCCGCCTACATAATTACCATTTGAAACCACTTCAATATTATTAGTACAGTTTTTAACTATTCCACTGTTATAACCAACAATTCCGCCTACATAATTGTTGCCCGTTATTTTCCCATTTTTAACTTTTAAAGTTTTTATATTCTCAACAATACCAAAATTTTCTGCAACTATTGAACCCGTAACATTATTACCATCAACTATAATATCTTGCAAAATAACATTTTTTATAACTCCACCATTTAAAACAAACAATCCAGCATAATCATTTGTAATTTTAACATTAGCATTTATAATTTTATGATTGTTTCCATCAAAAACACCCATAAATTTTACATTTAAATTTCCAACAGGTAAAACTATTTTATCGGTACAATCAATATCATTTGTTAAAATATAATATTTATCAACAAACAAATTTGATGTAGACAAGTTATTGATAAGATTAGTAAACATAACAAAATGTTGATAAGTGGATATTTGATATGGGTCATCTATTGTACCGCTTCCATTTTCAAAATAACTTACGCCCTCAGTTATGCTAGCATTAAGAGTAATATCCTGCGTAACTTTATTTAAAACAAAACACCAAATATTATCACCATAGTACCAACTAACATTTGAAATTGTTTTATTTACTGGCTCAATGGCATAAGAATCTTTTTTAACATATTGAACCCAAGTATCTGTTTCGCTTTGATTACTTAAATTAAAGGTTACAACACAAACTTCAACAGCAAAATAATTATCTAAAATTGAATTAAAACCACAAGGTATTGGTAAATATGCAAAATTATCTAATTTCGCTTTAGCTTGCCAAAATTTTATTCCATTATTATTTACTAGTTCGTTCCACTGATTTCTTAATCCCTCGCCAAAAACATCATTATCCAAACTTAAAAATTGATTAAATTTAACACCTTCGGCTTGTCCAAAAGTTGAAACATTATTAATACCGCCAACATAACTTGTTTCATATGTAAAATAACAATTATTTATTGTTCCTAAATTATAACCAACTATTGAACCATAAAACAACGAAGTATCACAAACATTTCCTGTAAAATAACTATATTCTAAAATTGAATTATTATCTACGAAACCAACAAGTCCACCACATTTATCTTTTGCAACAATTGAACCAAAAGCAACACTTGAAACAATTTTTGCATTGCCTAAATTACCAACAAGTCCACCAGCATTGTTTTTTGATTCAATATCAGCTTTAACAAAACAACTTTCTATTATAGTTCCATAACTTGCATTACCAACAAGTCCGCCAACTCCAAAACCATTAGATGAAGAGCCTTCAATTTCACCAACAAATACGCAATTTGTTATAAACGAGTTAGTGCTTTGACCAGCAATTCCGCCAACCGAATTAACCCCTAATACAACCGAGTTTTCAATTATTAAATTTTTAATAGTTGCATTATTTAAAACACCAAATATACCTGCATATGTAAAATTGTTATTAATATTTATATTTGAAATAGTATATAATTTTCCATCAAATACACCTGAAAAACAATTTGATGCATTACCGATAGGAATAAAATTATTTACATTTGTTTCTGAAAAAGACAAATTGTTGATAAGTTGATAACTTAAATTATTATAAGAAACTAATTCCACACCATTAAAAGCTTTTTCGCCGTTGTTTATAATTAAAGACAAATTGTTTAATTGTTCAACATTTGCTATTTTAAACACTTTATCAGTAATATAAGTTTCGCTATTTTCAAATAATGGTAACCATCGTGCATAAAGAGTTAAATTTTCATCAGGCATAGTTTCATTATTAAAATCAAATTCAACATCATAAAAACTGCCATCGTCGTTTTGTTTAAACCAACCAACCAATTTATAACCTAATTTAGATGTATAAGGTAAAGAAATTTGAGCACCAAAAGATACACTTATCATTTCAACAGGTTGACCACCACACGAATCAAAAATAACATTGTGTTTTTGAATTTCCCAAACCGCATACAATGTGTAGTTATACGAAATTAAAACCGAATCATTTATAACACTGCCTAAAGCATAAAATTCAACATCACTTGAAGTGGTTGATGGACTTGTTCCCCAACCCACTAATGTGTATCCTTTTCTTGAAAAACCTTGTCCATTACTAGAAACAAAGCTTAAACCATATGTTTTTGCACCAGTTACATTTCCTGTTCCACCATTTGGATTATATACAACTTCTTTTTGATATATCGCATAAAAAGTTTGTGGACCATCAACATAATATTGAGCATCAATTTCAACATCTACAAACTCATCAATATTGGTAGACCACCCCTTAAAAACAAATCCGCCTGGAACATTAAACATTAAAGATGGCATTTGTAAATATTGCCCTGATGATACATTATCTTTAACATAACTACTTGTTTGATTAAAATCAGAATAAAAAGTTAAAGTAACATATTTATTTACCAAAACAGAATCGGAAAATTCTTCTACACCAACACTAAAAGTGTATATATCCGAAACGAAATTAAAATTCTTAAAATAAATTGAAGCATCTGAAACATCTTGATAAGGTGATAAAATAACTGCGCTTGATAAACTTGATGTATCATTTGAAACCAAAACATTATAAGGAACAGTGTTTTGCAATGGTGTTGCAACCATTATACTTTTACCAAAAACAATGTAAATATCTGAATTAGTGTTTTCATTAACTGAAATTTGAGTTATATTGTTTTCAATTATAGGATTTCCCCCAATAATAAAACTAGCACTTGCATATATGCCACCACCGCCACAAGTTGTGTTATCAGTAAACGATTTTGCAACATTATTTATTACCTGACCACCATATATTTCTAATAATCCATTATCACAATAAATTGCACCACCATATTTTGCGGAATTGTTTTGTATAACACCTTCATTAAAAGTAACAACCGAACCATAAGATAAACAAATAGCACCACCTTGTTGTTCAGATGTGTTATTTTTAAAAATTGCACCATTTATTGTTAAATTTGATGCTGAAGATAACCACACAGCACCACCACGAGTTGTTGAATAGTTATTTTGAAGAACAGTTCCACTGTTAAAAATTAAATTTATATTTGAACCAGCTGTTTTAAAAATTGAGCCCACACTTTGCAATTCTTGATTTCCATCAATAGTAACATTACTCAAAGTTAAAGAAGAAGATGCCTGCAAGCTAAACATTACACCAGTAAAGTTATCATATCTTTTAATAATCTGACCAGATGACAACTGCCACTCATTATTTCCAGATATTGAAACTGTGCCATTTATCCATATAGTTCCATTTTCTGATAATAACGATTTTGCTTCGTCAAAACTTGAAGCAGGATTTTCAATTGACCCTTTTTCAGCTAATTCATTTGTAACTTGCCCACCCCAAAAAACATCAGAAAGATTGTTATCTGCAAAAACTTTACTTTGAGTATAAACACCAGAACAACATATGCACGCGGCAAATATCATACATATTAAACTAAAAACATATAAATTTAATTTTTTAACCATTTTATTTATCCTTTACTTAACTTTTGCAAAACAAGTAATACCTAATATTTATTGTATCAAATAAATAAAAAAAGTATAGCAAAAAAACGCCAAATTTTTAAATTTATTATGGAATAATAAAATGTCGAATTTTGTAGTAAAAAAAGTAAATATTAATTATTATTTTTTGTTAATATATTTCATAAAATAAGGTTTAACACTATCAGCAATAAAATTGAAATTTTTATTAATATTTTCTCTTATTTCAGTAGCACTTATTGAAACATTTTCTCTTAATTCATCAATCAAAACATATTTACTGTTTGGGAAAAATTTTTTATAATTTTCTGAATACTCAACATTACTACCAAATATAAAATCAATTTTTTCATTAACAATATTTTTAATTCTTTTTGACCATTCTTCCCAACCATTTGGATATGGAACAATTCCAGTTTCATCTAAACCTAAAATTTTGATATCATTGTTTTTAAATTCTTTTTTAAACCATTTAATTTTTTGTTGCAAATCTATAAAATCAAAACCAGCTTTTTCACAAAGCTGTTTAGTAACATCTGGCTCAAAACACACTAGAATATAAAGTTTATCACACAATTTTTTTGCTTGATTTATTGCCCAAATATGACCTTTGTGCAAGGGTAAAAATTTACCTGGAAATATTCCAACAGTTTTCATTAAAAATCCTTTTAATATTTATAAAAATAAAATAGTAATACATAAAAATTTTATATTCTTTTATATAAAAACGCAACTAAAATAAAATTAAATTTTTATATAGTAATCATATTTATCTTTAAATTAAAATTATATAAAAATTAAAAGCTTTAATATTTTTATAAAAAAATTAAATAAAAATCATTAAATTTTTAAATATTTTATTATTTTTTTTGTTTTGCTTTAACTGTTTTTATTTTTGTTTGAACCTTTATTGGTTTTTCTAAATCAGTTTTTATTGTAACTTCATTTTCTTTTTTCATAGAAACCCTAGCTACAACAACAATATAAACTATACCTATTATTCCAAAAATAGGATAAACATAGGCAATAAAATTAGAAAACCCAAAACCCGACAATAACATAGCAACAGCACTTGTTGTTATTGAGGCAAGAACAACACTGCCAAAATAATTTTTTAGCCAGTTACTAATTGTATAAAGCAAAGCAATTGCTGTTGTAATTAAACCAACCCAAACTACTATTAATGTAAAAATTGAAAATCCTTGTCCTAAGCTGTTAGAAATAGCAACCAGTGGCATATCGCTTGAACAATATTCAGGATTTAAAAACAAAACCACACTCATCAAAGCTAAAGATGCAGTTAAAAACAAAGCACCAAAAAAACTTCCACCTATAATTTCGGATTTTGAAAAATCTTTACCTAACCTAGCAAAAATAAAACCAGCAAAAAACATATTGCTCGCAATAAACAAAATAGCAAAAACAACACTTTCAACAATGTTTATTATAGAAAAATTTGAAACTGCATCATAACTAGTTATATGCGTACTGCCAGCAAACAAGCAAACAGCTAAAACTGAAAGTATTAAAGGAACAATAATAACATTAACTTTTGTTATTCCACCAAAACCAAACCACACTATAACTAATGCAATAATAGCAGTAATCACACTAGCTAACCTAAAGGAAGTTGAAGTTACTATAATTTGAAACAAACTATTTGCCCCCGCAAACATAGAAGCCAAAAGTATAATATTTGAAAGAACCATTACCATTTCGCCAATTATTGCAAATTTACCAAACATTATTTTATTCATATGCTGAACCGAATTTATACCCATTTTCTTACCAAAATTTAAAAACAACAAAGCACATAAGAAAAAAATTACTCCAGCCAAAAGTATTGAAAAATAACCAAAAGTTCCAAAACTTGCAAAATAATACCAAGTTTCTTTACCTGAAGCAAAACCAGCACCAACAAGTGTACCAAATAACACACTTGCTATTAAAAGCTGATTTAAAAAAATTTTAAATTTTGATTTCTTTTCCATAATTCACCTCTTAGATGTTAGTTTAAGTAAATTTTTAAATTGTATAACCTTAAATGGTTCAACACCAAAAAAAATACAAGCATTTTGAAAAATTAATGTATTATCAAAAAACAAGTAACAAGTTAGCTCATTTTCATTAAGTTCTATTTCTATATTTGAATTTTGTATTATATTTGCATTGTGCAAAACTCGATTAACAACTTCTTGTTTAAAAGAATAGCAAACCGAATATGCCAAAGCATTGTAAACACTATTTTTTAAAATATTATTTATATATTTAGCGCTATATTTTTTTGTGGCAATACTGATATATCTATAATTACAAACCATATCAAGTTGTTTTATTTTTTCTACCGCAAAAACTTGTCTACACATTAAAAACTTTTGATATAAATTAGGTTCAGCAGATAATAATAAATTAGCAAATAAATTTTTACATAACGAAGATGAAGAATTTGCTAAAAATTTGCTTGCTTTGTCACATATTTCATTATCATTTAAAAAGCTAAATGTTAAATCTTCAAGCAAAAAATGATTTTGTTCCAGATACTTAACAAACATTGAACTTTTTAATTGATTTTTAACATTATCAATTTTTTGTTTTGCAAATTCTTCAATAAATTTTTCACTTAAAACAACCGGTCTTTTTGCTATTTGTTTTTTAAAAACATCATAATAAAAATTATATATAGGATTTTCAAAATCTAACCATCTAGCTCGTGAAACAAAATATAGCGCATCATCAATTTTTTCTATATTATATGCAGAAATTGCACAGTATAAATATAATTTTGGTATATATTGTTGCAAATTTTGTGCTTTTTGTAAAACATCAAATGCTGTTTCATAATCGTTTTGTTGAGCAAAAAACATTGCTTTATGCAACATATTATCGGCATCTTTTACTTCAAAAAGTTTAATTTGATTTTTAGTTGTTTCGGCTTTTGAAAAAAGTTTTAAATTCATATCAATTTCATATTGTAAACAGATAGCAAAAAAATTGTTTTTATCTTTTAAATTTTCATTATTAAAATAATTAGCTTGCTCTAAATCTCCTTTTAATAAAAGTGAAAGTGAATAGTAATTAGAAGCTTTTTGATTAATTTTCAAAAGTGGTTTTAACACTTCTTCTGCTTGATTAAATTTGTTCATTCTTATTAAATTTTTAGCCGTTAAAATTAATCTATCTTGCATAATTAGTGGATTATTTATTTTTATTTTAATTTCATTTATCCATTCTAAAATTACCCCTTGAAATTGCGAATTATAATCCCATTGAATAGCTGTATCAAAATATTCAAGGGCTAAATCAAATTTATTCATTAAAACCAAACTTCTACCAATTCCAAAAAAAGCACTTGCACGCATTTCAGGAACTTTTAATGCACGATAAAAATGTTCGCAAGCAAGTTTATTAAGTCCCATTTCAAAATATGTTTGTCCTATTAATGCCTCAATACTTTGTTTTTGAGCTTTTAACTTACAATAATTTAAAGCATTTCTACAAGCATCTAAAACACCCCATAAATCACCATTTTCCTTTCTAGCATCAATTAAATTCAAATAATATGAAAGTTTGTGTTTGAAATTTAAAATTTTAACCATACATTAATTTATTCAAAACTTAATAAAAAAAGAAGAATTTTCATCTTCTTTTAATATAAAATTTTATACAAAATTTAATCCAACTTAAAACAAAGTTTTACTTCATTTGGATAATATAATTCTAAATCAATTTTTCTTGTAGGTTTGCAGTTTATTAAACCGCCTAATTCACTGTAAACCTGTTTTATAAATTTTGAAATTTCTGAATAATCTCCTAAATAATTGATAACAAGCCATTCACCACTAGGAATTACAACTTCTTTTAAATCTTTTGCTGGTTCTTTTAAACAAAACCAAAATTTTCCTTCTTCTTTTTCATAAAACATTACTCCACAATACTCACTCGGTTTATATCTGAAAAAAAAATTAGGATATTCTTGTTGAATTAAATCTGGCAATTTGTTTATTTTATCTTTGACATAATAACCAAAAAATTTTTGAGCACCCCAAGTTTCAACACTGTAGTTAAAAGTTTCGTAACCTAAATCTTTTGAAAATTTTACAGGTAAAAATGCATTTAATTTTAAATTTTTATTTTGCTTTAACTCGCTTGGATAACATTTATGAAAGTTATAAAAAGCTCTACTAAAACCCGCACTAGAATTATAACCATACATTAAAGCAACATTTAAGACAGAATTGTCTTTTAAATCAGCACAACAAACACTTAAACGCCTTTTTTTAATATATTCTGTAACTGAAATACCATATATAAGGTTAAAAATTCTTTTAAAAGTATCTTGATTTGTTCCTAAAATACCAGCTAATTTTCCCATATCTAAATTGTTTGTTAAATTTTCCTCAATATAATCAATCACCAAATTCAAATTATCAAAAAACATATTTATTCCCTTATATTTTTTTAAAGCATAACATATGCCTTTTATTATTGCAAATAATTGACAAAAGTTGCACATAATTTATCATTCATTAACAAATTTTTTTTATTATAATAAACTTATAAATAAAAAAGGATAAATGATAAAATATGAATTGTAAAAAAACAATAAAACAAAGAAAAAGCGCTTTTGCTTTTACTGAAGATGAAATTAAATACTCAGAAATATTAGACATTTTAGACAGCGCAAGATTAGCGCCATCAGCAAAAAATCGTCAACCTTGGAAATTTTATATTTTAGAAAAAGAAGAAAAAGAAAAAGTGTTAACTTGGTTCTTAGAAGAACTTAAGCAAAATAACAGTGAAGAAACAGGTTTAGCAACAGCCAAATATATTAAAGATAGTCAGTACTTAGTTCTTGTATTTATGGAAGATACAACTGATAACATTGCTACAAACATACTGTCAATTGGTGCAAGCATAGAAAATGCTCTTTTAACCGCAACCGAAAAAGGTATTGGTTCACTTTGGATATTTGATTTGTGTGTTATTAGCCACAAATTAACAACTTATTGTAATGCTCCAGGGAAACTAATATCATCTGTTTGTTTTGGTATAGATAAAGACCCTAGCAAAAGAGTTGCCAAAAAGAAAACTTTAAACGAAATTATATTAAATTTAAAAAATTAACAAAACTTGCACAAACTTTATCATTCAAAAATAAAAAATTTACGATAAAATATATATATAAATACATAAAAGGATAAAAATTTATGAGCTGGGAAAAATTTGTTAAAAATCAAACTCAATTACCAAATGATGAAATCTTAGCAGACCTTTATGCACTAAGTCGTCAAATCAAACAATCTGAAAAATCAGATTTAGATTATAGTGCAAAATCACATTTTGCTAATCATTTAGCACAATTATCTTTTATAACATCTGGTTGTAAACTTGGTCAATGCAGTTTTTGTTCATATGGTGCAAGTAATAAAGAACTTTTGCCATCTGATGTTGATTTTGAAATGAAAAAATTTATAAAAGAAATACAAATAAGAAAAGCATTTGGTCAAAACATTGATACACTTTTATTTGATGCAGTAGGCTCCATTTTTGATAAAAATGAATTTTCTAGTAGTTGTTTAGATATGTTGTTTAAAAATATAAATGAAATTGTTAAACAACCAGAAATAAAAGCTCTCATATTTGAAACTCATATAAAAACACTTGGTGATTTAGATGAACAAGGAAATTATAATTGTTCATATGCTATGCAAAAGTTGTTAACATTTAAAAAACTTAACCCACAAATTGAAACATTTATTATTGAATTAGGTTTTGAAAGTGCAAATCCTGAAATAAGAAACAACTTGCTTTTTAAACCATTTGATGATAATGCTTATAAAAAAATAATTAAATATATGAAAAATCAAAATATTAATATAGAATTAAATGTAATGGCAACACTTCCTTTTTTAACTCAGCAAGAACAAATTAAAACAAGTGCCGAAAGTGTAATACAAGCTTTACAAAGTCAAGAAAATGGTGGATACGGAGCAGATAATGTAGTTCTTTTCCCATTAAATATTAGAAAGAACACTTTTTATGAACACACCTTGCAAATATCAAAAAAATTAGAAAAACAATATGGAACAGAAACGCCAACTTGGCTTAAATATCAAAATCCTATATGGTCTTTAGTAGCAACATTAAACACTTTAATTGAAAATGGACACGAAGATTTGTTAAGCAAAGTTTCTATAGCTTGGTACGGAGGAAGAGGAATTTATAATGACGATATATTTCCACAAGATTGGGAAGAAATAGAAGAAAAACTTACACAATACAAAGCAAATTTAAGTGGCGAAAAAAGCAGGGTTAATATAATAAAAAGTTTAATTGAATATCCTGGCTACAAAAATTTTATGGAAAAAACCAAAAATGAAAAACAAACAAATCTAAGTTATCGAGAACGAGCTGAATACTTACACAATATGATAAACGAACATTCTCCACTTTTAAAAGAAAGTGATATTAATATAATTACTTTAACCAAAAAATGATATTATATGTCATAAAACATACACTTACTTACTATTTTTTATATATTTAGTATATAAATTTTATTAAATATAACTATAAATAAAAAAGGATAATACAGAAATATTATCCTTTTTTAAATCTTTTTATTATTCTTCATAGTGTTCTAACTTTACACCAGCTTCTTCCAATAATGAACGAGAAAACTCATCGGGATAGTTTTGGTCATATACAACACGCTTTATGCCAGAGTTAATTATTAACCTAGCACAAATAGAACAAGGAGAATGAGTTATATAAATTGTAGAACCTTCAATTTCATGACCAAGTTTAGCAGCTTGTGCTATTGCATTTTGTTCGGCATGAACAGCAAAACAAGTTTCTTGCCTTGTTCCACTTGGAATGTTCATTTTTTCACGCATACAATAACCTTTTTCGGCACAACTTTTTACGCCAGCAGGTGCCCCATTATAACCAGTAGCTAAAATACGATTGTTTTTAGTTATTACAGCACCCACAGCACGATTTGGCCTTACACAACTAGTCCAAGTTCCAATAAGCCTACATACTTCCATAAATCGTTTATCCCATTTCTTAGTTTTTGCATCCATAATTAAGCACCACCGTTTGTATTATTGTTTTGGTTGTTAGAATTATTTATGTTATTATTTTGAGCCACATTATTCTGAGGCATACCATTTGGCATAGCTCTTTGCCCGTTCTGAGGCATACCATTTGGCATAGCTCTTTGCCCGTTCTGATGCATACCATTTGGCATTGGCCTCATACCATTTTGAGGTGCCATATTTGGCATTGGGCGTTGTGACATACCATTTGGCATTACCCTTTGCCCATTCTGAGGCATACCATTTGGCATTGGTCGCATACCGTTTTGAGGTACTGCATTTGGCATTGGTCGTTGTGGCATACCGTTTGGCATAACTCTTTGCCCATTCTGTGGCATACCGTTTGGCATTGTTTGCATACCATTTTGAGGCGCTACATTTGGCATTGGGCGTTGTGGCATACCATTTGGTGCCATTCCATTCTGCATAACATTAGGATTTCCCTGTGAAGGTTGCATTACTTGTTGATTAAAACCTTGTTGTGGCATTGCACCATTAAATTGTTGAGGAACAGCATTGAAATTTTGTTGAGCCATTCCACCTACTGGAATTTGTTGCCCACCCAAATTGATTTGTTGTCCACCATTTGCCATATCATTATTGTTTTGTTCATTTTTAACCTTAGCGTTCTTTTTAACTTTTCTTTCACCCTCAGGCAATATAACAATTTTCTTGCGACAACCAATAAGCATCCAAATTCCACCCATCAATCCATATAAAGCCAAAACTGTTGGTAAATAATATTCAATAACACTAAAATTATTTGAAAAAATCATTGGCATTACCACATCTAAAACCGACATAACTAACCAGAAAATTGAACTAAAAACCAAAAATGAAGAGGCTCTGTTAGGATTTCCTTTTTGAATACCTGCAAAAATAATTCCTAATAACGCAAATATTGTTCCTAACCCAATCACAATATAATTAATATATGGTATAGATTTTATCAATGAATTAATATCACTACCAAGCATTATTGATAATGGATTTGTTGTGTAATATAATACAAAATATAAAAAGTAAAAAACTGTACTAATTTTTAAAAAAACCGAACCTTTACTTCTTGCAATAAAAATACATACAAAACTTATTAAAAATAAAATTAAAGGTAAAAAGTAACAGAAAAAGTTTAGCACATATTCCAACATAGAAGAATTAATACCAAGTTGACCTGGGTCCCATACAAAAAAACCTGTTATAGCATATATAAAATAAGGCAAAAACAGAAATGTCAGTGGCAAAGCAATAAGAATTGCAAAAATGCCACCACCAATATATGCACCCCGTACATCTCCTTTTTCAACATCTGCTTTCCTCATATTTCCCTCTCTTTTTTTATTTATAAATTAAATTCTATCAAAACTAAAATTTTCGAGCAATCATTTTTTATAGTTTTTTCTTTTTTTTAATAAAAATAGCAAAAATTTTTATTTTTTTGATAGAAAATCACAACAAAACTTACCAATGTATTTCCAAACCTCGAGTTTATTTGTTTCATTTAAAATTTCGTGTCTATCCCCTTCCCAAATTTTAAAATCTACATACTCAACACCTAAATCTTTATACATTTCAACAAGTTTTTTAGTTAAATTTAAGTTTTTACCACCCACTGGGTCATCTGAACCTGAAGTTATTAAAATTGGTATTGTTAAATCTATTTGTTCAAGATTTTCTTTTTTGTAAAGATTTTTTAAACCTTTGAAAAATGAGCGATAAAAATTAGCACTGCAAACAGCACCACAATATGTGTCGTTATTATAGTCTATCCAATTTTGTTCATTTTGTGATAACCAGTTTTTATTAGCAAAGTTTTTACCATAAGCACCAAAGCTTAATTTATAAATAAGTTTACACTTTGCATTTCCACCACAAAAAAGTTTAGTAACACCAGCAACAAATTTACCCAAAGTTACCGATGAATTATTTTTCATATTTGCCGAACCACAGAATATAACAGCATTTTGTTTATCATAATGTTGAACATAACTTTGCAAAACAAAAGAACCAAAACTGTGCCCAAAAACAATTAAAGGAAGTTTGTATTTTTCAATAAGCATATCTGAAAAAAACATAGCATCTTTTACACAATCACAAAATAAATCACCATCATATTGCGAAATTTTTTCTACACTTTCTGATGTTTGACCATGAGCTCTTAAATCAAAACCAAACACAACAAATCCTAAGGTGTTTAAATATTTTGCAAACTCTTGATATCTGCCACTGTGTTCAACCATTCCGTGAATAATAAGCACAACACCTTTTGGTGTTTTAACATCATCCCACTCACGACAAAATATTTTTTTATTATCAAAACTTTCAATAAACTGACCTATTTTAACATTAGACATATGAAATTCCCCCTATTTTTTACCTTTTGTTAAACATAATTGAACAACTTTTTTCCACTGTTTATATTTTTGCATAACTTTATCTTTGTTGTTTGTTGGTTTATAAACTTTTGAAACTTGATATTGGTTAGAAATTACAGAAACATCTTTCCAAACTTTTGTTGCTAACCCACACAAAAAGATTGCACCCATAACAGTACTTTCTTTTTCCTTTGATTTGTCTATATTGTGATTAAACAATTCACTTTGCAATTGCATTACAAAACCATTATCACTAACCCCACCATCAAAACGAATACATTTAGCAGGGACTCCTGCTGTTTTTACCATCAGTTCATAAACATCTTTTGTAGAAAAAGCAACGCTTTCTAAAACCGCACGAGTAATATGATTAGCATTTGTTCCTCGTGTTATTCCTGTAATCATTCCACGGGCATCACTATCCCAATAAGGAGCCCCCAAACCAGTTAGTGCAGGTACAAAGAAAACACCATCTGTATCATCAACTTGTTGAGCAAATTCTTCACTATCCGCTGACAATTTGAAAAAATGCAACTTTTCACGAAGCCAAGTTACACAACTTCCACTATTAAAAACACTACCTTCCAAAGCATAGGTTGTTTTTCCATTCATTCTCCAAGCAATTGTTGTTAGCAAACCATTGTTTACCATTTTAGGTTTATCACCCAAATTTAACAACATAAAACTTCCCGTTCCATAGGTGTTTTTCATATCACCTTTAAAAAAGCAAGCTTGTCCAAATAAAGAACTTTGTTGGTCACCAGCCATACCAGCAACTATAATTTCTGTTCCATTTATATCTGTTGTACCTATTACTGAATCGTTATCTATAACCTCAGGTAAAATAGATTTTGGAATGTTAAACAATTCAAGCAATTTATCGTCCCACTGATTTGTTATAATGTTATAAAGCATAGTTCTACTTGCATTTGATGCATCTGTTACAAATGCTTTACCATTTGTTAATTTATAAGCAAGAAAGCAATCCATTGTACCTACACGCAATCTGTTTTGTTTTAATAATTCTTTTGCTGTTGCAACATTTTCTAAAATCCATTTTATTTTTGTAGCACTAAAATATGCATCAGGTAAAAGACCTGTAATTTTTTTTATCATTTTTGCTTTTTTGCCATTAAGATTTTTTTCAACATATTCAGCAGTTCTTCTACATTGCCAAACAATGGCATTATAAATTGGTTTACCTGTTTCACTATCCCATGCAACAACAGTTTCACGCTGATTTGTTATTCCAATTCCGTATATCAATTTTTCATCAACATCTTTACAAACTTTTTTAAGCAATAACAAAGTGTTTTTCCAAATTTGTTCAGCATCGTGTTCTACCCAACCAGGTTTAGGATAATATTGTTGTATACGCATAGATTGATTGTCAATAATCTGTTTTTGTTTTGTATCATAAAGAACAACACGAACACCTGTTGTTCCTTCATCAATGCCAAGAATATATCTTTTTTGCAACTTGCACCCCCATAAAAATACTTTCATTTTTATTAGTATATCAATTAGAAAAAATAATGCAAACAAATTAATCAAGTTTTATTAATCTCTTGACTTTAAATATTTGCAAAAGATAAAATATTTACATAATAAAAAAAGGAAAAAAATATGAGTGAACAAAACAAAATTTATGATGTTGTAGTTGTAGGTGGTGGTATAGTTGGTTGCGCAGTTTTTAATGCTATTGTAAGGAATGGCAATTCAGCAATTTTACTTGAAGCAGAAGATGATGTTGGTGCTATGTCTACAAAAGCCAACAGTGGAATAATTCATGCAGGATACGACCCAAAACCAAACTCGTTAATGGCAATAACAAATTTACGAGGAAATGAAATGTATGCATCAATGTGTAAAAGGCTTAATGTAGAAATTAAAAATTGTGGAACATTAGTTGTTGCAACAAAAGAAAATCGTGAAAAAATACAAGAATTATATGACCGAGGAAAAACCAATAAAGTTAAAGGTTTAAAAATTCTTGAAAGAGATGCTCTTTTAAAACTTGAACCTAATTTAGCTGATAACATTGTTTGTGGGCTTTTTGCAAGCACTGCTTCAATTGTATGCCCTTATTTGGTATGTATAGCTCTTGCCGAAGAAGGTGTTATTAATGGCGGAAAAGTTATAACAAATTTTCGTGTTTCAAGCATAAAAAAAGGTAAAGATATTTTCACAGTAAAAGATGACACAAGAACTCAAACTGTTTATGGAAAATATGTTGTAAATTGTGCTGGGCTATATGCAAATTTTATTAACTCACTTGTTGATGAACAAGAATATCCAATAAAACTTGTTAAAGGTGAATATATTCTTTTAGATAAATCGCAATCAAATTTTGTAAACAGACCTATTTTCCCTCTTCCAACAGAAAAAGGAAAAGGAATTTTGGCAATACCAACATTACACGGTAATGTAATGTTTGGCCCAACAGCAACAGATTGCTCTTTTCACGATACCAGCACAACACCTGATGGTTTAGAACAAATAAAAAGCAATATAATTCTTTCTGTTAAAAAACCTAATTTTAAAAAAACTATAAAATTATTTGCTGGTGTACGCGTAAAAAGTGGTTCAGATTTTGTTATTGAAAAATCCAAAAAAGTTCCAAACTTTTACTATACAATTGGTATTTGTTCACCAGGGCTTACATCGGCACCTGCCATTGCAGAAATGATACTAAATATGTTGCAAAAAGATGGTTTAAAATCACAACCAATAAAATTAAAACAAAGAAAGCCATACGGAGAACATTTTGCACTACCAAAATCAGAATTAAAAAAATTAATAAAAAAGAATCCTGCATATGGGAAAATTGTTTGTCGTTGTGAAAAAGTTAGTGAGGGTGAAATAATTGATGCTTTAAACTCTCCATTACACCCTCGTACAGTTGATGCTATTAAAAGAAGAATACGCCCAACAATGGGTAAATGTCAAGGTAGTTTTTGTATGCCTAAAATAGTTAAAATGATTGCTGACTACGAAAAAATTCAACAAGAAGATGTTACACAAAAAGGTGAAAAAAGCGAAATCTTAGTTGGCGACATCAAGCAAGGAGGAATTTATGATTTATGATGTTGCTGTAATTGGTGGTGGGCCTGCTGGTATGGCTGCTGCAATAAGCGCAACAAAAGAAGGTGCAAAAGTTGTTTTAATCGAGCGTGACTACAGAGTTGGCGGAATTTTAAATCAATGTATTCATAATGGTTTTGGCCTTGCTTATTTTGGGGCCGAGTTAACAGGTCCTCAATATGCTAAACGCTGGGAAGATGAATTAAAAAAACAAAAATTAGATATAAAACTTAATACTACATTAGAACAAATAACTGATTGTAAAAAACTAGTTGAACTTACTGTGGTTTCAAATAAAAATGTTGAAAAAATAAAAGCAAAAAGTGTTGTTTTATCAATGGGGTGCCGTGAAAGGCCGGCAGGAGCTATTAATCTTTGCGGAACTAGACCAGCGGGAGTTTTTAGTGCTGGTCAAGCACAAAAATTTGTTAATATACACGGTAAAATGGTTGGTAAAAAGGTTGTTATTTTAGGCTCTGGTGATATTGGTTTAATTATGGCACGGCGTTTAACTTGTGAAGGTGCAAAAGTTATTGGTGTATATGAAATTATGTCTAAATGTGGTGGACTTGCAAGAAATGTTGCACAATGTTTAAATGATTTTAACATTCCACTGCACCTTTCAACAACTGTTGTTGAAGTTATTGGTGAAAAACGAGTTGAAGCAGTTGTAGTTGCTCCAGTTGATGAAAACTTAAAACCAATTCTAGAAAAAAAGAAAATTATTAAATGCGACACTTTGCTTTTAAGTGTTGGCCTAATCCCAGAAAACGATTTAATACAAGATTTTGATATTGAGTTTGATAATGTTACGGGAAGTGCCGTTGTAAATGAGTATTTTCAAACATCAAATTCAAAAATTTTTATTTGTGGAAATGTGCTTCATGTAAATGATTTAGCAGACAATGTAAGTCGTGAAGGCTTACAAGCTGGAAAGTTTGCTGCTCTTTTTGCTAAAAATAAATTAATTCCACAAAATACAATAACAATAGTGCACGACAATCATATTAAATACACAGTGCCAAAATATATTCATACAAACTCAACGGGAACAGCAACTATTTCTTTTCGTGTAGATAAAGAATATCATCAAGTAAAAATTATTGCAAAAAGCAATAACGAAATAATAAGCCAAAAGCCATCACCTGTTGTAATCGCAGGCGAAATGCAATCTTTAATTATTGATAAAAGCAAAATTAAAAATGATTTATCTTTAGAAATTGAGGTTTAATTATGAAATTAGTATGTATAAGATGTCCACGAGGTTGCAATTTAAACATAACTAAAAAATCAAATGGCCAAATTATAGTAACAGGAAACAGTTGCCCTCGAGGAGAAGAATATGGAAAGCAAGAAATTACACAACCAAAAAGAACAATAACAACAATTCAAAAAACAGATTTTGGAACTGTAAGTTTAGTAACAAGCAAAGCAATTGATAAAAATTTGTATTTTGATGTTTTAAAAAAAATAAAAAATACAAAAGTAAAACCAAACCCACAAGTTGGTGATGTTTTTATAAAAAATATTTTTAAAACAAAAGTAGATATTATAATCAGTGGTATTCATATGTGTGAATAAAACAAAATTTTAATAATTATTTTATATAAAGTTAATAAACATCAATTAAATTACAATTTAAATAAGTTTTTATAATTTATAAATTTCTAAAATTAATAAAAATGCCAAGACTTTTAGTTTTTGGCATTTTTTATAACAGTTCATTAATAATAATAACAATTCTAACCAGTATACGCCTAATTTCACTTTCGTATGGCAAAAAGGAATCTATTAAAACCTCTTCATTCGCTACATACCTTAATAAACTTACTACATTAGCAACTATATTATTTAAAGTTTTTAAATTATTTTTTTCAATCAACAAATTATAATAATATTCAGCACTTAGCGCCATATTATTTAAACTTAAATTAGCAGATATATCAGTTATTGATGATTGTTCTAATTTAACTATTAACGAATATAATTCATCTAAAATTTCTAATAAAAACTTAAATGTTCTATCAAATAAATCTTCATCTTCTTCTTTCAATGTTTTTGTATCAGGTTTTTTTATTTTAAATTCAATTACTTCAGCTTCTATATTTTCATCATATAAGTTTATAACAACCGAATTTGAATCATCATATGAAAAGTAAATTCCTAAAATAATCCAATAATATTCATCTTTATTCCAAACTACCCCTGCCCCTCCTCGTGCACGATAATTTTTTGCAAGTTCTTCTGCTTCTTCTTGGTCATCACCCGAATTTATTGCAACTAAATATAACATTTTACTATTTGCTTCTTTTTCATTATAAGTTGACCAAGATATCAATCCAAATAAAGGGAAAATTATAAAACAAAAAAAAATAGTAAGAATGATAACAACAAAAACAATTAAAAAACAATTAATTGTTTTTTTATTATTTTTTTTTACAGTTCTATAATAACTTTTATAACTATCATTCATATTATAAATTTATGTCAACAATATTAAAAATTTGCAAAAATATGGCATAACATTGTTGCAATTATAATAAAGTGTGTTAAAATATATATATGCGCACTAAACGCACATAAAAATTGATTTTATTGGAGGATAAAATGAAAATTCAACCATTATTTGATTGCATAGTTGTTAAACCAACAAAAAATGAAGTGGTTACTTCAAGTGGTATTGTACTTGCAGAACAAAGTCAAGAAAAACCACAATCTGCAACTGTAATTGCTGTTGGAAAGGGTGGTTTAATTGATGGTAAACAAGTTGAAATGCAAATAAAAGTGGGTGACACAGTTTTATATCCAAAATACGCTGGAAGCGAATTTAAAATAAATGGAGAAACCGTGCTTATACTAAAACAAAATGATATATTAGCAATTTTGCTTGAAGACTAATAAAAAGGAGTATTATCTATTATGGCAAAACTAATTAAAAATGGTGATGAAGCCAGAAAGGCGCTTGAAAATGGTGTTAACATATTAGCAAACACAGTTAAAGTTACATTAGGTCCTAAAGGTAGTAATGTTGTTTTAGATAGACAATATCAATCCCCTTTAATAACTAATGATGGTGTTACTATTGCAAAAGAAATTGAACTTAGTGATCCATTTGAAAATTTGGGAGCACAGATTATAAAAGAAGTTTCAGTTAAAACAAATGATGTTGCAGGAGATGGTACAACAACTGCAGCAGTACTAGCCCAATCTATTATAAATGAAGGTATGAGAAATTTTGCAGCAGGTGCTAATCCAATTATATTAAAAAAAGGCATAAAAAAAGCTGTTGATGCAGTTGTTCAAGAATTAAAAAAACAAAGTAAACCTGTTGACAGTGAATTAGCCATTCAACAAGTTGCCAGCATATCAGCAGAAGATGAAGAAATTGGAAAACTGATTAGCGATGCAATGAAAAAAGTTGGAAAAGATGGTGTTATAACAGTTGAAGAAAGCAAAACAATGGAAACTGAACTTGAAGTTGTCGAGGGTATGAAATTTGACCGAGGTTATGCTTCCAGTTATATGAGCACCAATATGGAAAAAATGGAAGCAGTGCTTGAAAACGCTTTAATCCTGCTCACCGACAAAAAAATTTCAAACATACAAGAAATTTTGCCACTACTTGAACAAATTGTAAAAGCAGGTCAAAAACTTTTAATTATAGCTGATGATGTTGAAGGTGAAGCTTTGGCAACATTAATAATTAATAAACTTCGTGGAACTTTTACTTGTATTGCTGTTAAAGCACCAGGATTTGGCGACAGAAGAAAAGCTATGATGGAAGATATTGCTATTTTAACAGGTGCAAACATTATTAGTGAAGAACTTGGAAGAACTTTAAATACTGCAACACTAGAAGATTTAGGAAAAGCACATCAAATTGTTGTAACAAAAGATTCAACTACGATTGTTGGTGGCTTCGGTAATACAGAACAAATAAAAGAACGAGTAAAAGCAATAAAAACACAACTTGATAATTGTACAAGCGAATATGATAAAGAAAAATTAAACGAACGACTTGCAAAACTTGGCGGTGGAGTTGCAGTTATAAAAGTAGGTTCAGCAACCGAAATTGAAATGAAAGAAAAGAAACTTCGTATTGAAGATGCTTTAGCAGCAACCAGAGCAGCCGTTGAAGAAGGCATAGTAGCTGGTGGAGGTGTTGCTTTAATAAGAACTATCCCAGCTGTTGAAAAAATAATTGATAAACTTGATGGTGATGAAAAAATAGGTGCTAAAATTATTCTTTCCGCACTACAATCACCAATAAGACAAATTGCAAAAAATGCAGGGGTTGATGGAGGAGTAGTTGTTGATAAAATTTTAAACAACGAGTCTCCAACATTTGGATATGACGCTTTAAATGATAAATATGTTGATATGATTAAAAATGGAATTATCGACCCAACAAAAGTTACGCGTTCTGCTTTACAAAATGCAGCAAGCGTTTCATCAACATTACTTACTACTGAAGCTGTTATTACAAATGAAAATGAAAAAGAGAAAATGCCAACACCACAAATGCCAATGGATTTGTAAAAAAATGTTAATAAAACTGCAAAAAAGTGATACTTTGTATCACTTTTTTGTTGTTTTCCCCTATTTTTTATTTAAAATTGAGTTTTTTAAAAATTTTAAAAATTTGCGAAAATCACTAGCAATATTTTAGTTATAATTGATAACATATACTCAGAGGTGAAAATATGGCAAATTGGATTAAATTAATTTCTTCAACAATTTTAGCAATTGTTTTAGCTTTTGTTTTACTATTGCTTAGCTATGTTATATATCTAAGCGTTGACTATTATAGAATCGCAGACAATCAAACTCTTGAAATAAATAACAATCAAACTACACAGGTTTCAAAAAATGAAACTTATAAAATAAGTACATATAATATAGGGTTTGGAGCCTATTCACAAGACTTCACCTTTTTTATGGATTCGGGAACAATGAAAGATGGAACAAAGGTTTATGGTGAACTAGGAAAAGCAAAAAGCAAACAATATGTTCTTGATAACACTAACGGAGCAATTGAAACTATTTTAAATGAAAATTGTGATTTTATGTTTTTTCAAGAAGTAGATACAAATTCAACTAGAAGTTACAATGTTAATCAGTTTGAAATGATTACAAATAATTTTACTAATTATGCAAACACTTTCGCAATTAACTTTCACAGCAGTTACTTTTTATATCCTTTAAATGATCCACACGGAGCAAGCAATTCAGGAATAGCAACTTACAGTAAATATAAAATTGAAAATTCAGTTCGCCGTTCATTTCCTGTTGATGAAAGTTTTTTAGCCAAATTTTTTGACTATGATAGATGCTTTTCAATTAATAGAATTAACATAAATAACAGTGACAAACAATTAGTTTTAATTAATTTACATATGAGTGCATATGATGAAGGTGGAAAAATAAGAGAAAAACAACTAAAAATGTTAAATGAAGTTTTACAATATGAATACAGTTTAGGAAATTATGTTATTGCCGGAGGAGATTTTAATCATGATATAGCTAATTCTGTATCTTTGTTTCCTACCGAACAACAAATTCCAGATTGGGTTTACCAACTTAATAATTCCGACTTAGCAGAAAATTTTAAATTCGCATCGTCAACAAATTGCCCAACTTGTAGAGCTGCAGAAATAGTTTATGAAAAAGGAGTTAACTATTCGGTAGTAATTGATGGATTTATTGTGTCATCAAACATAACTGTTACAAACAAGTATAATGTAGACACCGACTTTCGTTACTCAGACCATAACCCTGCAATTATTGAATTTATATTAAATTAAAATAAATTAAATAACAAAAAAATGTGGTAAAGTTAAAAAATCATCACTTTACTACATTTTTTTATAGTTATTCATCAATTTTTTTGTTAACATTAATATTTTTTGAAGTTTTTAACATTGCAACAGTATCAACAATAACATGTATCAATCCACAAACTAAACCTGCAATTATAATTATTGCCCAACAAGGATGCCACAACCCCCAAAACAAACCTATTATTAAATAAATTGCTATAGATAATAACATTATAATTCCACATACACAATCAGATATGATTTGTGATTTTAATTTTTCTTTTTCCACAATTTTCTCCTAAACAACTTTTTTTAACAAGATATTATTTAATTCAGATTGTCCTTTTTTATTATATTGATATAACAATGTATTAAAGCCAAGCTTTTTGGCAGCTTTTAAATATCTTTCTTTATCATCTACAAACAAACAATCGTTAGCATTTAGATTAAATTTTTCAAGAAACATAATAAAAAGCTTTTCATTTGGCATACTTATATTTTCAACACAAGAAAACATTGTGCCACTAATTTTTGACTTTATTGGTAAACTATTCATAACATATGTGATAATATCATAACAAGAATTTGTTAATATATAAATTTTGTAACCATTTTCAACAGCTTTACTTGTAAGTAATATATTCTCTTTTATTTGTGGCATATATGTTGATAAATTTTCTGGATTAAAAATTTCACCAAATTCTTTCTTATATTGTGGATATAATTTGCATACCTCATTTCTAAATGTTTCTAACAAAATTTTCCCATCATTCATATCACGCCATAATTTTTGATTAAACACAGTTCTTTTTAAATGCAAAATTTCTTCACTACTAAAACCAAGTCTTGCCAAAATTTTTCCAATATCAAAATCAAAAAACACACTTACATCAAAAACCAAATTTTTAACCATATGCACTTCCTTATTTTTTGTTTATAAAAATAACTCTTCTACAATTTTCACATTCCATCATTCCCGCTTGTTCAAGTTTATTTAATTGACTTGTAGGAAGTTGCATAGAACATCCTCCGCAAGAATTTGAAATTAAAGGTACAAAAACAGGGAACTTTTTATCTTCTCGCATTTTTTTATATTTTTCAAGCAATTTTTTATCAACACTTTTTTCAATTTTTAAAAGTTCTGATTTTAAATGAGCTATTTCAGTTTCTTTTTTATTTACCAAATCATTATACTCTTTCATTCCTTGTGTATGACGCTGTTTTGCTTGCATTCCTTTTGCTTTGGTTGTATCAAACTCTTTTAAAGTATTATTAATTTTTTTACTTAAATTTGAAATATTTTTTTCTACAACCAACAACTCTGCAACACATTCATTAGCACGCTTTTCCTGTTCAATTAAATTTGTATTATCTAAATCATCAAATTTAATTTTAGTTATTGTTTCAACTTCTTTTAACAAATTTTCAAACTTTGTATTTAATTCCTCATACTCCTGAATTAAAGTGCTTGCATTCTTTTCAATATTTACCAACCCCATTTGCGCTGTTTTAACAAACTCAGCCATTTGATTTACAACTTTTTTAGCTTTACTATTTGCTATTTCTTGTTCAACAGCAACCAATTTTGCATCTAATTTTTGATATTCTAATATTTCCTCCAGCATTATTAAACCCCTTTTATTTGTTCTTTAATTTTGTTTGCATTTTTCAAACAATTTGAAAAATATTTAATTTTTTCATTATTTTTAGGTAAATTTTTTAAAATTTCTTCAATTTTTTTGCATTTTTGAATTAACCACAACTTGTATTCAACCGTGTTATAACTTTCAATATTTGCACCAAAAGATTTTTGAATTTCTGTTAAATCCTGTTTCCCTGCACATACCGATAATATATGATAAAATTTTTCATCTTCTTTTACAACAACATCTTGTTTTATTGTGAAACCATTTCTATTCAAAAACTCTCTTAAACTTTGAATTTCATTCATTGGTTGTAAAACCCAATTTTTAATTTTTTTACTGCCTTTAAAATCTTTTATTATATGTTGAATTTCCAGCCCGCCAATACCAGCAATTATAACTTGGTCAATTTTTTCATCATCTTTTATTACACTTAAACCATCTCCAACCCTAGTACTTGCAAACTCTTGCAAATTATGTTCTGCAAATAAATCAACAGCTTTTTGCAAACTTTTTTCACTTATATCAGTTGCTATTAAATGGTTTGTAATTTTATTCTGCAACAAAGCAAGCCCAATATAACCGTGGTCACACCCAACATCAACAGTTACTGGCCTTGACTCACAAAATTTTAAAATTGTTTCCATTCTTTTTTCCATAACTTACCTCTATTTTTAAATTTCACTAGCAAAATCTACAAGTTTTTTACTTCTGCTTGGATTTTTTAATTTACGCAATGCTTTTGCTTCAATTTGCCTTATTCTTTCCCTTGTTACACCAAATTCTTTTCCCACCTCTTCAAGTGTTCTTGGGTGATAATCATCAAGCCCATATCTTAATCTTAAAACTTTTTGTTCACGAGGTGTCAATGATTCAAGAACTAACATTAATTGTTCACGCAACACATTTTGCTCAACAGATTGTTGTGGAGATTTAGCCTCTTCATCAACAACAAAATCATAAACTTCACTGTCACCATCTTCTCCGGCAGGACTTTGTAACGAGGTTGGGTCAAGAGCTATTCGTTTAATTTCTGATATTTTATCTTCTGTTAATCCCATTTTTTCGGCTAATTCAAAATCTGTTGGCTCGTGTCCCAACTCGTGCCATAGTTGTTTTTTTATACGACTCATACGATTAATTGTTTCAACCATATGAACAGGCAACCTAATTGTTCGTGATTGGTCAGCAATTGCCCTTGAAATTGCCTGTCTAATCCAAGTTGTTCCATAAGTTGAAAATCTAAATCCTCTTCTATAATCAAACCTTTCAACAGCACGCATAAGACCAAAATTACCCTCTTGAATTAAATCGGCAAAACTCATATTACTTTTACCTATATAACGCTTAGCCATACTTACAACCAAACGCAAGTTAGCCTCAACAAATTGTTTTTTAGCAACCAAATCACCTTGTTCAATTTTTTTGGCTAGTTCTATTTCCTCATCGGGTGTCAACCTTTTAACTTTGCCAATATCTTTAAAATACATTTTTATCGGGTCATTGATGTTTGCTTGATTAATCATATGTTCAAGTTCAATTTCATCATCATTGTTTTCTTCTTCTTGGCGAACATCAATCCCATCTTTCTTTAATTGTGAAATAATATCTTCAAGTTGTTTAGCAGTTGGGTCAAAAGAAATCAGTCTTGCATAAATATCTTCTTCATAAATAAATCCTTTTTCTTTTGCTATTTGCTTTATTTTTTCAATTTCTTTTTCCATACCTTCCCCTTTACTTTTGTATATTAAAATTCATCAACAAAATCTTTTAGTCTTTTACTTCTACTTGGATTTTTTAATTTACGCAATGCTTTTGCTTCAATTTGCCTTATTCTTTCCCTTGTTACATTAAATTCTTTTCCAACTTCTTCTAATGTTCTTGGATGTAAATCATCAATACCATATCTAAGGCGTATAACTTTTTGTTCACGAGGTGTCAATGTTTCAATAACTGACAACAACTGTTCTTTTAAAACATTTTGTTCCACAGACTGTAAAGGCGATTTAGCATTTTCATCAACAACAAAATCATAAACTTCACTGTCGCCTTCCTCACCAGCAGGGCTTTCTAACGATGTTGGTTCAAGTGCTATTCGCTTGATTTCACAAACTTTTTCTTCAGTTATCCCCATGCGTTCAGCAATTTCTGAATCAGTTGGTTCGCGTCCAAGTTCTTGCCACAATTGACGATTAGTTCTTCCTAATTTATTAATGGTTTCTACCATATGAACAGGTATACGAATGGTTCTTGCTTGGTCAGCAATTGCTCGAGATATAGCTTGTCTTATCCACCAAGTACCATATGTGGAAAAGTGGAAACCTCTTCTATAATCAAAACGCTCAACCGCTTTAATTAACCCCATATTTCCTTCTTGAATTAGATCAGAAAAACTCATATTGGTTTTACCTACATATCGTTTTGCAATGCTAACTACCAGCCTCAAATTACACTCTACTAATCTTTTTTTAGCTTCTTCATCACCCATAGCCATACGCTTGCCTAACTCTACCTCTTCATCTGGGCTTAGCAAACCAACCTTTCCTATGTCTTTAAAATACATTTTAACTGGGTCATTGATGTTTGCTTGGTTCATTAATGACTCAATCATAATTTCTTCATCTTTTAAAGTGATTTCATCTTTGCGAATTTCAATGCCCAATTCTTTAAGGCTTAACATTATTTCGTCTAATTGTGAAGCAGTTGGTTCAAATTTTAACAATCTTAAGTAAATATCTTCTTCATTAATATATTTTTTTTGTTTCGCAATTAGTTTTATTTTTTCAATTTCTTGTTCAATAGTATCCATCATCATAAACTCGCTTTAAAGCAACACTATTTTTTGCTTTTTAGCATAAATCTCCTTTTGTCTATTTCTTGCATTTTTCTGCCAATTTCAATTCGTTCTTTTAAATCAGATTTTTTCCACTCTTTTTCTAAAATATCTTTTTGTCTGTCAAGTTTTCTTTGCTCATTTTTTATTAAACAATCTTTCCAAATAATTTCATCATTATTTTCTTCTCCGAATGAAAAATTTATAATTTCTAAAACTAATGGATTTTCTTGAACATCAATTCTATCAAATACACCACTTACAAGTGCGGGCTTATCTTTTGTTCCATTCTTAATATATTCATACAATGTGTTCAAATCATTATCCATAAATTCTATTTCACTACAATCATCTAATTTAGCATAACTTTTTCGATGTAATAAACTTGCTAAAATAAATTTATCAGCTAAAACAAAAGCATCTTCATTAAGTTTTATCGTTTCTTCTTTTGGTTGAGTTACTTCAATTTCTTCTGAATTTGTTTCCAAATTATTCAAATCTTGCCTTAATATATCAACTGGCACATTTGTTAATTTTCTTATTAAACCTAAATATATTTCCCTTGTTGAACTGTCACTTAGTTTATTTATTTTTATTAAAGCTTGCTTTATAAATTTTGAACGCTGTTCATTACTATCTAGATTATATAATTCTGCCAACGATTTTATTTGATAATCTAACGACTCAATAGCACTTGATAGAAGGTTGTCCATTTTTTCCTTTCCATACTTTTTAATAAACTCATCTGGGTCACAACCTTCTGGCAATGAAACAACTTTTACAGATAAGTTACTGCTAGAAGCCAACACTTCCAAACTACGCAATGTTGCTTTTTTACCTGCCTCATCACCATCTAGCATTACAATTACATTATTAGTAAGTTTTTCCAATTCTTTGCAATGTTGTGGAGTAAGCGCAGTTCCTAAACAAGCAACAGTGTTTTTATAGCCAGCTTGATGCATAGACACCACATCAAGTTGACCTTCAACTAAAATAACATTTTGTAAATCGTTTCTAAGTTCATTTCTTAACTTTTTAGCTAAATTAATTCCAAAAACCGTTCTACTTTTATCAAACACAATGTTTTGAGAACTATTTTTATATTTTGCAAAATCTTTATTTTCAATTAATCTACCAGAAAAACCAACAACTTCACCCTGCATATTTATCAAAGGAAACATAAGTCTACCACCAAAAGAATCGTAAGCTCGTCCATTATTTATATCAACAAGTCCAGCTTTTTTTAATAAATCAATTGAATATCCTTTACTCTCTAAAAAGTTTTTCAAACTTTCAAAATCTGGGCTATATCCCAACCCAAAAGTAGCAATGCTTTTAGAATTTACTCCACGCTTTAAAAGATAATTCATTGCTGGTTTCCCTTTAGATGAAAACAAAATTTGCCTATAAAAAATTGCAGCATCTAACAAAGCGTGTAAAGCCTGTTCCTTTTCTTCTTTTCTTTTTGCAATTTCTTCAGATTGAACAAAATTTGGAATTTCCATTCCAGCATTTTTTGCCAATATTTTTACAGCATCATAAAATTCAACATTTTCATATTTTTCAATAAATGAAATAACATCACCTGAAACGCCACAACCAAAACAATGATAAAACTGGTCAACTTCATTAACAGAAAAACTTGGAGTTTTTTCAAAATGAAATGGACAACAACCCCAATGGTTCTTGCCTTTTCTATCTAATTTTATGTAACGACTGATAGTTGAAACTATGTCGTTTCTTGATTTCAACTCACCCAACCAATCGGGAGAAAATCCTTTATCCGCCATTAAAAACCCTTTATTTATATTGTTATCATTTGTGTGTTATTATTGTTATATGCCTTTTATAACAGATTTTCCTTTTTTATAATAAAAAAAGTTTGAATTAACTCAAACTTTTTAATTTTTTACCAAATCTGAACTCGAAATTACTAATTAAAGCATCTACTAATTCATAAAAAATTTTATCATTAAATTTAATGCTTGATAATCTGTCAAATGGAGTTTTCGAAATAAGTTTTAAAACATAATAGTTGGCAGGTTGTATTTCCAAACAATTATTGCCCTTACATAAACCACACACTAAATTGCCTAAATCAAAATCCAAAATAATATGAGTATTAAAAGCCCCACCACATTGACAACATTTATCAAATTGCATTTCATATCCTGTGCCTGAAAAAATTTCTAGCACAAATTTAATAAAAACCGCTTTTGCAACATTTGTTTCAAAAGCTATTTGTTTTAAACATTTTAAAAGCGTAACAAACAAATTAGGAAAAGGTTCTCCCTCGTTTAAAACAATATTGCTTATTTCTAACATTGCACTGCCAATTTTTAATAAATCCCAGTTCTGACAAATATCAAAAAAACTTTCAATTTCAGAAACTGTTGCAACAGTATATTTATCACCTTTTTTTATCAATTTAAACTCGCCAAACACAAATGGTTGTCCAGCAAATTTTAATTTAGCATTTTGTTTTCTACAACCTTTTAAACCTGCCGTTATTTTACCCAAATCAACCGAAAATAATGTTAAAATTTTATCATTTTCTTGGTAATTCACAGTTTTTAATACTATTGCATTTGTTATAATCTCTAAACTTTCGCTCATTTTGTTTTTCTCGTTTTATTTTTGAATATAGCAAATAATCCCCTATACTTCCGCTTTCACAAAAATTATTCCAACACAAATCTTCCAAATATTTTTGCCATATTTGTTTTGTTTTTTTCATATGCACACCTCACTTTTATTATAGTGTGCAATTTGTTAAATATTATTTATCATCAGTTATAGCATAACCTATTTCACCCAAAGCACCAACACGATTACGCCAATTTGATTTAACTTTTACCCACAAAGCAAGGTGAACTTTTTTCCCAATCATTTTCTCTAATGCCATTCTGCTTGATTGTCCAATTTCTTTTATTTTTGAACCTTGCGCACCTATCAAAATATATTTATGACTTTCTTTTTCACAATAAATTGTTGCGGTAATTTGTTCAATTTCTGGATTTTCAGTTATGTTATCAATAACAACACCAACGCCATGAGGAACCTCATCATCAATTAACCATAATATTTTTTCTCGTATTAACTCAGCCACAATAAAACCGTGAGTTTTATCAGTTAATTGGTCATCAGGGAAATATTTAACATTATCAGTAAGTTTAGATAAAATTGCCTTAGCTAAAGGTTCAAGGTTTCTTTTTTCAAGTGCAGAAATACAAAAAACTTGTTCAACATTTATATCATTCAAAACTGAAATTCTTCTAAATAAATCTTCTTTTGAACTAAGGTCAATTTTGTTAACAACAGCAAAAACAGGAGTTTTACCCTTACAATAATCTTTTAAACAATTTAAATCTTCTTCACTTAATTCACGAGAACCATCCATTACATATAAAATAACATCAACATCTTTGGTTGCATTTTCGATATTTTTTTTCATATATCTATCTAAACTGTTTTTAGATTTATGAATACCAGGAGTATCAACAAAAACCACTTGATGGTTTTTATCCGAAAGAACACCCATAATTTTATCTCGGGTTGTTTGTGGTTTAGGTGAAACAATGGAAATCTTTTTTCCAACTAAAACATTAATTAAAGTTGACTTACCAACATTAGGCTGTCCTACAACAGCAACAAAACCAGAACGAAAACTCATAACTTTACCTCTTTTTGTATATTTTTTGTTCTTTTTATAATTTTACACATATAAATGAATAAAAACTAATAAAATAAAACTTTTTATCAATTTTTTTGCAACTTAAATTTCATCTTTTTCTTTTGCAAATGGTAACAATTCTTGAATAGTGTATTGTTGAATATTTTTTGCGTTTGCACAAACAATTAAAGCTTTTGATGAAAATTCTTTAATCAACTGTCTTTCTTTTCCAGAAGGACAAGGCATTTCGCTTTCACTGTAAATCGCTATTAATTTTAACTCGCAATTACCTTCACTTACAGCTTTTTGAACAGCAACTTCAACCGCTCCCGATGAACATTCAAAAGCAACATTTTCAATATTGCAACCACCATAGACCATACCATTTGAAGTTAAAACACAAGCACCAATCGGAATTTGTGAATAAGGACAATATGAATTATATGAAAATTGCTTTGCTTTTTCAATCAATCTATTTATTGCTTCCTCTTCCATAAAATTCCCCTTTAATAAACAAATTTATCAAGTTTGGCACAAATATTATGCTCAAGTTCACGCATTACAAGCATTTCATCTTCTTTTTCGTGGTCATAACCTAAAATATGCAACATACCATGACAAAACAATTCAACAATTTCTCGTTGCTCACTATTTCCCCATTCACTAGCTTGTTTTTTTGCCACTTCCTGGCAAATAAAAATTTCTCCTAAATATATTGTTTTACTTGCTGGATCAAACTCAACTGGAAAATTCTTTTTTATTAATTCTAAAAAATTTGGGTTATCAACCATTCTAAAAGAAATTACATCTGTTGGTTTATCTTTATTTCTGTATTGTTTGTTTATTTTTTGAATATTATTTTCATCAACATAAAAAACAGTTACCGAAATTTTAGCTTTGTTTTGATTACATTCTTTTAACACTAATTTAGCAATTTTAGTTAAAATTTTGCTTTCAGGCAAAACTTTTTCAACTTCATTTTTTACAGTAATTTTTACTTTCAACTTATTTTTTCCTTTATTTTTATATTATAAGTAACAAACCAAACATCACTAACAAAATTTACATCATAACTTTCATCAATGATATTATCCACAGCACTACATTGTTCAAGTGCTAACAATCTAGATTGTGCAATTATGCTTTCTTTTGAACTTTCAAAATCTTGTTCAATTTCAACACTTTCAACTTCATAATATCTTGTAACATAAAATTCAAGTGGTATTAATAAGTTATATTTTTCATAAGTAATAATGGTTTCATAATGTTCAAAATCTACATCAGGTTGATTATTTGAAATTGTTTTGTTAAATAATTTAATTTCAGTTCCTGTTAAAAAATTACCTGTTCTAACCCACTGTATAGTTTTTAAAGGAAATTGAATTGTTGCGCTTTTAAAAACATTTGCATAAACAGTTCCAGAAGCAACACATTCAACCTGTTCTTCTTCTACTATTTTATAACCTGCAATTAAAATTTGTCCCTTTTTTACCACATCACCAACTTTAACTAATGCGGTTCCGCTTGTAACAGAAATGCTAGTTACTATTCCATCATTGGTTGCAACAATGTTAACTTTTTTTTGTTGTTCTAACATTTCTTCTTTTTCAGTTTGTAAAGTATAATTAACAATTATATTAGTTCCTTTAAAACTTGCAGAAACTAAACTTAATTCAGGAATGTTATCAAGCAAACATTGTTCAATTTCATAACTGGATTGATTAAATCGTAAAACACCAACACCCAAATTATTTTCAGCTAAAATTTTATTAAATGTTTGTTGAAGTTGCGCTTCATCATTTTCAACCACTATTCCCCAAACAAAACAACTAGCAAAACCAAACACCAAAACCGAAATTAAAAAGCCTAAAAATAAACCCCATCTTGTTATAAAAACATCAAAAAAATTTGCTATTCCAGATTGTTTTTGAATAGTAAAAGTATAACATTTTTCTTTAAGTAAGGCAATCAGTTGAGCAAGAAAAGAACAACTTATTGTTAAAATTAAAATGTTATTTTGTCTTGCAACTTCAATAATTTTTATTTGTCTTGTAACTATATCATTTAACAGGCGGTCAAAATTAACTCCTTCTATGATAACTTTGGCTTTACCAATTCTTTGAAAAAAATTATTTTTAACTGACAATTTGAACTTCCTTTGCACTTGTGCAAATCACCTGCCCTTTAATATTAATTTCTGTTTTCTCTAATGTTCCAAGTTTTAAATTATTACCATAAATAAACAATTTCTGTTTTCCGCATTGTAAAACAATTTTTGTAGCAGTAAATTGTAATATTTTAATTTTTCCTTGAACACAAAGGGCATCGTTTCCAAAGTTTACACAAAAAAAGGCACATTCCGCCTGCTCAATACCAAGTTTTTGTATTAATTCTTTGTAAAACATAAGGTTCTCCTTTTTTTAAAATATGCTAAAAACTTTAAATTTAGAATAATTAATAAATTTAAAATAAAAAAACAGCCTAATTTGGCTGTCCTTCTTTTTGGGTAAACTGACTATTATATAGCTCAGCATAAAATCCATTTTTCTTTAATAATTCGTTGTGTGTTCCCTGTTCAATAATGTTTCCTTCTTTCATAACAAGTATTATATCAGCATTTTTTATTGTTGAAAGACGGTGAGCAATTACAAAACTTGTTCGTTTTTGTGTTAATTTATCCATAGCCTCTTGAATTAATTCTTCAGTTCTAGTATCAACCGAACTTGTAGCCTCATCAAGAATTAACATAGGTGCATTTTGAATAGTTGCTCTTGCAATAGTTAGCAATTGTTTTTGTCCTTGACTGATATTGCTTTCATCACCCAACACATAGTTATAACCATTAGGTAAAGTCATTATAAAGTGATGTATATTAGCATTTTTACAAGCTTGTTCAACTTCTTCTTGAGTAACATTTTGTTTTCCATAAATTATATTATCTCTTATTGTACCTTCAAAAAGCCAAGTATCTTGTAAAACCATTGTAAACATATTTCTAACATCTGCCCTTGTTAAATCTTTTATTGAAACACCATCAATAAGAATATCTCCACTGTCTATTTCGTAAAATCTTTCCAAAAGATTTACAATTGTTGTTTTTCCAGCACCGGTTGGTCCTACAATAGCAACCTTTTGTCCAGCTTTTACCGAAACATTAAAGTTGTTTATTATTTGTTTATTCTTACTATATCCAAAGCAAACATTTTTAAATTCAACATTTCCTTTTACATTTTCAATTTTTTTAGGAGTAGAACAATCAGGCGTTAATTCTTCTTCCTCTAAAAAATTGAACACTCGCTCAGAAGCCGCTACTGTTGATTGTAAAACATTTGCAACTGAAGCAACTTGCATAAGTGGTTGACTAAATAATTTTACATAAATTAAAAAACTTAAAATTGAACCTGGTTCAATATAACCATTTAATACTAAAACACCACCCACAGCAGAAACCAAAACATATCCTAAATTTCCAACAAAAGTCATAATCGGCATCATTAATCCAGCAGTAAACATACTATTACGACCGCTAACATATAATTTATCGTTATTTTGAATAAATTTTTGATTTTCTTTTTCTTCGCCATTAAAAGCTTTTACTATATTATGATTAGAAAAAATTTCCTCTACATGAGCATTCATATCACCCAAACTTTGTTGTTGTTGCTTATAAAATTTTTGTGAAAATTTTACAATAAGTGAGGTTAATAACAAAGCAATAGGAATAGTTATCCAACAAACTAATGCCATTATCCAACTTATTGAAAACATAGCTATTGAAACACCAATTAATGTTGTTATAGCAGTTATTATACCGCTTAAACTTTGGTTTAATGTGTTTGCTATTGTATCAACATCATTTGTTACTCTACTTAAAGTGTCACCATGATTAGTTGTATCAAAATATTTAAGTGGTAATTTGTTAATTTTTTCTGAAATTTGTGAACGCAATTTTTGTGTTATTTTTACAGAAATTGTGCTCATAATAAAGCCCTGAATATAGTTAAAAATAGCACCTAATGCGTATAATATTACAAGCCACAATCCCCAATAACTTATTTGTGCCATATCAATTTGTTGGCCAAACAATATTACATATGCTTCATTTGTCATATCTCCTAAAATTTTAGGACCAATAATTTGAAAAACAGTAGATGCTACAGCAAATATTAAGGCAACAGTTAAAACTACAGTAAATGGTTTTATACATTTTAAAAGTTTAACTAAACTTGATTTAAAATTAACAGGTTTTTCTACAGCACGCATACCAGCCATAGGACCACCACCGTGACCAGGTCTATTTGGTTTTCTTTCCGAAGTTACATTACTCATACTGATAACTCCTTTTTACTTAATTGTGAATATGCTAATTTACGATATACCTCGCAAGATTTCATAAGTTCTTTATGCGTGCCTTTACCAACCATTTCACCATTTTCCAAAACAATTATCTGGTCCGCGTCCATAACTGTTCCAATTCTTTGAGCTACAATAATTTTAGTAACATCTTTTACTTTTTCTTTTAATTCATTTCTTAATACACGGTCGGTTTTAAAATCAAGCGCAGAAAAACTATCATCAAATATCAAAATATCCGAATTTTTTGCTAATGCCCTAGCAATGCTTAACCTTTGTTTTTGCCCACCAGATATATTTGTTGCATCTTGCGCTATGTGATGTTTTTCTTTATCTTTGTATTTATTTACAAATTCAGCCGACTGACTTATTTCTAAAACTTTTTGCATTTCTTCAGAAGATAAAACATTGTCAATACCATAATTAACATTACTTTCAATACTACCAGAAAATAATGCTCCACGCTGAGGCACATACCCTATACTATCACGCAATTCGTGTAAAGTTTGTTTTCTTACATCAACACCATTAACTTTAACTGCACCTTTTGTTACATCATAAAATCGTGGAATGAGATTTATTAATGTACTTTTTCCACTTCCTGTTGAACCAATGATTGCAACAGTTTCACCTTTTTTTGCTTTAAAAGAAATATTTTTTAAAACATCAAACTTTGCATCATCATATGAAAAACTAACATTATCAAATTCTATTTCACCTTTTTTTGTATCATCAAAATTTGCACCTTCACCATCTAAAATTGTTGTTTTGCAAGCTAAAACTTCACGAATACGCTTTGCAGAAACAATACTTCTTGGTAAAAAAGCAAAAAACATAGTTAATGTTAAAAAGCTAACCAAAACCATAGTTGCATATTGTGTGAATGCCATCATTTGTTCAACACCTAACATACTTTGCCCTACTAAATAACAACCAAACCAAACTATTGCCAAACTTAAACCACTCATAATTATGTTCATAAATGGATTAAGCATTGCCATTGCACGCCCTACAAATAAGTTGATTTTAGAATAATCATTATTTGCATCTTCAAATTTTTTAGTTTGCAATTTTTCATTGTTAAAAGCACGAATAACTCGAACACCAGTTAGTTCTTCACGAGTTACTGAATTAAGTTTATCAACCTTTTTTTGCATTTTTGTGAATTTAGGAGTTACAATTAAAAACATAGTAATAATGCCCAAAAGCATTAAAACAACAAAACCTGCCGTAACCCAAGAAAGCTCTGAACTTTTTCCAACAATTTTTGAAATAGCAATTCCTGCCATTATAGGCGCAACAAATAAAAGCCTTAACCCCATACCATACACTTGTTGAATTTGTGTTATGTCGTTAGTTGAACGAGTTATTAAACTAGCCGTTGAAAATTTATTCATTTCAGCCATTGAAAAACTTTGAACGCTATCAAACATTTTTTGTCTAATAGTTCTACACAAACCTGCACTTATATATGAAGCTAGCCAGCTAGCAACAATTGTGCATAATGAAGATAACAACGCTATTCCCAGCATTATAAAACCAACATTCCAAATTTCACTTGTTGTACCACTGGCACTAATTATTGAAATTATTTCTGCCATATAATCAGGTAGCAAAAGGTCTAAATATACCTGACAAGCAGTAAAAACAATAATAACCAAAATACAAATCCATTGTAGAAATGATAAGTATTTCATTAATTTTATCATAAAAACCTCGGTTTAAAATGTTTTTTTACACATAGATAATTAAAAATATACCTAAAAAAGGTATTTTATTATTATATGAAGAAATACAATCATTGTCAAATAATAAAATATTTTAATAAAATAATTATTATAAATAATTTTAAAATTTGACAATTTATTTGGCTTTTGTTAGAATAAATTTAACTAAAAAGGAGTTAATAATGCTTGTTTATGTTTGGATAATTATTGCATTAATTATTACATATATTATTTTATGTGTTGTTTTTTCAACTATAGTGTTTAACATACTTTTATATCGTCCTAAATTTTCTATAAAAGACACTCCTATGACAAAAGAAGAACGCTCAAAATTTATTCAACGATATGAAGATGGAATTGATTGGTTAGATACTGTAAAATACGAAAAAGTTTTTATTTATAATAAAAAAATTAAACTTTGCGGAATATACATAAAAAACAAAAATTCAAATAAAACAGTTATAATAGTTCACGGTTATGCTGCCAAAAAAGAATATAGAATAATGGACGCTCCTTTTTATTATAAACAAGGATTTAATATTTTGCTTATTGACAACCGAGCGCACGGTGAAAGCGATGGAAAATATCTTACAATGGGAATAAAAGAATCCGAAGACTTAGCGCTTTGGTGTGAATGGGCATCAAACAAAAAAAGCAATTGTAAAATTTTACTTGATGGTGTTTCAATGGGTGCCGCAACTGTTTTAAACACTTCGGCACTCAACCTGCCAAAAAATGTAAAAGGTATTGTGGCTGATTGCGGATACACAACAACACTTGATGTTGTAAGAAGTTTATTTAAACAATACCACATTCCTGTTCTTTCAGTAATGTTAATAGGTGAAATTTTAGCACGAATGCACGGTTTTTCACTTAAAATTAAAAATCCTATTGATAATGTCAAAAAAGCCAAATTACCAGCACTTTTTATTCACGGAGAGTCTGACAATTTAGTACCAACACATATGGTTGATGAACTTTTTAAAAATTATGCTGGCGAAAAAACATTGGTAAAAACTCCCGATGTTGGCCACGCTTTAAGTTTTACAATGCAAACTAAAATGTGTGAAAATGCAGTTAAAAAATTTGTTGAAAAATACTTCTAAAAATAAACATTGACATTCTTTATAAATTATGTTACAATCACCAAGGAAACACAAAAGAGGTGAAAGATGTCAAAAGCTACCAATTTAACTGTAAGATACCAAGATAATTTGGGAAATAAAACATCTAAAAAAGCAAAATTTCTTGACAGAAAATGGTTACAAAGCATTTTGTCAATTGCCGAGACACAGCAAAAATTAAATAAACAAACTCAAAAACAAATTGAAAAAGAAATTGAAGGTCGTTCAATGTAAAACTTTAATTTGGTTTAAAAAATATGTTTACAACAAATAAACATATTTTTTTATTTATAAAAATTTATATACATAAAACAAACATTATGCTACAATAAATTGTAAGGAGTAAATTATGGTTATTTATGTTACAGGTAAATCAGGTAGTGGAAAATCTGAATTTTCAAAGCAACTAGCAAAAAAATTAAATTATAATTATATAAATGTTGATAAAATTAGTCATAAAATTTATTATAATCCAACAATTTTAAAAAAAATTTATGAGCTTTTCGGCACTGATATAAATGATGCAAATGGAAAACTTAATCGAAAAAAACTTGGTTACATTATTTTTAGTGAACCAAACTCGGAAAGGGTTAAATTATTTAATAACTTAACCTTACATTACATTCAAAACTTACTTGATAAAATAATATCAAATAATTCGGTTGTTGACTGGTTTTTTATACCACAAACTAAATATTGGCAAAGAAACTCACTGAAAATTTTAATAAAATCACAAAATGACCATATAAGAATAAATCAATTAATACAACGAGATAATGTTTCAGAAGAATATGTAAAACTAAGGGATAAACAAAGCATAAATTACAACGAAAATGATTTTGATTTTATTTTTTTTAATAACTATGAAAACAACTCAATTAAAGAAAATATATTAACTGTTTTCAACTTTATTAATTCAGCAACCCGTTTAACCATTTTAGGAACACAAAGCCCATACGCAAAAGAAAATAATGCTTGCCCTTCTTTTTTAATAAGCAACAATAAAACACAATTATTATTAGATTGTGGAAGTGGTTCACATCGTTTTTTTAATATAAATAATATGAATAATTTAACAATAGCAATATCGCACCTACATCGTGAACATTATAACGACCTGTATAATTATATGTATACCTCGTTTGTTATGCAAAATTTAAGTAAACAAACTAATCCAATAAAAATATATTTACCAACAGAACCATTTAATATTTACCAAGATATAAAAAATGAAAAATTAACATTTTCAAATATTATTGATATTGAAGAAAACAAAATTTATAATTTTGATAACCTAAAAATTCAATTTTTAAAAACACAACATTCGAATGATGTTTTAAGTTATGCAACAAAAGTAACAATAAATAATAAAACAATAATTTACACTGGCGACTGTTCTTATGCAAGTAAACAAGATATTATTAAATTTGCAAATAACGCAAACATATTAATTTGCGAATCAAGTTTTCTAACTTCATATGGTTTTCAAACTGAATGCAATCATTTAACCGCTTTACAAGCAGCAGAAATAGCAAAAGAAGCAAATGTTGATAAGTTGATATTAACACACTTTTGGCCAGAAGAAAATGTTGAAAATTATTACAACGAAGCTAAACAAATTTTTAATAAAGTTTTTATTGCAAAAGAAAAAGATAGTTATTTAGTATAAGGAGTTTTTATGAAAGCAGGATTTTATGCAGGTAGCTTTGACCCTTTTACTTATGGGCACTTACACATTGTAAAAGTTGCAAGCAAAATTTTTGATAAAATTATAATAGGCATTGGGGTTAACTTAAACAAAACAAAACGATTTGATGAAACTAAAATGAAAAATGCCATTGAAAAACTTTTAAAATCAGAAAATATTAAAAACTTTGAAGTTATACTTTACAAAGGACTAACCGCAGATGTTGCAAAAAAATATAATGCAAATTTTCTAATTCGTGGTATACGAAATGGAATTGACTATGATTATGAAGAAAATTTAGCATTAATAAATGAAGAAATTTCTGGTTTAGATACAATTTATATAAGAGCTGGTAAATATGGAGCTATATCTTCAAGTATGGTATTTGAATTATTAAAAAACAATAGGGATATTAGCAAGTATATCCCTAGTTATGTTATTGATATAGTTAAATTATAAACATTAATTATCATTTGATTAATATTGATTTTATACTCTTAAATTTTCAATTTGTTTTTGTATTTCTTCAGTTTTTAAAAAAGTTTTAAAAGGTAAATTTTTTCTAACTGTTGCACCAGCAGATATATAACAATTATCACCTATTTCAATTGGAGCAACTAAATTTACATTTGCACCAATAAAACAATTATTTCCTACTTTTGTTTTAAATTTTTCTTTTCCATTAAAATTAGCAAACACACTACCACAACCTAAATTACAATTTATTCCAACAGTAGCATCACCAACATAACACAAATGCGCACATTTAGTTCCTTGTCCTAAAGTTGAATTTTTTATTTCAACAAAATCACCTATTCTGCAATTTTCATTTATTTTTGCATTTTGTCTTAAATATGCAAAAGGGCCAATATTATTATTGGCTTTTATTATACTATCCTTTATTACTGAGTTAATAATAGTACAGTTATCTTCAATTTTTGTATTTTGTAAAAAACAACCATTTATAACGCAATTTTTACCAATTTGACAGTTAATGATTTGAGAATTATTTATATATGTGTTTTCGTTTATTTTGCTATCATTTTGAATAATAACATTTATACCTATAAAACAATTAAAACTAAAATCTGTTTCAGGGGATATAAAAACAGCAGTAGGAACCAAAAAATTTACGCCTAAATTTTTCCATTTTTTTAAATTTTTCATAAAGTATATTATGAATTAATTTATTTAATGTTAAAAAAAACACCTTCAAGGTGTTTTTACTAAATCAAACAAATTGCTATAGCTGTTACAAGTAAAACAAAGTATGGTGTAAATTGAATTTCTTTTGCACGGCTTAATTCTACAATATAAAATAAACAAGCAGCAAACAAGCAAAGCAACTTAAATACATTACAAATTGTAAAAATTGCACTTGATGGTTCAATAAACATTACACAGAAAGAAGCCAATAATGCAAAAAATATAGTTGCCATTGTAAATATGAAACTAACATTAGCAAAGCTTATATCCATTTTTTCACAAGCAGGTTCTTGTCTTACAATAGGTTCTTGCTTTACAGCAGGTTCCTCTTTAACAGTTGCTGTTTTTTTATTTACAGCTTCAGTTTTTTGGGCAACAGGTTCTATTTTTATATCATTTTTCGCTTTTTTAGTAACCTTTTTTTCTACTGCCATATTTAACTCCTTTTAAACTAATTTCTTTGTCATTATACTATATCAAAATTCAAAAGTCTACATAATAACAAAATTATTAACTTTTTTTTACAAATTTTTAAGCAATATTTATTTTGCGTTTTTTTTATGATTTTATTACATTTTTATCAACATAAATTAAGCATCATAAATATTAACTTTTGCTTTTTCCGCAATAACCCCTCGTATAAATAAAGATGAATAATCCCAGCATATCTCACCGCTTTCAAGTTTTTTTAATCTTTGCTCATATCTTTCAGTGATTAAATTTTCTAACTCGTGGAAATTATTACCTGTTAAACCATTTGACTGAGATTGTTTTATTTTTAAAATTTCTAAATCAAAATTTTTACAAGCCATAATCATTTGTTTTGCAAAATTAGTATTAAATCGACTATCATCTGGGCAATACCATAAGATATTTTTAAACTTTAACACTGGATTAATAAAACCTTGTCGTTTAATAGCTGTCATTAAATCATAAACGGAAAGTTTGTGCAAACCTTTTATACAATCATTATTTGCCTTTGCCAGTTTTTCCCACAATCGCTCTTCTTTAACTTCTGGAATAACTACCTGATGATTGATATTATGCTTACCATCTAATGATAAAACAACTAGTTTCCCACCAATTTTTAAAACTCGGTATTGCTCTGGTAAAAATTTAGCAATTGCAATATCATCAACCAAACCATAAGTAAAAACAACATCAAATTTTTCATTTTCAAAAGATAAGTTTGTAATATCTGATACAGAAAAACTAATATCTAATCCAGCCTTTTGTGCACTTTGTTTTGCAAAATCAATGTGTCTTTCATTGCTATCAACACCATAAACTTTACAATTGGGAAAAGTTTGTTTAATTCTTTGACAAAACGCACCAGCACCACAACCGATTTCTAAAACAGAATTTCCATCTTTTATATTCAACAAATCTAACCAATCCATTTTATTAAACTGATTAAACTGTACTGACCTTGTTGTAAATAGTGTTTTTGAATCTTTCATATTTATTGACCAATCTCGATTCTCTAATGACATTTTACAACTTCCCTCCTAAAAAACACATAAAACATAAAGTTTTAATATTAAAACAAATTTAAAACATTATATCAAAAAATCAACTCTTATGCAACTAAACAAAAAAAGAAAAGAAAAACTTTTCTTTTTATGCCACCTTTTCTTTTTCAGAATTTAAAGGTAAATGCTGATGTAGATATTGTTTAATTTTAGTTAATTTAGAAGTTTTGTTTTTACTTAATAATTTGTTTTCTACACTACGAATATATTCTTTACTTTTTAAATTTGCTGTTGCCGAATTTAACTCACCATAAAGCAATTTGTTTGCCAAACTTAAATCTTTATAAGCATAAGTACCCGCTTTTAAAGCTTTTACATTTTCACCAACTGCAAAACTTGTTGGAATGGTTTCAAGACAATCAATGTCGTTATAACTATCACCAAAATAAACTGATTTTTCAATTCCTTCTGCATTCAAAAGCAAATTAACAGCATCAAGCTTTGAACTTCCAGTTATATGAATTAATTTTCCGCCACTTACCGAACCATAAGGAAAATTTAAAGCCAGTTCAGTAGTAAGTTTTTTTGTAATTTCTTTATTTTTATTTTTGTTCAAGGATAATACTTCAACTTCATAAAAATTATTACCCTTCATATAGTTTTCAAACTCTTCTTCTGTTATGCTTCTAGCCGTTTCGGCTTTTTTTGATTTAAACAACTGGTTTAAACGCAAAAAAGCTACAATTGCTTTTTTCTTTGATAAAAACTTTGGCTTTACAAATAGATTTTCATCTCTTGTTCTACAAAATAAAATACTGTTTTTATCAATTGATTTAGCAGTTTTTTCAATAAATTTTATCATATCATACTCTATGGTTTGTGAATATATAGGAAAATCTTCTTTGTTAAATATTAAACTACCAGCAAAAGTAGAAATTATAGGTTTAAAATCTCCAACTTCTTTTTTTATATTTGAAATTAAATGTTTAATTCTAGGTATTGAAGCACTTGTATTGAATATTATTTGTGGATTGTTTTTTTGTGATAAAATATTCCTAAACAAATCATAAACATATGGATTAATATCGCCATTTTCTTGCATAAGAGTACCATCTATGTCAAAAATAAAATTTTTAAAATTTTCTGTTTTCATACTCATAATTTGTTCCTTAAAATAATTTATGTAAGATTATTATATACAATTTAAAAAATTTTGTCAATAGTCATCGTTTTAGCCTTTTACCAACATTATGCACTAAAAAGTTAAACATATTATTCTTAATACTTATTCAAACATATTATTATTATACTTATAATATAAGAAAATTAAAAAAAACCTTGACATTAAACCTAAGTTATGATAGAATGAGTTAGCACTGACCAGATTGGGGTGTTAATTTTTTTATAAAAAGGGTAAAAACTATGCGCACAAACATTACACTTGCTTGCACAGAATGCAAAGAACGCAATTATAATTCTGAAAAGAATAAAAAGAACAATCCAGACCGTATGGAAATAAAAAAGTTCTGTAAAAAATGCAAAAAGCACACTGTGCACAAAGAAAACAAATAATTGAATATTTCCAAAGGGGAAACAAATGGCAAAATCAAAAAGAAAGGGCAAATCAAAGCAACATAAGCCTAAAAAAGTTGTTGTTCAACCAGTTGTTGAAAACAATGTAGAACAACAAAACAATAATGTTGCTGAACAACCTGTTCAAAACGAGCAGTCATCATCTGATGAACAAGTTGCATTAACTGAAAAGCAACTTTTAAAAGCTCAAAAGAAAGAAATGAAAGCAAAGCAAAAAGCTCAAGCTAAAATTGATAAAGAAAAAGCAGACAAACTTAAAAAAGAACAGCGTGAAAAGGCTGGAAAAGTAAGTTTGGGTCGCCGAATAAAAGAAACAGGCAGTGAAATAAAAAAAGTAAGCTGGCCTTCATTTAAAGAAGTTTGCAAAAAAACCGGTATAGTAATAGCAGTTGTTATTTTCTTTGCTGTGGTTATAGTTGCATTTGATGCTTTATTGTATTGGCTTTATACACTTTTGATTGGGTCTTAATAGTAAGGAGTAAAATATGGCAAACACATTTATGAGCACTGAACCAAAATGGTATGTTCTTCACACATTTTCGGGTTATGAAGCAGTTGCAAAAGAAAACTTAGAGCAAGTTATTGAAAACGGTAATTTGCAAAATCGTATTTTTGACATTGTGATACCTACTGAAGATGTAATTGAAGAAAACAATGGTAAAAGAAAAATTGTTACCAGAAAATCTATGCCTTGCTATATATTCATTAAAATGATTTATGGAGATGATATTTGGCACACTATCACCCACACAAGGGGTATTACAGGTTTTGTTGGGCCAAAAGGAAGACCATTACCATTAACTGATGAAGAAATTAGAAAAATGCACCTTGAAAAAGTTGAAGTTGACTTCACTTTGGAAGTAGGAGACGATGTTCAGATTTTGTCTGGCTCGTTAGGAGGAACAGTTTGTACTGTTTTAAAAGTTGATGATGAAAATCAACGATGCCGAGTTAATGTTAATATGTTCGGCAGAGAAACACCAATTGAAGTTTCATATTCTGAAATAAAAAAGCTTTAATTGTTGTTTAATAAGGTTTAAGCGCTATATGCGTTAAACATATGTGGGAGAATTATAAAAATCTTTTAATTATAATTCGATATAACCACAGGCGGTTAAACATTCCGCCAAGGAGGAAAAAATGGCAGAGAAAAAACCAGTAAAAGTTGTAAAACTTCAAATTCCTGCTGGTAAAGCAACACCGCAACCACCATTAGGAAGCGTGCTTGGTGCCGCTGGGGTTAATATTCCTAACTTCATCAAGCAATTTAATGATGCAACAGCATCACAAATGGGCAATATTTTGCCTTGTGTAATTAGCATTTATGCAGATAAAAGTTTCTCATTTGTGTTAAAAACACCACCTGCTCCACAACTTATTAAAAAAGCTTGTGGAATTGAAAAAGCAAGTGACAAATGTCATAAAAACAAAGTGGCTCAATTGACAAAAGCGCAAGTTAAAGAAATTGCCGAATTAAAGATGAAAGACCTTAATGCTGCATCTTTAGAAACTGCAATGTCAATGATTGCAGGAACTGCAAGAAGTATGGGTGTAACTGTTGAAAAAGATGAAGGAGCAGAATCTAACGCTTAGTCGTTTGATTCGGGAGGTTTTTTATGAAAGGTAAAAAATATAATGAAGTTTTAAAATTAGTTGATAAAGATAAAATTTACCCTGCAAGCGAAGCATTAGATTTAGTTTTAAAAACTGCTTATGCAAAGTTTGACGAAACAGTTGAACTACACGCAAAACTTGGTGTAGATGGTCGTCAAGCTGACCAACAAGTTCGTGGCGTGGTTGTATTACCTGCTGGAACAGGTAAAAAGTTGCGTGTTTTGGTTTTAGCTAAAGGCGAAAAAGCAGATGAAGCAACAAAAGCTGGCGCTGATTATGTTGGCGCAGAAGAAATAATTTCAAAAATCGCAGGTCAAGGTTGGTTAGACTTTGATGTTTGTATTACAACACCTGATATGATGGGATTAGTAGGCCGTGTAGCAAAAGTTTTAGGTCCTAAAGGTTTAATGCCAAACCCAAAAAGTGGAACTGTAACAAACGATATTACAAAAGCTATTGAAGATGTAAAAGCTGGTAAAGTTGAATATCGTTTGGAGAAAAACAACATTATTCACTGTCCTATTGGAAAAGTTTCTTTTGGAAAAGAAAAATTACAACAAAACTTTGATGCTTTAATGGATGCATTAACTCGTGCAAAACCAGCATCATCAAAAGGAACTTATTTTAGAAGCATAAGTATTGCTACTACAATGGGTCCTGGAATAAAAGTTATGCCAAAAACAAACATATAATTATTTAAGATATAATTAGTTTGTGTATGTTTTTAACCGATTGATTACATGTTAAAAAATATGTAAATTTTAAACAGAATTTTTTAACATAAATTATAGTTAGAAATATAATAATTAAAACAAAATCATTACAAAAGAAAATCAACAAAAACATTTTAATAATTTATAAATTCTTGTTAATTTGTGTTTGTTCTTCTTTTATAAAACTTTATTTAAAATAAAAAGGCTTTACTACTAATGTAAAGCCTTTTTATTTTAAACTTTTTATATATAAAAATTACACACTTAGTTACTTAAATTTGTTACATAATAACAAATTTATATCACTATATAGCATTTTTAACAAACAAAAAACCAATTATAGTTTTAAACTAAATTGGTTTTTAGAAAATTATTCAGCGTTATTTATGATAGTTGAATCAAGCTTAATATTAAACTTAACAGTTTCAACACCAACACCAACAATGTATGCACTGTAAGTGTTTACTGAACCATTAAATTCAGTTTTAATTTTAGCTGGGTCACCTGTATAATTTACTATATATTGCGCAACTGGATTTTCTTCTAATTTCTCAGTAAAAGTAAAACCATATGATAAAGGAGCAGCATTGTTATCATAAACAGATTTATAAATTATTTGTGAAGTAGCTGTTGCTCCATCAAAATACATTTCAACCCATTTATTACCTTCTTTAATATTAACATTCCATTCATCTGTTTTACCTTCAACTGGTGTTATCTCGCTTGTAGCATCATTTTGAAACTTAACTTCAGTAAATGCAATACTATTAGCTTTTACATCTAAATTAAAAT
>CALWTF010000009.1 GCA_944384415.1 uncultured Clostridia bacterium | reverse complement strand
TATACTTTTTCTTTCTCTTAAGTTATTCATAGTTTTAAAAATAGAATACTAATTGATATTTTTATTTTTCTTAAATACTTTCTGTTCCAATTTTTGTTTATAACCATCACGAAGTTCATACATCTTTTCAGTTATTTTTTTACTAGCTATTTCTAAATTTTCCTTACTTAGTTTTTGTTCTTGAAATTCAGTTAATGAAAATGGATTTCCAATAATAATTTCGGTTTTTCTAAATAATTTCGGTCTTCTTGTTATCCATAAAGGAATAATTGGTGCACCACTTTTTAATCCAAACATTGCTACACCATTTTTCATTGCCAACATATCTTCTTCATCAAGTTTGTTTCTAGTTCCTTCAGGGAAAATTAAAAGTAATTCTTCTTTTTTTAATAAATCTAAAACAGTTTTAATTGTAGAAAGCCCAACATTTTTTCGGTCAACAGGAATTCCGCCATAAGACTTTAAAGCAGCACCTATAATTTTATTTTTAAAAAGTTCCGCTTTTGCCATAACATAAGGTCTTCTAGAAAAATTTATATCAAGCAAAACGGGGTCAAGATTGGTTAAATGATTACAAACCAAAATTGCTTTTCCTTTTTTCGGAATATTTTTCTTTCCAACAACTTTTGTAGGGAAAAAAATTTTAAGTGGCAACCATGCTATTATCCAACACAACCAATAAAAAAACATAATATACCATACCTTCTTTTATAAATTCAAAAGATATTGAACTTCATCTTCTGTTAAATGTCTGCACTGTCCTAATGGCAAATTACCTAAATATAATTTACCTAAATAAACCCTCTCCAAAGACTTAACTTGTTTATTCAACGCTAAAAACATACGCCTAATTTGTCTATTTTTACCTTCATGTATAGTAAGTTTTATTCTAGTTTCTTCCTTATTATGTCTTAAAACGCTAACTTGCGCTTTGCTAGTTACAAAATCACCAATATCAACACCATTTCTTAAAACTTCTAATTCATCTTCACTTATATCACCTTTTATGGTGGCAATATAAGTCTTTCCAAACTCATAACTTGGATGCATTAATTTCTGAGCAGTATCACCATCGTTTGTCAGTAACAATAATCCAGAAGTATTATAATCAAGTCTACCAATAGGATAAATTCTTTTGTCGGTTTTTGGTAACAAATCCATAACAGTTTTTCTACCTTGTGGGTCTTTTACTGAAGTTATATAACCAACCGGTTTATTCATCATAATGTAAATAAAAGGGCCTTTTATTCTTAAAGGTTTATCATCTACTGTAACAATATCCGTATCAGGATTAACTTGAACACCTAATTTTTTTGTAATAACGGCATTGATTTTTACTCTTCCTTGTTCAATAATTTCATCACAATGTCTTCTTGAAGCCACACCACAAGTTGCCATAAACTTATTAAGTCGCATCTAACACCTTTTCCTTATTTTTTTTTATGCATTCCAGTTATCTAAAATATCCTTAACCTTATCACTCAATAACCTAGAACTCACTTTATCCATTGTATATATTTTTTCTGAAAAAAGCAAGTGTTTACCTAGATAAACTTCTACTTTTCCAACCTCTGTATCTTTTTCAACAGGTGCTTCAATAGATGGTTTAATATCAATAATAACATTAATGTTAGCTTCTTCATTTTTATTAACAGGTATTATAAAACCGGCTCTACTGTAAGTTGTAACAAAATTTTTAGTACCATTTTCAACATTTATATTATCGTATGTGTTGTATGAAGGAATAATCTCTAACATTTTATAGTTTTTATAAACAAGCTCAAACATTTCACTACTTTCCTCAAACATCGGCCCACAATTAAATACAACACAAACTAATTTTAATCCATCTCTATCACAAGCAGAAACTAAACATCTACCAGCATCATTTGTAAAACCAGTCTTAACACCTATACAACCATCAAGATTACCTAAAAGACGATTTTTATTTGCCAAACTTCTGCGACTTTCACCTTGACCAATTACAATGTTTTTCGTTGAAACAATTTTAGCAAACTCTTCATTTCGCAAAGCATAAGCAGTTATCACAGCTAAATCGTGTGCTGTTGTATAATGCCCCTCAGTATCTAAGCCGTGAGGATTTACAAAATTTGAATTTTCAAGCCCTAAATCAGTAGCCAATTTATTCATCATTGAACAAAAATTTTCAACACTTCCACCAATGTGATTAGCTAAAGCCACACTAGCATCGTTTCCACTTCTTAACATTAAACCATACAATAATTCACGAACAGTTAATTGTTCACCCTCTCGTAAATAAATGCTGGTACCCTCAATTCCTACACTGTTAGATTTAATATTAACAACTTCATCTAAATTTTCACAATTATCAAGAACTGTTATTGCCGTTACAATTTTTGTGGTGCTTGCCATAGGAAGTTTTTGTTCGCTATTTTTTTCATATAAAATTCTTCCAGTAGTTGTTTCCATTAAATATGCACTTTTTGCAGAAGATGTATAACTTATTTTATCAACAAACATTGAAGATAAATTATTTTCTGCATAAACATTTTTATTATCGCCACCTACCGTAAAAATAATAAAAAACATAAACACAAACAAAAAAACAATATTAAAACGCTTATTTTTACTCATATTTATCACCTTTTTTGCTTTTTTTAATTTTTTCAATTTCTTTGTCCACCTTTTTTAATCCCTGCTTGCCCTTCAATTTTACAAATTCAGAAAACCCATCAGATAAGTTTTTTAGTATATTGGCAAAAACATTTTCATTTTCAACTGTAACCATTTCACTGTTGTTTTTGCGTACAATTAAAAAACCAATAGGACTAGCAGAATAGCCAGCACTAGAACCACCTGCAAATGGCAAATCATTAGTTTTTATCTTATTTAATACTTTTCTATTTATAAATTCACCCCCACCACCAATATAACCAACGGTAACTTTTATGATGGGAAAAACTTTTTCACCATTCCCCAAATCAACAGGTTTTCCAATCACATTATCAACATCAAACACTGACTTTAAATTTTTTATTGAATCATTAATTATTTCACTAATTGGATTGTTTTTTACTTCCATATACTTTACTCCTTATTTTTTTCATATATATTACACCTAAAAATACGCTTACTATAATTTGAAAAATTGTTATACTCAGCGATAAATAACCTGACAATTTAATATCATCGTCATCACAATCAACAGTTGTTCCAACATAAGTATCAAAATTTCCTTTTTTAGTTTGCAACACCGCCAATAAACTATGCACAAAACTTAAAAATATACCACCTAAAATAACAGGAGTAAAAGCATCTTTATTCTTACCAGCTAAAAAAAACAAAGACATTTCATAAATATTTAACCTTTTAAATATTTGACTTACAATTTTAAAACTTAACAAATTTTGTATATCCAAATATTTTATTTGTTTTTCTTTGTTGTTATTTTTAGTTAAAATATTAATAGCATCTTTCCCTAATTCAGCTTGAAAACTTGTTATTACCAAAAAACCAAACAAAGTAACAGAAATAGTACCGATATTTTTAACAACATTCACATAAAATCGGAACTGAAAAAAAAGTGGAACAAATAAAATAAATATTAAAATTATAACTATTAAAAAACAAACCAAAATCCAATTCATTTAATTATTTTTTGATTAAAAAATAAAAAAATGTACATAAATTGCACATTTTTTAAATAAGTTATGCATTTTTTTTGTAACTAAACAGATGCAGAAGTTTTATCTACAACATTTTCATCTTCTAAAGAATTATCCATTCCTTTTAAACTTTCTTGTTCTAATTTATCACTTTCATCAAGTGGTATTACTTCAAACTCGTTATACAATGTTTCACGAGGATTCAAACCATTAATAACTTTTATTTGTTCTACTAATTGCTCGTAATCTGGCAAATCATCTAAACTTTGCAGTTCAAATCGTTTTAAAAATTCATCAGTGGTTCCAAATAATAAAGGTTTACCAACAACATCTTTCCTTCCAACCACTTCAATTAAATTATGTGTTAATAAAATTTGAACAGCATAATCACTAGCTACACCACGAATATTTTCAATTTCCAACCGTGTTATAGGTTGTTTATAAGCTATTATAGCAACGGTTTCTAAAGCTGCCCTTGTAAGTGCTTTTTCTTTTATTGGATTTAAAACCGCAGAAACATCTTCAGCATATTCTGGGTTAGTAGTTAATTGTGCCTTGTCTTTAAATGTTATAACTTTTATACCACTATCTTCACTTTTGCTTTCTTTTAATTCTTCTATAGCATTTTTAACATCTTTTTCTGAAATTTCTAATTTTTCCGCTATATCATTTATAGAAACAGCATTACCAGCTAAAAATAAAATTGACTCAATTATATTCATTAACTTCTTCTTGTTGTTCTTCATACTTCCCCCCTTCTCGTAGTGTTATATCAATATCACCAAACATACCGTTTTGTATAACAGTTGCAAACTGAGATTTTAACAATTCTAGCATTGCTAAAAATGTGTTTATAATTTCACTTTTGGAAAAATCACTTTTAAAAAAGTCGTTAAATCTAATTGTTTTTCTTTCAGTTAACATTGCTTTCATATTTGCAATTGAGTCAGCAACAGTAAATCTATCTTTTTTTATTTGTCTTTCATTAGATTGCTCAATATCACGCTTTTCCACTACTAATAAAAGTTTTGAAAACGCATCAATTAAGCCCTGCATATTCATATCTTTTAAAACTATTTTAAAGTCATTGGCAGATTTATCTGGAGCTTTATAAAAATGGTCAACATTTTCTAATGTAGCTAATTCCAAACTAGCATCTTTAAACAACTTATAAAGTTGCAATCTTCTTTTTAAAAGTTCTTCTGGATTTTCCTCATCTTCATCACTTTCTTCTTGTTCAACAGGTAGCATACTTCTTGATTTTATTTCTAATAGCATAGCAGCAACAACAACAAATTCACTTTGTTGCTCCATATTAATATTTTTTAATGCCGACATATAATCTAAAAACTGCTCCGTTAAATCAGCCAAACGAACTTCCATAATGTCAAGTTTAGTACTTTTTATCATTTCCAATAAAACATCTAATGGCCCCTCTTGATCACCAAGCTGAAAAGTTATACCTTCATCTTCTAAAGTGGGTAAAACAAAACTATCACCTAAAAGTTCTTTTTCTTTCTTTTCTAATTCTTGTTCTGAAATAGCAGAAACAGAAACATCTTGAACGCTTTGTTCATTCGGTGTTTTTTCAATAGAAATTTCAATTTCAAAATTGATATCATTTACACTCATAATATTCACCTAAGTAAAAATAATGTAAAACAAACTTATAAAAGCATCATAAATCCAATTTACCGCTTCACTTAAAAAACTGTACCCTATAATACTTGGTAAAAAAATTATAACCAACAATAAAATAAAACCATACTGACGCATAAATCTATCAAAAGCAGACATATATGGAATGTTAAACGCTGCAGCAATAAAATTATAACCATCAAGAGGAAAAATTGGAATTAAATTAAACAAACCTAAAACAATATTAATTAAAACTGTAAAACTAAAAATTTCATAAATTAAAAAATAAAAGTTGTTATCCATAATAGGAACATATAATTCAAAAATTACAGTTAAACAACTAAAAATAAAAGCTAAAACAAAGTTTGTTATAACACCAGCCAAAGATACACAAATTTCTCCCGCCCTTTTGTGCTTAAAATTGTTTGGATTAACGGGTACCCCTTTAGCCCAACCAAAACCAAAAAACAACAAACATAAACCACCAATTAAATCAAAATGAACAACTGGATTAAGAGACAATCTTCCAGCTAGCTTGGCTGTGTTATCACCCATTTTATAAGCAACAAAAGAATGAGCAAATTCGTGAAATACTATACCTACAACAACAGCGATTAACCACGAAATCAACATAATTAAAGTTATTTGCGTAGAATAACCAAAAGTAAAAAAATCAAAAATACCCACAAAAACTCCTTAAAATATGTTTTGTTATTATAACAAAAAACAAATAAAAACGCAATCATTTAATAAAAACATTTACTATAACAAAAAGTTCAATCATATATTATACTATGGTAACTAAAATAAAATCTTCAGTTATAATATTATCATTAGTTATAATATTTCTAATAATAGCATTAGTTTGCAACCCCGAAACATATATTCAATCAACTTATACTGGAATAATAGTTTGGGCAACTGCTGTTTTACCCGCCTTGTTCCCTTTTTTCTTTTTAACTAAATTATTAACAAATTTAGGTTTAGTAGAAAAAATATCTAAATTTGGTCAACCAATTACCAAATTTTTATTTAATTGTTCAGGAATTTCAAGTTATGTATTTTTAATGAGTATTATTTCAGGATATCCTGTAGGGGCAAAATTGACAGCTGAACTTTACCAAAATAAAATAATCAGTCAAAGTGAAGCGGTTAGAATGTGTTCTTTTTGTTCCACTTCTGGACCATTATTTATTATTGGAACAGTTGGTGTAGAAATGTTTTTATGCAGAGGTGCAGGACTAATTATTTTAATAGCCCACATTCTTTCAGCTATTATTAATGGTATTATATTTAGATTTTACAACAAAAATGAACAATTGTTAAATATAAATTACCAAAAAGAAAAAAATGTAAGCAACATTTTATCTGAAACAATTTATGATTCTGTTATATCAATTTTAATAGTTGGCGGTTATATTGCTTTATTTTTTATGATAATTGATGTACTTTCTAATTTTTATATATTAACAATTATAAAAACTTTTTTTGCAAACATATTAACTTTTTTTAATATTAATTTAGAATTTTCAACAGGAATTTCAAGTGGCATCGTAGAAGTAACTCGAGGTTGTTTGGAATTATCTCAATATCAAGACTTGTTTTGGAGTGTGATTTTTGCTACAGGTTTAATATCATGGGGTGGACTTTCCATTCTCTTCCAATCGCTAACATTTTTAAAAACTTGTAAAATTAAAATAGGATTTTATATTCTACAAAAACTATCGCAATGTTTTATTAGTATGCTTTTATGTTATTTTATTTTAAAACTGTTTCCTCTTTAAACAAAAAAGATATTCAAAACTTTAAGCCTGAATATCATCATAAAATGTTAATAACCTGTTTTGTAATTCCATATTATAAAATTTAACACTTTTAACAGGTTGTAATAAATAATTTAAACTTATCATCAAGGCATTCATAATTTTTAAATTGCCCAATTCAATACTTTGCATAATAGCTTCTATGGTTATATTTAATTCATCACGCCTATCATCTTTTATTTTATGGTCGTAACTTATTGTTTCCTGTATTTTACTTAATATATTTGTTATATCAGTAAAAAAATCATCAATTAAATTACCATCACTAACATTTTCAAAAGCTTCATCATTTTTTTCAATAGAACCAACCATACGCGCAGATTCTAAATCAGCATCTTCAAGTTCAATTTTCATTTCATCTCCTCCAAAATCAATACCAAGTAAAGTACACATAGCATCTCTAAAAGGCAAAATAACATTATTTACAAATTCTTCATAACACTCAACTATAAGTTTACCCTGAGAACCGCCATAGTAGTCATTAATAAATGTATGTAAATCGAGCCTGTGAGCATCAAATTCACTTAATAAACCAAATACTAAAGCCACAATTTTTGATTTTTCTTTCGGTAAATTAAAATAAAGTGGTGTCATATCATTTTTTACTTGTGCTTTTGAAAATTCGGTATCAAAATTAAAATTTACCAATGCTTCACCAACAACAGCAATTAATTCAGAACTATCAACTATACTTTTCAAAATTTTAGAAATTTTAGCATCTGCTAAAATAAATTTTGCTTTTCCCATATCCGTACAAGCATCATAAAATGTTTTTAAATCATTATCCATTATCTCTTGCATCTTAACCTCTTAATCTAAGAACTATTTTTATCCCCTAATAGCTATTTTATGTATTTCTTTTATTTGTATAAAAAAGTATAACATACAAGTTTTTTATTTCAAAATGTTTTATGCATATTTTTTGCAATTTTTAGCCCTATTTTAATTGTCAGTTCCAAATTTCTGTGTTATAATGATTCTGTTTTAACAAAAGGGGGTAAAAGCGTGAAATTAAATTTTTCAGCAGACGATGCTAGTACAAAATTAATACTTTTATATATGCTGGAACAAATTGAAATTCCACTTAGCGAACATTTTATTTTTGATATTTGCACTTCTAGAAACGACTGGATTAATTATATGGAATGTAAAATGATTTTACCTGACCTTATAAATTTTAATATGATATACACTCCAGATTCACCCGAAAATAAAAATCCAAGATACACTTTAACAGCAATGGGCAGAAATTGTTTAGCATCTTTTTATCAAGATATCCCAGAACAACTTCGTGCAAAAATATCTGATTTTTGCAAAACTAATCGTATGTATTTTAAAAGATTGCAAGAATATGTTGCAGAATTTAAGAAAAACAGTGATGGTACATATATGGTAGTAATGAAAATTATTGATGCAACATCAAACACCCCAACTTTTGAAATAAAAATAAATCTTCAAAGTCGTGCCGAAGCAGTTAAAGCAGTTGAATTGTGGCAAGAAAAAGCACCTAATTTTTATGAATTTGTTTATACAAATTTGCTTGATTGGTCTACAAAAGGAGAATAAAATATGGACGCATACCGCACTACTGGAACTTGTTCAAGACAAATACTTTTTGAAGTTGATGAAAACAATATTTTAATTGATGTAAAATTTTTAGGTGGTTGTCCCGGTGCACTACAAGCTATAGCAAAATTTACAAAAGGAAAATCAATTGATGAAGTTATAAAAATGTGCGAAGGCATAAAATGTAAAAATGATACAAGTTGTCCAGATCAATTAGCAAAAGCTCTTCGTGATTATATAAAGCGTCGTGAAGATGAAAAAAATGGGCTATTCCCTGCACGCAGAGGTCATCCACAAGTTTTAAAATTGAATTAAAAAGCAAGGTTGAATTTAACCTTGTTTTTTAATAAATTTTTACGCAGTTTTTGTTTTATTTTTACTTACAAAAATTGATTTTTTTCCTATGTTATTAACTATACTTCGTGAACTTTGTCTTGAAATATTTAACAAAACACCAATAGCACCAAGAAATACAACTAAACTTGTGCTACCATAACTTATAAGTGGCAAAGGTAAACCAGTTGGTGGAATTAATCCTGTTACAACAGCTACATTTAAAAAAACTTGAACTGTTAAAATTGATGTTATACCTGTTGCTAAAAAACAACCCAAACGGTTATTAGCCTTTATTGCAACTTTAAAACCTGAAAAAATTAAAATCAAAAATAATATTAAAACACAAATAGCACCAACAAGCCCTAATTCTTCACCTATTATTGAAAAAATAAAATCACTTTCTGAAAATGGCAAAAAAGAATATTTTGCCCTTGAATTAAAAAGCCCAACACCAAACCAACCTCCTGAGCCTAAAGAATATAGTGACTGAATAAGTTGAAATCCCTCACCTTGTGGACTTGCCCAAGGATTTAAAAATGCGGTTAATCTACTAAGTCGATAAGGTTCAATAAAAATAAGAACAGGTATAGCACATAAAATTGGTATGCTTAGAAATATTAGATGTTTTATTTTAGCACCACCAGTTAAAAGCATTATCATTAAAACCATACCCAAGCACATTGTTATTGACATATTAGGTTCCAGCATAATTAAAACACACATCAAAAGTCCACTACACAAAACAGGCATTAACCCCAAAAAACTTTGCATTTTTTGTTGATGCTCTGACATATAGCCAGCACAAAAAATAATAAAACAAAATTTAGCAATTTCACTTGCCTGAAAACTAAAAGCACCAAAACCAATCCAACGCTTTGCCCCATAGCTTTCAATACCTATGCCTGGTATAAAAACAATAAGTAAAAACAAAACACCAACAGCTAATGCCCAATATTTCAATTTTGATAAAAAATTATAATTAAAAAAATAAGCAAATACCAAAGCACACAATCCTAGTGCTAAACCCAATAACTGTTTTTCAACAAAATAATATGCATTACCATAACTTGTTTCAGCAGTATAACTAGATGCTGAAAAAATCATAATAATACCAAAAATTGAAAGTATAACCGCAGGTATTAAAATCCACCAATTTATAAAATGCGAATTTCTATCAAAAAAACTTATTTTTTCTTTCACTTTAAAATCTCCTGTACTAAAAACTTAAAATATTCACCTCTTTCTTCAAAATTTTTAAATTGGTCAAAACTTGCGCAAGCTGGTGATAACAATATAACACAATTTTCGTAAGCATTTTTAACAGCTTCAGTAAATGCTTGTTCTAAATTTTCAAAACTAGAAATCGAATTATAACCAGCAATAGCCGCGTGTCGCATTATTTTATTTGCCATTCTACCATAAACAAAAATTTTCTTAACATTTGTTGGTAATGCATTAAAAAATAAAGCAAAATTTTCTCCTTTATCACTGCCTCCCATAAGCAAAAATATGTCTTCTTTAAATGACTTTAACGCAGATAAACTTGAAGCTATATTGGTAGCTTTTGAATCATTATAAAATTTGATAGAAGCTAAACAACCAACATATTCTAATCTATGACTTGGTGCAATAAAATTATTTAAACTTTTTTCCATTGAATTAAAACTAACACCAAGCACATAAGCCATTAAACAAGCACACAAAATATTTTCAATATTATGCAATCCTTTAAGTTTTATATTTTTTAAGCTAATTTTACCTATATTTTCACCTTTTTTAGAAAAAATTAATGAATTTTTTTGCAAATAAGCGCCGTTTAAATTGTTTGGAATTTTACTGTTTATCGAAAAAAACAAACTATTAAAATTTGAAAAACAAAAATTTTTTACATTTTCATCATCAAAATTTAAAACAGCAGTACATGAATTATCCAAATTTTTAAAAATATTTAATTTGGCTTTTTTGTAATCTTCAAAAGTTTTATACCTATCTAAATGGTCTGGTGAAATATTTAAAAAACCAACAACATTTGGTTTAAATGTTTGTATATTCTCTAATTGAAAACTACTCACCTCACAAACTGCTATATTTTCATTTTTCATTTTCATTATTTCATCCGAAAAAGCAGTTCCAATATTACCAACAACAAAAGTTGTTATTTTACTATCTTCTAAAATTTTAGCAAGTAACATTGTAGTTGTCGTTTTTCCATTAGTACCAGTTATTGCACAAATTTTGCAAGGACAAAATTGACTAGCTAATTCCAACTCACTTACAAGTTTATTATTATGTTTATACGCTATTTCTTGCCAGTCTTCTGTTTTAATTCCAGGACTTAAAACAATTGTATCAATATTATTTAATAATTTATTATTAATTTTTTTTACTATAATTGCTTTTTCATTTAATTCATTTGATTTTAATAAATTATAAATCTTCTTTTTATCGGAATCATAAACATATACATTTTTATTTTTTTCAATTAATAAATTTGTTGCAGCTATACCACTTCTTGCTAAACCAACAACTAAAAAATTTTGTTCCATAAACAACCTTCTTTATATTAAACACAATAATACAGCTAAAACACTTGATATTATTGTTACAATAATATATATGGCAACAATCTTCGTTTCATTCACACCTTTTTGTTCAAAATGATGATGTAAAGGTGCCATTAAAAAAATTCTTTTTTTTGTTCGTTTGAAATGTAAAACTTGAATACAAACACTTAAAGCACTTACTACAAACATTATGCAAATAATGATAAGCAATAATTCCATTCCACAAAATGTTGCTAAGCTACATATAAGCCCCCCAAGAGCCAATGAGCCTGTATCACCCATAAAAATTTTTGCAGGATTGCAATTGAAACATAAAAAAGCTAAAACGGCACCAGAAGCACAAACAGATAAAAGAATTAAATTATCCATTTCTTCGGCAACACCAACACCTAAACCTTGAGATATAAAAAAATCTTTACATAAATAAATTATTACTGACAAACACAAAAGACAAACAAAACTTACCCCACCAGCTAATCCATCTAAACCGTCTGTAAGATTAGCACTGTTTGTCATTGCCAGAAAAGTAAAAATAACAAATGGAATAATTAACCACGCTATATCAATCTGTATCATTGAGAAAGGTAAAAATATTACTCCACCTAATAATGGATTGTTATACACAAATACTGCAATTAAAACAGAAATACCAACTTGTCCAATTATTTTTTGATATGCACGCAATCCCATATTGTTATGAGTTTTAATTTTTATAAAATCATCTAAAAAGCCTAAAAGACCAAAACTTAAAAACACTACCAAAGCAACAGTTGCAAGTTGAGCTTGTCCATAAGTAAAAATAAAAAAACAACATGACACCGACAATAAAAAAATTAATCCGCCTAATGTTGGTGTACCCTGCTTTTTTTTGTGAGTTTCAACATAAAGCAATATATTTTGTCCTGCTTTTAATTTTTTGACAATATGGATAATTATAGGTGCAAATAAACACCCAAATAAAAAAGATATTAAAAAAGCAAGCAAAAAAGTTATCATTCTAAAACTCCTTCTAGTTTATGAACAAGCTTTTGTTTTTCTTCCATCACTGTTTCAAAATCACTGTATGGATATTTAACACCACAAATATCTAAATAGTTTTCCGCCCCCTTACCACTTATAACAGCTACATCCCCTTCTTTTAGTATTGATATTGCATATGATATTGCTTGTTTACGGTCTGTTATACATAAATAATTTTCTGTTTGTGACTTCACGCCTTGTTCAATATCTTGAATTATCAGTTCAGGCTTTTCTAACCTAGAATTATCACTGGTTAAAATAGAAAAATCTGCTAATTCTGCTGATATTTTTCCCATTATTGGTCGTTTTGATGTATCTCGATTACCACCACAACCAAAAACAGAAATTATTTTACCTTTTGTTACCATTCTAGTTGCAGACAAAATGTTTTGCAAGCCATCAGGTGTATGAGCATAATCGATTATAACACTTTTGTTATCACCCAAATTAATAACATTAAATCTACCCGGAACAAAATCCATATCTTCCAAACCTTTAATAATAATTTGGTTTTTTATTCCCAAAGCCTTACAAGCAGTTGCCGCACCTAAAGCGTTTAACAAATTAAATTCTCCTATCAATTTAGTATTAACTTTGTAAATTTCATCAAACAAGTTTATATGATAAGTTGTTCCTTCCATACTATATTTAGTATCCACAGCAAAAACATGGCTAGGACTATGCAGTCCATAACTTAATATTTCAAAATTATTTTTATTAGCCATATTTTTTAAAACTATTTGCTTTCCAATTTTATCATCTAAATTTACCACTCCTATTTCACAAAATTTATTTGAAATAAAACTTTCTTTAATTTTCGCATAATTAGAAAAAGTTTTAAAAAAATCCAAATGGTCTTGCGTAACATTTGTTAATATACCTACATCACATTTTATACCTGCCATTTTGTTTAAAGCAATTGCATGAGCACTTACTTCCATTACAACTATATTTACATCATTTTCTACCATTTGTGAAAAAATTTTATGAAGTTGAATAGGATCTGGTGTTGTTAATGTTGCTGGTAAACAAATATCATTTATCATAATCCCAATAGTTCCAATAACACCAACTTTATAACCTGCATTTTTTAAAATTGATTGTATCATATAAGTACTAGTAGTTTTGCCATTGGTTCCAGTTATACCTATTAATTTCAATTTATTTCTCGGATTTTTATAAAAATTACCCGCAAAAATAGCCATTGAATATCTTGAAGATTCTACAACAACTTGTGGCAAATCCACCTCTAACAGCTTTTCAACAACCAATGCAACAGCACCTAATTCTTTTGCATTTTGCGCATAATTATGTCCATCTACTTTATTACCTTTTAAACAAAAAAATAATGTTCCGTTAATAACTTCTTTTGTATCACAAGATAAATTTGTAATATCTATATTTGAAAAATCACCAACTATTCTTACAATTTTTTCATCACCAATTATTTGTTCAATTTTCATTTTCCACCCCTCAACAAAGATTATATAATAGAGCAAAACAATTTTGTTTATAAACGCAAAATAAGACAAAATTATTATGTTTTTAACAAAATTATAGCTCGTTTATAAACTTTTTCTTGAGATGGAATACTTTGAGATAAAACCATACTACCTTCACCATCTATTTCAAATTGTAAATCTAACGATGCAAGCAATGAACAAGCATCAGTAATAGACAATCCAACCAAATTAGGCACAGTAACATCTAATGATAATTTTTCTAAATCTTCAGATAAATTCGTTGGTTCTATATTTAAATAATTAAACATTTGTGAAAAAATCTGTTTTGCATATGGTGCTGCTACTAAACTTCCATAATATTGACCAGCACTTGGCTCATCAACGCATAACAACATAACATATTGAGGGTCATCAACTGGATATACACCAACAAAAGATGAAACATATTTTCCAGAAGCAACTGAACCATTTTCATATTTTTGAGCTGTTCCTGTTTTCCCTCCTATTCTATATCCTGGAACAAAACTGTATAAACCATCATTTTTGCTTACAACTTGCTCCATCATTGATAAAATTTGTTCACTAACACTTTTACTAACCGTTTTTGCTTTGATTACACTAGAAAAAGTTTTAGTAACTCCATTTGATGTTATTGATTTTATAAATTTAGGTTCATATAATGTTCCAGTTAATATTCCACAAACACTGGTTATCATTTGCAAAGGAGTTACCGCAATTGCTTGACCAAAACTAATTCTTGCAAGGTCAACATTTTTAACCAAATTCTCGCTCATCATTATACCTGAACTTTCACCATAAAAATCAATGTTTGTTGCACTGCCAATTCCATAACTTTTTAGTGCAGAATAAAAATATTCAACTCCCATTCTTAACCCTAAATCCATAAACACACAGTTACAGCTGTTACAAACCCCATCTACTAAAGTTTGTTGGCCGTGACCTGTTGTTTTCCAACATTTTATTTTTTGTCCATCAATAATTCTAAAACCTGGGTCATAAAAGGTTTCATCAACATTTGTAACCCCCGAACTTAATGCTGCAGCCACAGTAAACAATTTAAAAGTTGAACCTGGTTCATAAACATCGGTAATTAAGCTGTTTTTACTTAAAGATAGCAATTGTTCCACATCATCACGAGGCGGATTGTTTAAATCAAAACTTGGTTTTGAAGCCATTGCAACTATTTCACCATTTTTAGCATTCATTATTATAGCAGACGCACTTTTGCTTTGTTGCTCTAACATAATATTTTCAAGCACATTTTCTAGTATCATTTGAATTCCTATATCAATAGTAAGTTCAATATCACACCCTGGAATACCTGCAATAAAACTTGTTGTAGCATTGCTAAGCTCCAAGCCCTTAATATCACTTTCAGTCATAGTTGCACCATTTATTCCAGTTAAATATGAATTATAATAAGCTTCCAATCCAGACTGCCCAACATTATCAATAGTACAATAACCTAAAACTGAAGTTAAACTGTTACCGTATGGATATTGTCTAGTAGATGTTTCAGAAATATAAATACCATTAATATTTTGTTGTAGAATATATCGAACGGTATCTGCAGATACTTGTTGTTTAATTAAACTTTCAGAAACACTTTTTGTAGTAGCTTTTTTATAAACGGTATCATAATCAACACCTAATAAATTTGATAAACAAATTGCAACTGAATCTGGATTTGTAACATTACTTGGCCTAACATAAACATTATAAGAAGTATATGAGTTTGCAAGAATATTTCCATTACAATCTGTTATGCTTCCCCGCAAACCAAGTAAAGGTAAATCACGAGTCCATTGACTTATTGCCTTTACCTGCAAACTTTTACCTTGAATAATTTGAACCCAAAACAGTTTACCAAATAAACACATAAACAAAAAGGTTGCCGTGCCCATAATGGCAAGCAACCTCTTTTGTAATGAATATATTGAATATGATTTTTTTAACATACTATCTCCCAAAAAGTTTTGCAAAGAAATTACAAAGTTTGTCAAAAAAACTTGTTGGTGCAGATGGTTGAACAACCTCTATAATTGGCTCTAAACTAACCATTGTTCCACCCTCAACTTTAGTCATACCTTGTATAACATCACTTATTGAATCACCTAATTGCTCAACTATTTGTTCATAAGTATAAGTATTATTTTCAAGTTGTTGATTTTGTGATTGTAGTTGTTTTTCAGTTTCGCTTATTGAATTTAATTCATTTGAAATCAAAACTGAGTTATAAATTGTTAACCCTAAAACCACAGCAACACAAATGCTAGCAACAGAAGCCCACAAAATTTTTCGCTTATTTTTGTATTGTGAAACATTTTTTTGTTGATTTTTTTGCTTAATTTCTAGTGTTATTGCAGACCTATCGTTATCTACAACATCAACATAATTATGTCTTCTAAGCTTAGTTAATGCATCATTATCACCAAAAAAGGGGGCGGAATTATTAACAAAATTTTCTTCTTCAACTTCATTGTCTAATTGCTCTTCAACCAATTCTTTATCAATTTCATCATAAACCTTGTTTAAATTATCCGCTTTATGATTATTTTCAAACAGTGCCTTTTTTGCTTCTAATTCTACCTTTGATTGATGACTTAATTTTTCATCAACCAAATCATAAAAAGTTGTTTGTTTTTCGTTTGATAATAAAGTTGTAGTTGAACTTTTCTTTGCCATAATATTTTACTACCTCTTTTTTTAAAATATGATTAATTTATATTTTTTCTGCTACTCGCAATTTTGCTGAATGACTACGAGAATTTAATTTAATTTCATCTTCTGATGCGATTAATGGTTTTTTTGTTATAAGTTTTATTTCAGCTTTATGATTACAAACACAAATTGGCAATTTTTTATCACAAAGACAATCTGATGATAACATCGAAAATGCGTTTTTAACAATTCTATCTTCTAAAGAATGAAAAGATAACACAACTATTCTTCCGTTTTTGTTTAATTTTCTTACCATTTCTACAATGCAATCATATAAACCTTCTAACTCACTATTTACTTCAATCCTGATTGCTTGAAACACCTTTTTTGCTGAATGACCCGACTTTATTTTTATCTTGGTTGGAATACATTTATCTATTATGTCTACCAACTCAAATGTGGTAGAAATTGGTTTTATTTTTCGTTGTTCAACTATTTTTTTTGCAATTTGTTTTGAAAATTTTTCTTCTGACCATTTAAAAAAAATATTTGCCAATTCATTTTCACTATATTTATTTACAACATAATAAGCATCAAGTTCTTGTTTTTGGTTCATTCTCATATCAAGGGATGCATTATGCATATAAGAAAACCCTCTTTCAGCAGTATCAATTTGATATGAACTTACACCCAAATCAATTAAAATTCCATCAAAATTTTTTATATTTAAATTTGACATAACCGTTTTAAAGTCTTTAAATTCACTTTTAACAACATTAACTTTATTTCCAAATTCACTAAGCTTTTCAGTTGCAACTTTTATAGCTTCATCATCTTTATCCAAACAAATAAGTTTTCCATTTTTTAATAATTTAGCAATTTCATAACTATGACCCGCACCACCAACCGTTGCATCTAGATAAACCCCATCAGGTTTTATGTTTAACATATCTATGCATTCTTTTTTCATAACAGAATAATGCTCAAAATTCAATTTAGTTCACCTCAGTAATTAGTGTTAATTTGCAATCAACTTGGTCACACGATGTTAAATAATATTTTACATTATTTATTTTTACAAGTTTTTCTGTTCTACATTGTTTTCCGTGTAAGTGCCCATAAACCACATCGTGTACATCATACTTTTCAAACAATTGCATAAAAGGGCTTTGCGCATACTTCGAATTAAATGGTGGATAATGCATCATTCCCACAACAACATCTTCAGCTTTTCTTTCTTGTTGCATTGCCTGTAAACTAAGTTCCAATCTTAAAATTTCTCGCTGGTAAATTTTTTCATCTTCCTCACTTTTTGATACTGTATCTGGAACAGTCCACCCACGAGTACCACAAAGTAATAAATTCCCCAAACGCAAACAATCATTTTGAATTGCAAACATATTATTTGGTAAAGATTTTCTTACGACCGAAATACTTTTCCACCAATAGTCGTGATTCCCGCGTAACAACACTTTTGTGCCTTTTAAATTGCCAATCAATTTTAAATCGGGTATTGCCTCTTCCATATACATTCCCCAACTTATATCTCCTGATATTAGCACAACATCATCATCGCTAACTTTACTATTCCAATCATCACTTATTCTTTCGAAATGATTATCCCAACCTGTACCAAAAATATCCATTGGCTTTTCTACAACTGAAGAAAGATGTAAGTCGCTTATACAAAATACTTTCATCTCAAACTCCTTCAATGTTTTTATTATAACAAAAGATTAAAATGTTCGCAAGTCAAATTATCTTAATATAAAAATATCATAACAAATTTAAATGCTAAAATTTCATATTTTTTAAATATAAAAACATAATTACAAAAAAATTTACAAAAAAAATAAAAAAACGCTATCTTTTGATAGCGTTTTGTGGAGAATTTTTCTTTTAACTTTAAAAACCATTATTGTTATTAATTGTTGTAGCACGAGGTTGTGCAGATGGAAATAATGGTAATTCAAAGAAACCAGCACAAACATCTTGTGAAAATTCTTGACAAGGTGGAATATCACAATATCCATAACTTGGTACAAGTAATTCAGTTTCCGCAACAACTTTAATTATTAACATAACACAAGCATCAAGAATAATTGTATCTGCTGATGTAAAATTACCTTGTGGAACAACAACAGACACTACTGGTTCTATTTTGTAAGGTATAATAGATGGTTGAGGAACAAACAAAACAACATCTTGGTCCAAAGTAATAACTCCTTGAGCAACACCCGCAACCTTATTTGCATCTATGTAAGCAACTTCAATTGGAATATTAACAGTACTGCTTACCCTTGCAAAATTAGGTCTATCATCAAATCTTGTTACAGTAACATTACTCAATGTTGTTGGAACTGTTGTTGATGTTTGACCTGAAACAAAAGTTAAAGGTGCAGCAGGACTTGCAGGATTAAAGTCTGTTAAAGTTACAGTTAGATTTTCAATGTGTTCCCTTCTTATACAAGCATCAAAAACTTTTTTAACTTGTAAACAAACCTTTTCACACAACCCCTTTAAAGGATTTCCCATTATTGGACCTGGCATATTTTCTGTTCTTATTCCTGTAAAAAAAGACATAGAAAACACCTCCAAATTTTTGACCCATACATTTACATACTATGAAAAAACAAAAAATAATGTGCAAAATTGAATTGAAATAGATATTCGCTTTTGCACATTATATATTTCTATTTATATTTTTTTAATTAAACTACCCTTCCCAGCACTGTGAAATAAATTAATGTTTTTATCAATAATCAACTTTCGAACTTCATCTTTTGCATATTGCAAATATTCTCTTGGTGTAAAACATTGTGGATTTTTTGCCAAATATTCACGAATTGCCGCAGTATAACAAACCCGCAAATCTGTATCATTATTTACTTTACAAACACCCAAAGAACAAGCTTTTTCAATAAGCTCTTCTGAAACACCTTTAGATTTTTGTATGTCACCACCATATTTGTTAATAATTTCAATATATTTTTGTGGAACATTTGATGCACCGTGTAAAACAATAGGTAAATCTGGTATCAATTTTCTAACCTCTGCTAAAACTTCAAATTTTAATGTAGGGGTTCCAGAAAATTTAAAAGCTCCGTGACTAGTTCCAATTGCAATAGCTAAACTATCAACGCCAGTCTGTTCAACAAAATCTTTTGCTTGAACTGGGTCAGTATATGCAATTTTATCCGACTTAACATCGTCTTCAACACCTGCCAACTTACCTAATTCACCTTCTACCGCAACACCATATTTGTGAGCATAATCAACCACTTTTTTTGTTAATTCTATATTTTCTTCATAAGGTAAATAACTACCATCTATCATAACCGAATTAAAACCAATATCTATGCATTGTTTAACAATTTCAAAATCTTTTCCGTGGTCTAAATGTAAAGAAATTGGAATAGTTGTTATTTCAAGTGCTGCGTGAACAACATTTTTTAAATATGTTGGAGTAGCAAATTTTAAACCAGAATTACTTAAAGAAAGAATTACAGGAGCATCTGTTTCTTGACAACCGTCAATTATCGCTCGCATCATTTCAACACTGCTAAAATTATAAGCACCTATAGCATAACCATTTTTAAGTGCATGATGTAACATAATGTTATGATTAAAAAGTTTATTCTCCAAAGAACCCTCCAATTTTATATATTCATAAGCATAAGTTAACATAAACACCCTAAAAAAGCAAATAAATTAATTAAAATAAAAAAAATTCAATTATTTTATTTGGTTTTTAACTTTATTTAATATATAATTTAATTATAATTACAATAAAATAAGCAATATTTATTAAAAGAGGTATTTATGTTAACCTTACTAATAACAGTTGAAACACCAATAGAGGATTTTTCTGTAAAACATTCAAATTTTTTAAAAATTATTTTAGATTATGAAACCGATATTGAAGTGATTTTTGTTGTAAAGGAAAACTATTCAGAAAAAGATGCCCTTCGCTTATTAGCTAGTCAACTTCCTAATCATCAACTAATAGTTTTAGATGAAAGAAATAACATTAATGAAATGATTTTAATGGGATTATCTCAGTCTAGAGGTGAAGAAGTTTTACTTTGTACTTGGGATACAGAATTAAAAGTTGTTGAAGAAGTTTTAAAGAAAAGAAAAGAAGGAAACGAATTAGTTTTTGTAAGAAAAAAACGATCTAAATTTACTAAATTTATTGAAAAAATAGGGCTTAGTGCTTATAATACAGGTTTGAAATTAATTGGAAAAAACAGTGATTTATTTTGTGAGCCAAATATTCAACTTATGGATGGTCGTGTAGCAAATTTAATTTGTGCTAATCCTGTAAATTGCTTTGAATTAAGAACTACAAACGATTATAAGCAACTTAAACAATCTATAGTAGAAGAAGAAAAAATTTATAAATATACACCAACTGAAAAAACAACTGCAATGTCATCTCTTGGTTGGGTTACAATTATTTATTCACTTTGTTTAATTAGTCTTGCGATTATCTATCCGTTTTTTAATAATTTAATTTATAGTTGGTGGGCACTGATTGCTTTGTTTATTTGGATAATTGCGGGAGGATTTGGATTAATTTACAGTACTAAACAAATTTATAAATATCGAAATAAATTTGCCGTTAGAATAGCCGAAAATGGTGAAGTAGCAACTATAGTAAAAGAACATATATATTTTGGCATAAAAGAAATAAACTTTGAAACCGAATTTGCCAAAGAGGTTGACAAACTGTACAATAACAGTTTATCAAAAGAAAATAATAAAGAAAAAGAAAACGAAAAAATAACAGTAACAACAGAAATCCATAACACAAAACCAAGAGTAAATAAAAAATCTTCAACAGATAAAAAAATAAAAACATCAAACAAAACAAGTAAACAATCTAATACTTCTAAAAAAAGTTCAAGTACGAAAAAAACTGCAAAAAACCAAACAACTGCAAAAAAAGTTAAAAAAAATCAAACATCAACAAAGGTTGATAACAACAAAACATCAAAAAAAGGGGCAAGTAAAAAATGATAGACCAACGACTTAAAAAATTAGCTCAAAATTTAGTTAATTATTCAATCAAACTAAAACCAAACGAAAAATGTTTAATAAACGCAATTGATGTTCCAGATGAATTTGTAACCGAAATTATAGATAATGTTTGGAAATGTGGAGGAATTCCAATTGTAAAAACAACATCATCTAAAGTAAAATCTCATTTAACACCTAACTATACAAAAGAAATAATTGAATTTAATACAAAACTTGAAATTCCACTGTGGGAAAGTTTACAAGCAGCAATAATCGTTGATGGCTCGGCTAATCCATTTAACAGTAACAATGTTTCTCCTGAAACAAAACAGCTTATATCACGAATAAGTAACAGAAAATATCACGAAATATTTGACAAAAACAATGTAAAATGGGTTTTACTAAATTATCCTAACAATCTATCTGCTTTTAATTCAAAAATGAGTGATGAACAATTTGAAAATTTTTATTTAGATGTTTGTACTTTTGACTATTCAAAAATGAAAGATGCAATGGTACCACTTAAAAAATTGATGGAAAAAACAGATAAAGTTCATATAATTGCGCCAAACACTGACATTACTTTTTCTATAAAAAACCAAAGTGCTTGTATCTGTGCTGGTGAATATAATATTCCTGATGGCGAAGTGTTTACAAGCCCTATTAAAACAAGTGTGAATGGAAAAGTGCTTTATAATGTTCCCTGCGCTGTTAATGGACAAATTTTTGAAAACATTCAATTTATAATTAAAGATGGAAAAATAATTGAGGCAAAATCAACAAATAATGATGAATTAATTAAAATTTTGGATACCGATGAAGGTTCAAGATATTTTGGAGAATTTGCTCTTGCAGTTAATCCTTATATTAATCAACCAATGTATGATATTTTGTTTGATGAAAAAATAAGTGGTTCATTCCATATGGCTTTTGGTACATGTCTTGTTGAAGCACCTAATGGTAACAAGTCTGGTATTCATATTGATTTAATTCAAATTCAAACACCAGAATATGGTGGCGGCGAAATATGGTTTGATGATGTTCTAATTAGAAAAGATGGTAAATTTGTGATAGATGAACTAAAAGCGTTAAACCCTGAAAACTTAAAATAAAAAGGAGAAAAATTATGAATAAAATAAAAATTGGTATTAATGGTTTCGGTAGAATTGGAAGATTAGTTGCTAGACTTGCAGCTAAAGATAAAAATATTGAATTAGTTGCTATTAATGACCCGTTTATGACAGCAGATTATTCAGCTCATTTAATAAAATATGACTCTACTCACGGAGAATTTGATGAGAAAGTTCAATCTAAAGATGGTTATTTAATTATTGGTTCAAAAAAAATAGCTTTTTATTCAGAAAAAGAGCCTCAACTTATACCTTGGGGAAAACATGATGTTGATATAGTTATAGAAGGAAGTGGAAAATTTACAAATTATGAAGGAGCAAGTTTACATTTAAAAGGTGGAGCAAAAAGAGTTATTGTAACTGCACCTGGTAAAGAAATGCCAACAATTGTTATGGGTGTAAATGAAAACACTTTCACATCAGATATGAAGATTATTTCTAATGCAAGTTGTACAACAAACTGTTTAGCGCCAGTTGTAAAAGTTTTAGATGATAACTTTGGAATTGAAGAAGGTTTAATGTCAACCATACACGCAACAACAGCAACACAACTTACTGTTGATGGAAGTTCTAAAAAAGACTGGCGTCTTGGAAGAGCTGCAAGCACAAATATAATACCTTCAAGTACTGGTGCTGCAAAACTTATTGGTGTGATTATTCCCCACTTAAAGGGTAAATTAACTGGTATGTCTTTCCGTATTCCAACAACCAATGTTTCTGTTGTAGACTTAACAGTTCGTTTAAAAAAACCTACTACTTATGAAAAAATATGTTCTGCAATGAAAAAAGCCAGCAATGGTAGTTTAAATGGTATTCTTGGCTACACCGAAGAACCACTTGTATCAAGTGATTTTAATGGAGATTGTCGTTCATCAATTTTTGATGCAAATGCCGGAATAATGCTAAATGAAAATTTTGTAAAAGTTGTTGCATGGTATGATAATGAATGGGGTTACTCAAACAGAGTTATTGATTTAGCTAAATATATATCTAAAATAAAATAAACAAAGGAGAATTAATGCGCTGTCCTAAATGTGGGTCAAGGATAAAAAAAGAAGATACTGCGTGCTCAAAATGTGGATTGAAAATTTCTGATTTAAAAAATGCTTCTTTTCAACAAACAACAAAGGCAAAAGCAGAATTTCAACCAGAAAAAATTATTTATTCATCATTCTTCCCTTATGATATTTCATACAAAAAAACACTTTTGCTTTGTGTGTTCTTAGGTTGGATGGGTGCACACTGTTATTTTGTTAAAAGATATTTCAAAGCCATTTCAATGTCAGTTATGATGTTTATATTTCTTTTAACAATAATATCTATGGTAACAGTTCTTGAAAAAGTTGAAACATTTTTAGCTCCGTTAGGAAGCTGGTTGCTGATTTCAGGAAATTATATAATTCCTTGTGTAATGGGTGCATTATGTGTAATAATGTGGATTAGTGATATAATTAAAATAAGTTTTAAAAAATTCAAAGTTCCTGTTGTTTTACAAGAAAAGTAAAGTTCAAAATCTCATTTTTAAATTATAAAAGCTCTCTTTTGCGAATAATTCCGCTAAAGAGAGCTTTTTTACAATATTTTAAATTAAAACGCATCTTTTAAATTTTTTCATTAACTAATGGTTTATCAACAGTTTCATTTAATGTTAAATTTCTATTTCTTGCCGTAATTAATCTATCCAATTTATTAAATGCTTGTTGATTACTTTCATCGATATTATCTTTTTTTGTAAATTTAGATTTATATAGCATTATATCATATATTTGCATTAAATCTGCTTCTTGATGTTGCAAAGCAAAGTCAAGCAATTTATTAAAACTTAATCCAGCTATACAAACTTTTTGATGTTTAGGTTTATCTGAACCTTTTATTTTTAAGTATTCTAAATGCAAATCTTTATCCCTTCTATATTTGCCCTCAAAACTTGGTTCTTCAAGAAGTCTAAATTTTTCTTGTTCAATATCTGTTCCAAACTGTTTTAAAAATTCACAATTTAATTCTGCATTGCCATAAGTTAACATAAAGTCTGCTAATTTTTCGGCATCATATGTATCATCAATTTTATACAATAAAGTTTTAATTATTTGCAAATGTTCTTCTTTAAAATTATCTAAATTTTCAGAACTACTATTTAATTCATTTAATTTTTTATCTGTTTCTAGCACTAACTTTTCAGTTTTTTCTTTATCAATATTAATTTGTTGTTTTTCTTTTTTAATTTCTTTAGTTGGATTTAATACAAAATCAATTTCACCAAATGTTAAAACTTGTTTGTTTTTTATTGATTTTTCTATTACTGATAATGCTTGTTTAGCATTATTAATTATTTTTTTATCATTTAAAGATTTTGCATTTTCTGATATTGTGTTTAACTTAAATAAAACTTGACTATATACAGCGCCTTGAAAAATATTATAAGTATATAATATAGTCTGCAAACTTGCATTATCACTTTGAAATTCTAAATAAATTTGATTTTTTTCTTCATCTGTAATTTCCGTTCTAGTTTTATCCTTAAAAGATTTTTGTTTAACTTTTTTATCATCTGCCTTTGTTTCGAACTTTTCCTCAATATCACTTGAAATTTCGGTTTTTTCTTCAACAATTTGTTTTAATTCTTCTTTTTGAGTTTTGCTTTTTTCATCTACATTCTTTTCTTTATTATTTAATTTTGATGAATTTTTCACTCCATAAAACTTTTCTTGCAATTCATTCAAATCATATGGTTTATTACTCATCTTTGCTTTTGAAATATTTTGTAAAATACCAATTGCTTTTGAAGCTTTATCTTTTTCTAAAACACTTCCATTTCTTCTTATTTCATCAAGACTTTGCAAATATTTAAAATAATTTTTTCCATCACTTTGATGATATTCCATAACAATTTCATCAATTGTAAACAATTTCTCAATCTTTGATTTCTTAATTTCTTGAATATTATCTTCTTTTACTTCATCTTGTAATTTTATATCTTTTTTATCATCACTAACTGTTGTTTTTGAAACAATTTTTTTTGATTGCTCAGTTTTTTTAGAAAATATGATATGTCTAACAAATGATTTTTGCTCATCTGATAAACCAAGCATATCAAACGAAGCATCTATCTGCTCTCTCCTTGTTGAATTATTTGCAATAAAAAGTGTAAAATTAACATTGTCAATATAATCTTTATTTTTATTTGCAAAATCAATTACAAAATCTATAATTTGTGATTTTATTGTTGAATTATCTGTTAATTTTATAGCATCTTCCATTTCCGATAAAAAATTATTTGCTTCTGCTTGTGAACTAATTTTACTAAAATTATTAACTGTTTTTAAAGCTTTTTGCTTTGCATTATCCATCTTGTCTTTACTTTTGTTTAAATATTCCAACTTTTTTTCAATTTTAAATTTATTATAACTTTGAAAATCTATTTCTGATAAAATTAGTTCTAAATCTTCTGGTTTTATATAAACGCTTACAAAAAAATTAGCACAAGCATTTAAATCTAAATCATTTTTATTCTTAATAGCATATTGAATTGCTTGTTGTAATAACTCATTTCTTTTTTTATAGTCTTTTGTTACTAACATCTCTTCTTTAATGTTAGAAAAAAATCTTCGTGTTTCAATATAATTTACCATTTCGTCTCACTTTAAATTAGATTAAACTATAAAAATTCTTTTTATTTATAACATATTTTTAAAAATTTTTCAATATGTAATTTTAAATTAAACAGTTACTTTTTCAAATAAATAATAAGTAAACACTAATTTTTTTTATTGAAATTAAACAAAAACTATGTTATACTTTGCATAAATTAAAAAGGAAACGATTATGAAAGAAACTGTTGTAGTTGGAATGAGTGGTGGAGTTGATTCATCTGTATCTGCCCTGCTGTTAAAAGAACAAGGCTATAATGTAATAGGGCTGTTTATGAAAAACTGGGAAGAAAAAGATGCTAATGGTGTATGCACTAGTCAACAAGATTATGATGATGTATGCAAAGTTTGTAATAAAATTGGAATTCCTTACTATTCCGTAAACTTTTCAAAGGAATATCAAGAAAAAGTTTTTTCATACTTTATTGAAAGTTATAAAAATGGAAGAACTCCTAATCCAGATGTTTTATGTAATCGAGAAATTAAATTTGGCCCATTTTTACAAAAAGCATTGGAGTTAGGTGCTGATTATATAGCCACTGGGCATTACTGCAAAGTTTATAAAAAAAATAATTTATTTTACTTACAAAAAGCTTTTGATAAAAACAAAGACCAAACATATTTTTTAAATCAACTATCACAAAATCAACTAAGTAAAGTTATTTTTCCGCTTGGAAATATTGAAAAATCAAAAGTACGAGAAATTGCAAAAATAAATGGTCTTTCAACAGCAGAAAAAAAAGATAGCACAGGAATATGTTTTATTGGTGAAAGAAATTTTAGACAATTTTTAAAAAACTACTTACCTTGCAAACCTGGGGAAATTAAAACTTTAAATGGAAAAGTTGTTGGAGAACATCAGGGTTTAATGTTTTATACGCTAGGACAAAGACGAGGATTAGGAATTGGTGGAGTTAAAGATGGTGATGGTGAAGCTTGGTTTGTAGTTGAAAAAGATTTAAAAACTAACACTCTTTATGTAACCCAAGGTGAAGAAGATATATTATTTTCAACTTCACTTCAAACATTAGGTTTTAATTGGATACCTGAAAAACCAAAACAAAATAAATTTGAATGTTTCGCAAAATTTAGATATCGCCAACCTGACCAAAAAGTTTTAGTTGAAATAATTGAAAACAATGTAAAAGTTGAATTTAAAACTCCTCAAAAAGCCATAAATACTGGACAATATGTAGTTCTTTATGATGAAAACGAAAATTGTTTGGGTGGAGGAGAAATTGATAAGGTTTTTAAAAATTAATAATATTATAACTTCTCTATTTTAAAAACTAGAATATATTAACAAAACTATTCACAAAAATAAAAAAGAATGGAAAATTTTCCATTCTTTTTTTGCATAGTACCCTTTACAATTAAGAAATAGCAATATTTCTTATTTCTTTTAATTGTTCCAAGCTTAATAACTCAATCTTTTTCTTAGCATCTTCATAAGCAAGTTTTACAACCTCTGGATAATCACCTTTTTGTGCATTTTTAACCATAACATCAGCAAGTTCTACTAACTCTTCTTTTGTTTTAAAATCAATTGCCACAATTATTTTTTCTAATATTGAGTAACTAGTTTCAATCACTTTTGGGTCATTTTTTGATATAGACATAAATTTCACTCCCTTTTTTTACATTACTTTTTCATATTCATATTCATCAACTGCAAATTCTTTTGTTGGTTCAAGTACTTTATCAATACTTGGTCTAACATATAAATTTAATAACATATCTTTAATTGATGTTTTTCCACTAACCGTTTTCACTTTAGCTGAAGTTTCTTCTGATTTTTTATCAATTTTTAAATCATGATAAGCACAATTTTTAATAAAATCATCGAAAATAGCACTAGCATTCATATGCTTAGCTTTTTCAGCATCCATTTTAAAACTTACACTACCATAAGTAACAGGTTCACCTTGTGCATACTTAAGCCCTAATAATCCAATTTTTAAAACTTTATTCATCAAGAATTTACCTGCAAGAGCTTCTCGTTTAGCCATAATATTTTTATCCTCAGCTTTAGCAATGTCATCGTTAACCTTTTTAAGCCCTTCTTGATTAATGCAATTACGAAATGCTCTTTCAATTTCCAATAATTCAGTTTTTCTAGCAAGCAATTCATCTGCTTGTTTTTTATATTGTGCCCTCTTCTTCTCGCTATATTTCATATTTTCTGAAGCTTTTTTATATCTTATATGTTGAACATTTAAGTTCATATGTTCAGATTTTAAAACTTCTTCCATAAGAGCATAAGATTTTTCTTTGAATTTAGAACATTTTTTGTTTGTATAAATTGTTCTTGTTGTTGGAGCCAATGAACCCCAGTCAAAAATTTTAGAACCTTTTTCTTCGTGTGGATGTTCTTCCTTATACTCGTGCTCTTCTTCATCTGTTTTTTCGTGTTCATCAAAACCTTTTTCTTTTTCTTCAGAAGCTGGTTCTAACTTTGTTTCTTCAATATCAACAAATAAATTTTCATCTAGTTTTTCATCTGGTAAAACCGAAGTTATTAATCCTTTGTTTTCAACAGATAAATCACGCATTCCTAAAATTACCGAGTTTGTAGAACCAATTGTGCTAGGTTCAACGCCTAAAATTTTAGCATATTCACTTAATTTATTTTCAATACCAAATTCATTAGCAAACGCTTTTGAACTATTTGTAACATAACTTGCTATTAATGGCATCATCCATTCATTATACGGATTTGAAACTCTAGATAAAGTTTGAGCAGCATCTATTTTAAACAGTTCTTGTAAAATTTTTGCATCATTTACTGATAAATTAGCCATAGAAATCATTTGAGAAGCAATTAAAGACGCAGATACAGATTTAACAATTTCTTTATTGTTTTCAAAATCTGATAAATTAGGCAAATTGCTTGGAGATTTTTTTTGTATTAATTTTATTGTTTTTGTAATTGGTTGTTCACAAGTTAATTCAGAAACTTGTTTAACGATTGAATATACTTGTTCTGCAGGAGTTCCTTTTGATGAATAGGTTACAACACCATATGGAACAGCTCTTGCCAAACCATTACTTGAAGTGCTTAGAAAACTTATTAATCTTCTGCCTATATTTCTTATTCTACCTAATTTGAAAGATGTTTGACCCTGTTCTAAACCATCAGATGCAACAATTTTTACACCAGTTGCCTTTGATAAACTTTGAATAAAGCCACTCATATTTTCAATATTGTTTAAATCTTTAAATGAATTGGCATTAATTTCTTTATCACCTAATAATGCATAAGAAGGTGTTACCCTTGCAGTTGTTGAATATACAGATGATAAATCATATAATTCTTCACCTTTTTTAGTTATCATAACAGGTTCAGCAAATTCAGGAATTTCATATCCAGCTTTCTTTAACTCATCAACAGTGTGTAAATTTGCTAAAAGAGCTTTATCATTTACCAATCTTTCTGCAGTTATCATTTTTAAAAATGCTGCTGGATTCAAACGCCCCTCACTTGTTGCCATATCAGCCCAAGCACGAACATCTCCTGCAAAATCAACATTTTCCAAACCTTTTTCTTTTAAAATTCTAACACCTGCTAAATTAAGATTTTTATCTTGCTCTTTACCCAATAAACGGTTTGAAGTGTAACCATTGCTTGCTAATCGTAAATAAGGCATAAAATCTGGGTTAACACCAGATTTAAAAGCTTTTCTGCTTAAAATGGTTTCAAAGTTTTTATAAACCTTACCTTTATTTCTCATATTTAAAAAGTTTTCACCATAATCGGTTGACAAGATAGCCCCAGAAAAACTATCTAAATTAGCCGATTGTCTAATACGACGAGAAGAAGTGTTTGGCCAAAACCTTGCAACACGCCCACGGCCACGACCTTCAAACCAATAATATTCTACTGGGTAAGTACTAGCTTTTTCAATTGCATCATCTGCCATAATTTTCACCCCTAATTTATATTCTCATTTATTGTATCACAAAACTAGTTAAAAATCAATACCCTTTTGTTCAATTTATAATATTAAATAAAAAAAAGAAAAAGCACCAAAATTTGTGCTTTTATCTTGCAGAAAGTGCAGCCAATTTTTTAATTGCATCGTTCGCTTCTATTTTAAACGAAGTTCTTGCAAATGCACTTGAAATAAAGAAACATTCACCACGACCAGCTGTAACAATACGATCCTGTTCATCGGTATTAATTTCACCAGCGTTTCTATAAAGATTAACCAAGTCTGTTATGTCATTCGGAGCCAATGAGAATATCATTGAATATTGACTTGCGTTAATAACCGCACTTGCTTGTCTTTCAATGTCAGCCGAACCAACAAAGTCTTTAATGTTCTGTGTAATAACTATTTGCATTCCTTCATATTTACGAATACGCTTTGCCATTTGCGCCATAAAGTCCAAAGCAATTGGGAATTTAGGGTTAATAAACATATGTGCTTCATCAATTGCTACAATAATTTTACGAGTTGTTTCATATCGTTTATTAAAGTCACGATTTTTCAAAATTTCGTTATCCAAATATTTAAATACTAATAACATTTGAGCATTAGCAATGGTCATATTACGGTTAACCATTAACGAACGGAAGTTAAAACAACAGAAATTTTCTTTAGTAACAATTGAAGTTGGACCATTCCACAAGTTTGAGTTACGACCACCAGAAGCAAATTTTGCAACATAATTTAACAAAATTTGTAAATTTCGGTGATGATATTCATCAGTTTCTTTTTCAATGCGCTCATTTATAATTTTATATAAATCATCAAAAATTGGATAATCATCAGGTGTTAGTTTACTAAGGTCGGTTGCACCTGTTATACCCTTTCTTTTATAAGCCTCGGATACCAAAGCATTAACAAGTTCAAATGCATCACTACTCATTCCTTCAAATATAACCTTAAAAAATTCTTCTAAAAATTGTAAGTGTTGCGAGAACGAGTCACCACCACCACCTTCATCGGCACTTAACGAAGTCATTACATGGAATGGGTTTAAAATACCATTTACACTTGAACCTACATCAATAATTTTACCCTTTAAGTTAATAGCAAGGTCAGTATATTCATCTTCAGGGTCAAGAATAAATACACGAGCATTATCTGCTGCAAGATTTGAAAGTAAACATTTAGTAGCATAAGATTTACCACTTCCAGATTTACCAATAACAATCATATTTGAATTTACCCGTTCATTGTTACGAACAAATAAATCTACAAATACTGGATATGAATTATAACCAAGATAAATTCCAGCATCATCTTGCAAACTGTTTGAAATAAATGGAAACATTGCAGCAATTGAAGTTGTTTGAATACCACGGCTATGGTCAGGTGCTCTTTCAAGTTGTGATGTATTGTAACTTACAAAAGCTTCTACTTGTCTTCCAAACATTTCACTATATTTAAAACCATATTGTTTTAAAATTCCACGAACTTCTTTTTTTAAAGCTTCTTCGCAAAACAAGTGTATGTTAACATCAAAAAGGTCTTCATTACCAATTTTTAATTCAGATATCAAACTATTTAATGTTTGCATCTGTGTTCCAAGTTCAACTTGTTTACTTGTTTTTCCTACACCCATTCTTCCTTCCAACTCGTTAATAGCCCTATCCAAATCTTTTTCAGCTTTTGGTTTAGGAATTGGTTTTAAGTGCACATTAACATTACAACCCTCCATTGAAAAGAATGGCCAAGCCCACGCATTTGGAACATTTAATGGATAGTCAGTTATAGAAAATGAACGATATTCAATTCCATCAATCATTGTTTTTCCAACTTTAAACCTAACTTTTTCAGGAATTGTCCACCTTGCATAATCTTTCATTGAAACAATTGCCAAATCACCTTCATCAAAATCTTTTTGATAGTTAGATTTTAAAAATATAGCTAAATCTTGGTCACGAAGCCTTGTTGCAACAATTGGAACCTGACCTTTTCCTAATGAGCTAATCATAGATTCCAAAGTTATATTAAGCGATTCTAAATCTGGGTCATAAACAACAATATAAAAGTGGTCCTTAAAAACCTTTGCTTCATTACTAAAATCACGAAGTTTTTGTATACGAGATTCAAAAATTAAAGACCTTGCTTCAGCTTCTTCTTTTGACATTTCACCATCAGCAACTCTTTCAAGCACAGAGTCATATTTTCTGTCTTCATTATATATATATTGAGTCATTGACATAGGTCTACAATTTTTTACTATACTTACGCTTTGATGTGTTCCAATAAGTTTTAAAGCATTTGATAAGGTTCTAATAACCAACTCTTGCTTTTCTTCATTTAATAAAGAAAATTCAACTGGCCTAATTTCAAGAACACCAGCATAATATTGTGTAAAGTCTACCACATCATTGTGTATACTTTGATACGGAATTAATTCTTGTATATCAGAATACTTACGAGTTTTATGTTTTGCAAACTTTTTCTTATAAGCAAAAAATTTTATCAACATACCCAAAGTTGCATATAAAGGCAATCCATCAGCAACTCGAACAAAAAGTGCAATAACAATACCACACCAAGCTACTGATAAATAAATTTTCATTGCTACATCAGTTATACCTTGACTTAAAATCATTAAAAGTAAAACGGCAACACCAATAACAGCCAAAATAACATCACCAAGTGTAATGCCTTTCCCAAACTCCATTTTAACTTTTGTTTTACGCGGAATAAATTTCATATTAACCCTCTTATCCCCTATTTTGTAACATTAATTAAATTATATAATAATTTATTAAAAAAACAAAACAATTTTTCAAATTTTTAAATTTATTTTAAAAAAACAAAAAAGAGAAAAATTCTCTTTTTTATTCTTTAACTATCCAAACATCGGGTCAGATGGTGGTGTTTTTGCTGAAGGAGCTTTCCCTGGAGTGTATGTTTCAGGTTTTAAACCTTTTGCAGCTTTTGTTATTGCACCTGCCGATACACCCAACTTGCTAGCAGCACCAGAAAGCATTGATTTTGAAGATGAAGCACCAGCTTTTAAATCTTCGGCAGCTGATGACAATGCTTCGGCTACACTAGCTAATTTGGTAATAGGGCTATCGTCAGAAGATAATTTAACGGTTGCTCCATCGTCAAGTTTAACTTTTATGCCATTTCGTAATAAGTTTTCAATATCAGCCAAGTTTGTTGAAACATCTGTTGCCCCACCTGGTGTCCCACCTACTCCTGGCATTTTACCTTCTTCGAAGTCAACGCCAGCAACTAAATCACCATTTTGCACTTTATTTGCATAGTCGCCCAATTGGTCATACAAAGCTTCATACGCATTAGTATTTGCTTCTGGATTTTCAGATTTAAGTGCATCAATTTTATCTCGCACTTCTTGCCTTTTGCTGTTAATAAGGTTTAAAGCTTCTTTTTGAGGGTTTACTCCACCTTTTGCTTCAGCGTCTGCATAATTTTTAAGTTGATTTGCTCTTTTCTTTTTTTCCAACTCAGGTCTGAAATTTTCTTCATTCATCATTTCAGCCTCTTTGGCTTCACGAGCATCTTTTGCTTCTTTGTCTTTTTTGCGTTTATCAGCAGCATCAACTGCACCAGGCATTAATGCACCCCAAATGCTGTTAGGATTTTCTAACAATGCTTTATCTTTTAAACCCTTTCCAACACCAGAAATTGTCATCAAATCACTAATCAAACCATCTTTTTTATTAGCAATTCCCCCAATTGTACTTCCAGGATTTACTAATGCATGTTTTGCTTTGTTCCAACCACCTTTAATTTCACCATTTTCATCTCTTCCAACACTATCTACTTTACCTTTTACTTTATCTCTAACTGATTTTGGAACCATAGATTGTGCAAGTCTTCGTGTACCTGAACCAATTTTACCAGCCATATTTGTTACTGGTTCTTTTTTAGATTCACCTTGGCTGTAAGCATCATTACCACCAACCAAGATAGCAATTAAAGCAACAAATTCTTTTAAAGATGTTAACGCTACAATCATAAAGAACAATTTTGTTAAACCATTATGTATAGCATATCCTGGCTCATCTGGGAACAATGTATAATCACCAATTATAGTTAAAATCATAAACATTAAATTTAAACCAATAATAGGACCATAAAGACCAAACACACGCTTAACAAACTCACCACGCCATTGATTATATTTTGCACCATTATCCATAGGCATCATAGCAATCAAAGGTGGTGCAACTACAAATAAAATTGTTAATTCAAAAATTCGCTGTATACAACCTAAGCATGTAGATAACAACATAGAACACGCTATAAAACCACCGATAAAGCCTATCAAGTAATCATATCCAGTAATCATTAAATCATAATAATAATAAACCAATGTAAAGTTCATTATATCGGCAGTTCTAGTTCCCGTTATAGCATCATATCCAACAAAGGCACCTATACTTATTGCAAACATATATGGTTCAGAAAAAGGGTCTGTAGTAACTGTGATTTGTTTGGCTTGTGCAAACGCTTTGTTTACCGCATCTGCGACAGTATATGTATCATTATTTGCAGAAACACCAAAATCTCTTGCTATTTTGGCAGCAAATTCCGCATCTCCTTGCGCTCGATTTCCATCTACACACGCAGCTTGGAACACCATTCCACTAAGTTTAGTTGTATTGTTAACAGCAGTTGCAACATCCAAAGTTTTTAGTAAAACATTTGCAAAGAAAATTCCCATAATTGAAACCACTGGAACCATTGCAAAATAAAGAATAGATTTAAATGCCTTTCCGATAATAGGACCTTTCGGATTTGCGCCTTTTTCTGTTATTTCACTTTTTATAATTGCAATAAAAGTAGAAATAAACAACATAATACAAGCAACTGCCATTACACTCCAAAAAACACCTTGAACTGTAGGATTGGCAATAAAATCAAGCACCATATCACCAGTTTGCGATGTACCTTGATAATAATACGAATCAAGCCCCGCTATTTTACGGAACATAAGTTGAATGCAGTCCATAATAATAAAGAAACCCATTTGCAAACCATATGCAATTGCTGAAATAGTAGTGATAAAAATACTAGCAAATGATTCAATAGCATCACCAATAAAGCCACCAATTTTATCTGCAAGCCAATTAATTAAACCAGTTATGGCATCAGCAATTACCCAACCCAGTTGAAACAAACTTAACTGCAAAACTTATCCTCCTTTTTTTATTTTATTAAAATTTTAACAAATCAAACTTTTTATGTAAACTTATTTTTTAACAATTTGACAAAAAATATCTATAATTTCAAAATTTTAACAAATTTTATCAATTTTAATGCTAAGTTTCTAACAAACCATCACTAAATTGAGCTGTCCAAACAAGAAAAGTAAATGGATGTTTATCTGTTTCCTTTTCTTTTTCTATATCAAAAATAATTTCATAAAAAGTGTTATTTTCGTTATTAAGCGCAAAAGTGCTTTTTTGGTTTTCAATTAACATATTAATATACAAACTTTCAGTTAATTCTAAAATTGTTGGAGAAACCTCTGTATTATTTTTAGAATTGGTATGATATCCCCAACGATTTTCATTTGTAGAATATACATTTTGTTTAAGCAAATCACTATTTGTGTGCCCTTGATAAAGCAAATCTAATTGTTCTGTTGATAATATAACACTTAAATCAACTAACAACATATTGCGTTTTATTGATGAGTCTAACAACTCGTTTCTTAAAGCTTCATCACTTGTATCAGTGCTTTCTTCTTCCGATTCACCTAAATATTCCCAACTTTTAGTACTATCAACATTTAAACAACCAATTTTAACAGTAAATTCTTCACCGTTAACAACAACTCTTAAATATAAATTTAATATAAAGTCGGTATCAGCAGATACTGCTATATAAACAGCATCAAAAAACCATTCTTGTTCTGTTATAAAAGAAACACTTTTATATTCAGCTTGCGGAATATTGTTTAAAACCTGCTTTTCACCGCTTTCAACTTCTTCCCCTATGTTGTAAAAATCTGTTGGATTAACATCACATATTTCCATCGCATAGTAATCAGGAAATGTTTTTATAATTTCTTGAAGTTCTGGAACAACTAAATTTACTGCTTGCTCAAAACCACAATAAAAACCATTATTAGGTGTTATTACAATTGTATCACCATATATTCCGTTATTATTAATATCATAACCATGAACAACTTGTGAATCATTATAACTTTTTATAAAAGTAGGTTCAGTAAAAGTTTTTGATGAATTATCATAGTTTATTGCTGTCATTCCAACTACTTCATTTTTAATCATATTAATAATTGCACTTTGTTCATCAGAAGTTATTTCTACACCCAATTTAGATATTTCACTTGAATATTTTTTTATTTTTTCATCAATAACTGTTTCATTTGTTGAATCATAATTTGTAGCAACTTGTTGCAAATCAATTTCCATAATTCTTAATTGAACAAATTTTAAATATTTATCAAGATATAACTGCAAATACTCGGTTGCAGACAAATCACCTTCATCAACCAAATTTAGTTTCCAAGCATAATCATTTGTATAAACAATTTCAGGAGTATGTTGACCAGGACAAGTATATTCCCCAGTAGTAATATTTTCAACAGGAACACATAAACCATCATCGGTAATTACCCAACTGGAAACAGTCCTATCAATTGAACGCTCACTAGTATCACCTAAATAACCAGAAAAATCTTCACGATTTTCTGGTTGATAAGTTGTAATTGAAGTAACATAATCGCCTGTGGTTTCAACACCATAAACAGAACTTTCGATTTCTGTTAAATCCGAACCTAAACCAAATTGTCCTACCAAAGACACCAAAATATATTTTGCTAAAATTTCATATTGGTCAGATACATTTTTATAAAATCTTGCTCGTTCATAATCTGTTTGTTGATATCCCGATTCATCTCCTGCAACAGGCACACTTACTGTTCTTATTCCTGTGTAAGTTTCAGCAGCTTCATTTAAAGCTTCTTGTTTTTGTTCGTAAGTAATAGAAGGATAAGTTTCACCACCTGTACCCCATTCAACATCAGGTAATGGTTTGTTATCAAAATTATTAGGATTCATTCCACCAAATAATCCCTCATAATAATTACTTGGTTTTGTTAGCGTTAATGAACAACCTGTAAAAGAAAAAAAGACGAAGGCAAAAGTGAAAAACAAACTAAATAATTTCGTTGACTTTTTACTCACTTTTTCCTCCCTCTTATGGAGAATTATAAACTCCCTTTTAATTTAAAACATATTAAAATAAAACTTTAACAGCTAAATTAAATACCAATTAAAGCACCAGTTGTTCTCTCTTGCGTGAACCCGAAAATTGTTGGAACATTTTCGATAAACAACCACAACAATAAACACAAAGCAATAATTGACACCAAACCAATAATGGCATTAATCATACGAGATTTTGCTTCTTTGATTTTTTCTGCACTATCTGCTCTTGCAAGGTTTACACCTAAAACAACGGCATAAATAAGACCAGCAGTACCAACCAAAATCATAATAGGAATCATTACCCAGTCAATTGCTTCAACAATTTCCTTTAAAAACTCCCAATCACCCCAATCGAAATCGTTATTTGTAGTTGTATCATCCCCACCACCAGCAGTTAATAGAGCAAATTTGGTGGCAATATCTGCCATTAAAGACATAAATTGCATAACTTAAACCCCTCCAATTTATTTAATAATATGTTTTACCTTTTTATGAAATATATACACAACATATAGAAGCAACAGAAGTAAAAACATACATTTATGAAATTATACTACCAAATAAAAAATACAAAAGCAAACATTTTTTGATATTTTTTTAAAAATTTTTTAAGTTTTTAAATATAAAAAAAATGTAAAAAAATAATTGCATTTTATTTGTAAATTGTTGTAAAATGATGCTGAACACTTTTTTATACTTAATTTTAATTTAATATACTTAATTAAAAAAGTTAACAAATAACAATAAGGAGTTATTATGTCAAAGATTTTAAAATATTTGCTACTATACATAGGAATGATTTTTGTATGCCTTGTTGGTGGTATTATTTTTAGTGGAATTTGGGGAATAATAACAGAGGGACAACTTGTAATAAATCCAAGCGACCCAATGTTTTTCCCAGTAACAGCACTTCTTTATATTTGTTTTGTTATTTGGACTTTATTAAAGTTTTCAGATGGAAAAAGTTTATTTAAAGATGCTAAAAAAACAAATAAAACAAAACAATTTTTTGATTCTGAATGGTTAACAGAAGATGAACTTAACAGAAAATATGAATACAGTTTATTTACAGAATTAGCAAAACACCCAGATGGACCAGTTTTGCGTGCTGAGAAAGTTGGAAAAAATGTTAAAATAAATATGTTCACAAAAACTTGGCACTCAATAGTAATTGGTACAACTGGTAGTGGTAAAACAGCTAACTTTGTTGTTCCAAGCGTTCAAATCTTAAGTTCAACAAAAACTAAACCTTCTTTTGTTTTTAATGATATGAAAGGTGAAATATATGAGTTGTGTTGTAGCAAATTAAAAAAAGAAGGTTATGACATAAAAGTTTTGGACTTGCGTGATGCTTATGCATCAACTTGTTGGAACCCAATGGCTAGACCTTTTAGAGCATTTCAACGAAGTATACATTTATTAAATGAAGTAAAAGTACACACCGATGAAAACCCTGCCGACCTTGGATTGCGAGTTATATCACCAGTGTATAATAAAGAATGGTATGAATTTGATGGTGTTGCCTATCCTACCCGTTCTTTATTAGAAAACGATTTAAAAGCACTAAAAAAACAACTTTACGATTCAGCTTTTGAAGATTTAAACGATATCGCAACCACCTTGTGTCCTATAAAATCTCAAACCGACCAAAGTTGGGAACGAGGTGCAAAAGATTTTGTTCTTGGTGTTATGATGGCTATGCTTGAAGACAGTGCATATAAAGATTTAGGAATGACGGAAGAAAAATTTAACTTTTTTAATCTTTATAAAATATGTAATGAAAGAGACAATGACCCAGACAGACCATTTATGACATTGCAAAAGTATTTTCAAGGAAGGTCTAAATTTTCTGTTGCACCAACATTATCTTCAGCAGTTCTTAACAATGCTGTTTCAACATCACGAAGTTTCTTTGGTATAATAACTCAATTTGTAAGTATGTTTGCAGATACTGGAATATGTTTTACTACAAGTAAAGATGAAATGGATTTTACAACATTTGCAGACAAGCCTACAGCATTGTTTATAAAAGTGCCAGATGAAAAAGAAACAAGACACGCAATTTCAACAATGTGTATTTTACAACTTTATAAGGAATTAGTTGACATAGCAAATCATCGTGAAGGTAAAACACTTCCTCGCCGTGTATATTTTATGCTTGATGAATTTGGTCAGTTACCAACCATTCCTCGTCTTGACACTATAATAACGGTTGCTCGTAGTCGTAATATATGTATGATTTTAGCAGTTCAAAATTATGCTCAAATAAACGCAAGATATGGTGATACAGTAGCTGAAACCATAAAAAACAACTGTAACATTCACTACTTCCTTGGAACTATTGATTTAAAAACAAAAGAAGAATTTAGTAACAGATGTGGTCACACTTCGGTTGACAGTGTTTCAAAAACAGAAAGCAAAGCAAAAGATGGAACACAAACAAGTACCTCTACAAGTAAAGCAAGCGCACCACTTATTCACCCTGATGAACTTAGTTTACTTAAACAAGGTGAATTTATTATTAGTATGTATGGTGAAAAAGCATTGCGTTCAAAATTTGATGGTTACTTTAAATCACCTGACCTTTATAATATGGAAAAAACACCAGAAGACTATGCCCCAGCTAGGTTTTTGGATGAAGAAAAAGTTTTCTATAACATAAGAGAAAGAAACCGAAAGGTTTTTCGACAGTAAAAAATAAAGACACAAAACTTTTATAATTTTGTGTCTTTATTTTTATGATAAATAATAAATAAAAAGATTTTATCATTATAAAACAAAAACTATTCGTAAAATCAAATGCATAGTATTAATTATTAATTGCATAGTACCCTGTTTTACATAAATTTTTAACGAACATTTTAAAATATTTTTTAATGTATTTTTGTATATATTAATCATTAAAAACAAACAATAAATTTATGAGAAAATTTGTTATATAATGTCAAATTTTGGTTGTGTATATAATTTATATATGCTAAACTTATTTACATATACAAAGGAAATAAAACAAAAAAATAGGTGAACGGCTATCGTTTATCCAAAGGAGAAAATATGCCAAAAAGTTTAGGGAAAAAACTTTCATTTTTAATCACTTTTTCTATAATTGCTATATGTGTAATGTTTAGTGGTTTTACTGTTATAAACAACTTTACAAATGAATATAAAAACTCATCAACAAGTTTCAGCAACACAGGAACTCGAAACGCAATAAAAACTGATACAAATGGAAATACTGTTACAGATAGTTCCATTTTATCTGTTTCAAAGGTTTTGGTTACAGACCATTATGAAAATGAAATTATAAACAATGACACAGAATTACACAATCCAAATGATACACAAAACACAACTGAAATAATTTATGTAAATGAAAATGATATTCCTTTTGTTATGCTTGATACATCTGCTTCCCTCACCTCTCCCGCAACTCGTGAAGCTGTTTATATAGAATTTGGATATGGACCTAGCAATGCACAAGTTAAGTTATTTAGCTCATCAATTAAACTTAATGGACAAAACATTGCAACAAACAATTTTATATATCCTGATGATGATATACAAGCTGAAAATCAATATTTCAGACAATACATACACGGACTTACTCCAACTGATGCTATCAATGGTTCTGACCAACAAGGTTCATCAAATTCACCTCTTCATTATTCATATAAAACTTATACACTAGGAAACAATGTTAGTGATAAAGGTGACTTAACTTTTGGTACAGAAATTAATAACATTGAAGGTTTATATGAAATTGAACTTCAATATCGTTTATTAACTGATGGACAAGATTATCGTAGACTAGCAAAATTCAAATTTTATTTAATAACTGAGAACACATATAATCAAATAAATGAAAGTACAACTTTTAACTATACTGAAAAAATTGATAACACAAAACGATTATTAGATGGAAGTACGACAACTGAAGATACACCATATTCTAAGCAACACTATTTTAAGTTTACAAACATATATACTAGCGTTGTTACTGGTGGAACTTTTTCCTCATCTCAAACCAGTATGTATACTTCACTAAATGCACCAACAGTGTTAATGTATCCTACTTTAACTTATAATCCAGAAAAATATAAAATTTCATATACCAAAACACTTTACAATAAACAAGAAAGTTATGATTTAAGTTTTAATACTGAATATTTAGCTAATCAAACAGAACGAGGTGTTTTAACTATTACTAAAACATACGGTTCCACCGTAACAACTGAAAGATTATATTATACAAAAAATGAAAATGGATATTATGAAGTAACACTTACATTTGATGAAGTTGGTGAGTATGTTTTTGATAAAACTTGTATATTACGAACTGGAATTGGTAAGTATGTGTCAGCTGAAAATATTTTACTTTCAGATATGACTTTAACTTTACCTGAAAGTTTAAGTATTGTTGGTTTTCAAGCGACATACACAAGTGAAAATGGTGATGTTGAACTTAAAAATAGCACTTTTGATGTAAATGAAAACGATGAAATACAAAATATTTATACTAGTGATTTTAGTTTTTTAAACCCAGAAATGGCAGTTCCTTTAAATACTATTTATTCATCTAGTTATAAGCTGAGTAGTGACACATCTGTTGAAAATCAAAACAAAACATCAGTATTATCTTATCTTGAAAAAACAGCAAGTCAATACGGTGTTAAAATGGCTTCAACAAATCAAGTTCCAATAAAATTTATTGACAATGCAAGTTTAAATCCTGGTTCAAATACAAGTTGGTATCTCTATTACAACAGCAAAGGTGTTTTAACAACAACTTCTAGCTGGTCAAAATCTGTAAAGTTTGAAAGCGCTGGAACTTACATAGTTTATATTTCTTTCCAAAATCCAGTAGCTGATAGTAACGCTAGCGGAACAATAAGTTATCAACAAGCATATTTTGGTCAAGTTTTTGTTTTTAGCATTACCAACACTCCACCAAGTGTTAAAATTTTAACAACAAATTCAACTTCAAGCGCCGATATTGAACTTGATAACATAAACAATTTAGCTGTCAATGGATTTACAAACAAAAATGTATACTTATCGTGGTCTGTAACAAGTCCTTTTAATGCAAATATTACTGCTACTTATTCTCTTTATAACTTTAACAGTGAAGCATATGATGTATCACCAACAAGCAATACTCCTTATTATGGTTTAGTATTTAAAGATTTAAATGGAACAACTTTACTATCAAGTAAAAAAGAAGATACAACAGTTTGTACTAGAAATGGTATTTATACAATTAAAATCTACTACACAAACTCAAAACAATCTAGCCTTTCATTCAGTTTTACTATTGATAAACAAGAGATAAGTGGAATAAAAGCTCTTGAAGTAAATCCATCATCAAACAAACTTCAAGGTGCCGATGAAAATTCTACTGATGCATTTAATTTAAGTAATGTAACTATTTCAAGTTTAGAATCATTTACCTTAACTACAACTAAAAACTTTATTTGGACTTGGGATAATAAAAAAAGTGGTGCAAGTATTACAGCACAATATACATATGCATCTATTAATGCAATTGACAATTTTTTAGCAGAAGAAATAAATTATGAAAATCAAATTTGGGTAACGGCAAATGGACAATTTTCTACATTTGCCCCTTTAATGACATATAAACACACCATTGTTACGGCAGAAAATGCAAGCCAACTCACCTTCCTTTCAACTCAAATATGTACAACACCACGACTTGGTTTATTATTGTTGTCGGACAGTGCCGGAAATAAAGCTATATTTATAACAATTTTTGAAGATGTTACACCAGAAATGATACAACAAGCCGAAGGTGAATCCCCTGCAGAACTTAGTGTTATTTCTAAAAACACAAAGTTTACTTGGGGTACACATAAAGCACTATCTATTGTGGAAAGTGATGACAAATCAGATGTTACAGATATTGTTGATAACGAAAATCCAAACAATATCGCAATAAATTACAGTGAAAATTTTTCTAAATATAATTATATAATAAATTCTTTAAATAACTATATGGCAACAAGTAATGATAAAAGCTATATTACTGTTGAAATTGAAGAAGCAAGCTTCAAAGGTAGTGGTGGAAGTATGGGTAGTGGCTCAAATGGAAGCGACCCAACCACAAATAACATAGTGTTTAAAAAGAATGGTGCCGGTCTTATTGAACAAACTTTCCTTTGGGTTGTTATTGATAAAGATAATCACCGAACCTACCTATCTACATCTAATGCCGATGAATTAGGAAACTTTACAATATATCCAAATACAGAAATTATATTAAACGCAAATTCAGGTGAAACTGGAGAAGAAAATTATGTTGATTTTTATACCTATACCATAAACCTGAAAGATATTAGCAATAACCAAATGCCTAAAAGAGATATAGAAATTAACTTTGATAAATCATTAGGTACATTCTTTAGTCATTATGGCTCAGTTGATAATAGCGGAGTTTCTGATGAAACATATTTAAATGGTGTTTATGGAAACAGGGCTAGATTACAACAATATCGCTCAACCAACCGACAATTTGTAACTTTTAGTTTTAGACAACAAGAAAGTGGTAGTGATTTTGAGGTTCAAGAAGTTTATCTGTACTTCTACCCTCTTGATACAATAAATACAGAATCAGAAAACTATCCATACAGCGATGAACCAATGTTAACTGGTGAAGATGCACTAATTTATAAATTAGGAGAAAACAATCCTTTATTCCGTGAACTCACAATAAATGGCGAAACTTATTATCATAGTTATGCATTACAAGAACTTAATTATAGCTCTTCATTTGGTGCAGCTGGTAGTCAAGATGGAAAATATGTTTTTGTACGAAAATATAAATCCGATTTTGTAGATGGAACAGAAGGAGATGTAAAGGATAGAACTTATACATATTATGTAGACCGTGGAAAAGTTTTAACTGGAACAATAGATACTGGTTCTCACCTTACATTTGGTTTTGAAAAAGGTTCAAACCATTACGGAAATTACAGTGAATATGGTGGTTACACTTTTAGCAGTTTTGAAAACGGCGTTATTGAAGCTAATGAATTTGCTAATCAATTTAAACCAAGTTCAACACGAATGCTAACTGCTTCAGGTTCACCAGTAGTATCAAGCAATATTTTACCTATTGGTTTAGAGTTACCGTATGCTACTTCACCAAGTTTGAATATAGAAATATCAAATAAATATATGTCTACAGATGTTGCAAGTGATATATTACAAGGCTTAGTTGATAATATACAAAGTTCAAATCTTATGGTTTTAGTTCAATACTTTAACCAAAGTGGTTGTGCATATCAAGCACTTTACAGTCACTTCATAGGACAACAAGATTTAAGTGATAATGCAAAACGACTTTATAATATTAAAGATTTAACTTATGCATTTAGTTCAGTTGGTTCATACAGAGTATTTGTTTTTGACCTTTCAAATATTAACGGAACTATGGAAGGAACATTTAATGACCTTGTTATGTTTGAAAAAGGTACAACATTCCGACCTAATTATTGCATTATTAATTTTCAAATAACAGCTAACAGCCCTAGTATTACATTTGAACAAAAAACAGGTTCTAGTGATTATGTAAGCGCAACCTCTTCAACAAAATCTGATTATGTTCGTTTGACATTTACTGATACGACAGATGAATATTCTGCAAAAATAGCTTATAATGATGTAACAGTAACTAGAACATTATATTCAATATCAAATAGCGAAGGTACCACATCAAAACCTGTTACCATTTCCAATCCTATATATGTAACAAACAGCATAGACACTTATAAATCTATTACAGGTACTGAAGAAAACCCTGAAGAAAATGCTTATTCAAGTGAATTTAAAATAATATACTCAAGTGATTATTCAGTTATGAATTTAACTTTAAATGAGCTTTTAGCACTCATCAATGCATCTTATTCTTCAGCTAGTGAATTTACACAAACAAGCAACAATTATGTTTATTTAAAAACACTAATTGAAGGAACAACAGATAGATATGCTTATTACCTTTACTTACCACCTACACCAGAAGTTGATGGATATGAAGGAACACAAATGGACGCTAGATATACTGCGAATTATCAATATATAGGTGACAATACAGTACAAAATCTTTATAAAGTTGGAAACAGTTATTCCTATTTTGCAAGCTCTTCAAGTGTGTATATTGACCATACATCACCTTATAAAAACTTAAAATCGCTAATTGAATCAGACAAATATTTACAAGCTACAGGTAAAACAGATGAAGTTCTTGCTAATCTTTATGATTTAGATTATGACTTTTTAAAGAACTATGCTTTTGCTGTTAGCAGTGATTATTCACCAATTCAATATGATAGCACCGAAACAGATTCTGTTTATTTTGTCCGTGGTCCTTACGATAAATTTGACACATCATCTAATGAGTACAAACAAACAGTTGTTGAAGGTATGACCGATTATGATTTAAATACAGGTGCAATAAAATTTGTTGAGTCTAATACAAGTATTTTCAGTAGGTATTCTTACCCATCTAATGCTACAATAGTAAGACCATTTACTCAAGAAGGTTATTATGATATTATTGAAAGAGATGCAGTTGAAAACTATCGTGTATACACAGTTTATGTAAAATTTAGCTCACTAGCTGTTGAAGCTAAACAAACTGCAACATCTACTTCTACATATTATATTTCAGAACTTGATGAAGGAACAGAAGCTGGTTCAAATATAATTTATGATGATATGCCTGTTGACCAATTTGGTGACACATCACTTGCTCAATCAATTAGTGCCGAATCTTTATTAATCACAAAAATTTCAACATCTGATAGATGGTTTACAATAAAATATAGAAACATAGGCTCAGATTCTAGTGCTCCTTATACAGTAATTGATGTAATGCCTACTTCAGACATTAACTCTATTTTAGCAAGCATAAATGAATCAATTGAAGCTATAGCAACAACGAATAGATACTTAATCGGTTCAAAAATCGAATTTGTTATTACTAATCGTGTTGGAAACGACTTAAAGTTTTATATTAAAACTCCAGGTCAAAAATTACAACCAACATTTACTCAAATTAATAATACTTCATTTTATATGACTATGCCAATGTCAACTGCCGCAACTCAAATTGTTTCATTCTCTGCTAAATTAAGTTCAACGGGAACAACTTTCACCTTACCTGAACCAGTATCAACAAATCCAGATACTTATATTTTAAATTACTTAACAAATGGAAATTATATATTTACATTTACTGATAATTTTGGTTACACATATATAATCACCTATCCAGTAGACACATCTTTAATAAAAGAATTAGTTTACTCTGAAGGAGCAATTGAAAATTATATTTATAATGGAATAATACACACACTAGAACCTATTACTTTAAAATATCAATCAAACACATTTAGAAATATTAGCGTAAAAATTACAGATAGAGAATCAGGAAATATACTTTTAAATACTGGTGTAGTTAATGTACAATATTTCTTAAACAATACAAACAGTTTGTGGCAATGTGTTATTGATACAAACACCGGGCTAGCAGAATTAAAATTTATTTCACCTAAAAATACATATTATCTTTATGATATAAATATTGATGATGGCTCTATATCTAATGCTGAACAATTCATATTTGCCATTTATACATATTTACCTGAGATAAATTTAACTGATACAAGTGATGTTCAAATATGGCAAGGAGACAATGAAAAAACAACATCAAAAGATGTAAAAATTTCTTGGAATACTTTAACTGATGTACTATTCTCACCTTATGTTACTATTGAATATCCTAGTGGACAAATAACAAACATAAATTCTGGTTTTGTAGTAACAGAAGATGGTGTTTACACAATCCGCATTGGTAATGCACTTGGATTAGCACTTTCTAAATCAATTGAATTCACAATTCAATCATATGATATATCAATATTTGGAGCATATTATAATGGTGAACTTTTAACCCCACACCCTAACCTAACTACATACACATTTGACTACACATACGACCAGGGTGATATTTACGGAACAGGAACAGTTACACTTACAAAAACTGTTGAGCAATACTTCTTCTATTCAGCAAACACAACAACAGGTTGGCGTAACTTCACATATTCATGTAATGAAGATAAAGATTTAAGCATAAAATTAGCAGCAACTTTAGGTAATACAAGAATATATCGAGTTTGGGGAACTACTTCGCACACTGTTGAAAACTTCTACGCTGTAACATTGGTTCCATATACTGGTACAGTGTTAACAACAATGACAATAAACGATGGAACCGGAAGTGGAGATGTTGACCAATCAGGAAACTCAAGTAAAATGGTTACACTTATTGCAAAAGATATAAATCACTATGACAAACACGCTCAAGATAAAACCTGTGAAGAATGTGCACCTAATGTTGTTATTAAATGGAGCACTTCATACACAGATAATAGTTACTCAACAACTAATCCTTTCGTTTATTCTAATTTTATATATCTTGATTTATACTTTAATGGCGAATTAGTTGGAACATATAATAATGGTGAAATTTCACTTAGTGAATCTGGTACTTACAGTATAAGAATTAGAAACTTTGTTAATCAACAGCATATGTTTAATGTTCAATATCCATCATTTACCCTTACAATATTATATGAAGTTATCTATCTTATAAATAATGAAACCCCAATACAAAATGCTGTTTATAATAGCAATGTAACATTAAATCTACACGATGTTTCTTTCTATACAATGACTACATTCTCTGCAAGTGTTTATCTTAATAATGTTCTTCAAAAAGTGAAAACTGATTATACTTACACAAATAACATTTTTACATTTACTAAACCTGGTGTATATCGTGTTTCATTGAAAGTTATGATTCGTGGTGAACAAAACAAGTATATTTATGGAGAAGCAAACTTTACCATTCTTAATGCAAATGAAACTAGAACAGCTTATGAAGTTACCAAAATATCTGGTTATGAAATAACAAGCGTGCTAAAACAAGGTGATGCCGTTCTTGATGAAAATGGAGAACAAAAACTTGATGAAAATGGAAATGTAATTTATGAATATGAAAACATAACATCATCTTTACTTGAAGCAGGTCAAACACATCTTTACTCTACCCTTATTTCAAAAGAAACAACAGGTATAGGGAAATTTATAATTACAATTACAACAGAACCAAAAAATATGACACCATCGCAAAATTTCACATTTAATGTTTGGATTAATGATGAAACTCCAATATTAAATCCATCAAGAGAATTTGGAAGTTCATCAACTGCTTCAGTTACTATAAGTTATAACAATGCTTTAATTTATCAACAAATTGGTGCTTGTTCAATAGTTGTTAATGGTACAGAAATTGCTAATATTAATGAAACAAACTCAACAAACACTAATCCTCAGTCATTTACTTTATCTGCACCAAACACTTATTATGTACAAGTTTACAGTGAAAGTGGGTTCCTTGTTATGAGTCAACGAATCACAATAAATGAACCACTTAACACTGCATCAATAATTTTAATTGTTGTTGCTATTCTTGTCGTAGTTGCATTAACTGTTACATTCGTATTATTAAGAACTAAAATGCGTGTTAAATAAAAAAACACTGTTTTACAGTGTTTTTTTATTATTCAAAATATTTTTTGCAAACTTTTTCAATTTCTATATTTGTTTTATTTTTACATTCTTCCTTAATTTTATTTGCTATATTTAAATCACTTGGTGATAATAATTTTCTATCATTATCAGTCCAACTATCTAATGAAATCCAAGTTTCAAAACCACCTTGATAAAGATTTTTATCAGTAATTATATGACAATTACAAATCTCATCAATCATTGATAATAATCTTGAATCTTCAAATTGATTATTAACAGTTAAACTACCTATTAAAGTTATACTACCACCAGTATCTGTATTTCTTCCTACCGCTAAAATCTTTTTTAACGCAATTATAGCACTTATATCTAATCCTAAAAGTTCATCTTTTCCCATTCTTTGTAAACAATAATCATAAGCTTTACCAGCCGAAAATAAATCATCAATGATTATAGCAACATCTAAACCATTTTCACACATTCTTTTTGATTTTTCAATAGCCAAATTTAACATATACATTTGTCTAAAAGGGATTGTATCAAAAGAAGAAAAAACATAATCAATATTTGTATTTGAAAAATTAATCTTATCTTCTGGTCGTTTATCTAAAGCAACATAAATTGTTTTTATTTCACTTTTATCTAATTGTAAAGCAATATTTTTTAATAATTCAGATTTACCACTACCCTTTTCACCTCTAAGCAAAACGCGTTGCCCTTTACCAACAGGACAAATAAATTTTGTTACACCTAAACTTTTATTACCCCAAAGATTAATAATTTGATTTGGTAAAATAGGTTGCAATTTATCAAAAACTTTAATTTGATGTTCACTTTTTTCATTAATAGATAAAATTTTAAATACACTGTTTGTTCTAGGATTTAACAAACACTTAATTTCATCACCTGTTCTAATCATAGAAGTTATAGCTATTTGTGGTTTAATTACTGTAATATTATTTTCATTTAATTTTGTTATACCGCCTATATGCAATGTAACTGCACCGTTAGCTTCACAAAAAGCAATCCCTTCAACAATTTGTCCATCATCTGTATCTTCATTGTAAGTAAAAGTTGGCATACTCACACCAAAATTAGCATCAAAAGACAAATCAGGTTCTATATACTTGCCTAATTCCCAAGAGTTGTTAACAAGATTAATAGATTTTGTGTCACTGCCTTGGCTTGACCACGAACTTTGTATATCCATTAACGATTTAGCAGGTCTTCCTTTTTTGTTTTTAGGTACAAATGGAGCAACTTCACCCTTTGCTACTTTTAAAATTTGTGTAACCAAATCTTGTTTTTTCATTGTAGTTGGCAAATGAACCCCAATGTTTCTAGCAATAGTTCTAAGTTGAAAAATACCTAATTCATTCAATTTTTCTTCAGTTAAATTTTTAAGTTCAGTTTTAGAAAACATCACGAACCTCTTTAATATTTTAAAATATAATAACATAAATTTAAAAAATTGTAAACTAATAAAAATAAAAAACACAAGTCAATTCGACTTGTGTTTTTGTAAAAACCAGTGTATTTATATTTACATCAAAGTTTTTACATATATAATTATGTGCTTTTTTTAAAATTATATACATTTTTTTTGCATTTTTATATTAATAAATTTCCATCATCTGTTTGAACTATTTTTAAAATTCTAAACTGCGAACCTGTTAATGCATCAACATATATATAATACACAGCTTCTCCACTTACACACTTAAATTCATATGCCAATTTTTCACCCACATAATCCTGAGGAACCACACATAATTTAGAAGTCATAATATCAAGTGAAGAATCAACTTTTTCTTTTGCCTTTTCTAAAGATATTTCAGGTTTTAAATCGGTTCTTATTTGATGATTAAATGCCCAACTTCTAGCTTCCCAACCAACAATTTCTCCAGTGTCTTTATTTACTTTTACTTTTATCATATCTGGATAAATATCTACATCATCTTGAACATACACTAAATTACATAAAACATAATTTCCAGACTGAGTAGACCAAACACATCTAGTATCTTCAAAATTTACTTGTTTTGCGAATTCTTCAGCTAAAACTTCGCACTCTCTAATGGTTTTGCTATCACTGCTTGGATTATCATCTAATGCAAATTGAAGCAATAAACCACCTTGTTTAGTAACTTGCACATAACCATTTACACCATTTTTTTCTACCGAAAAATTCCAAGTTTCAAAATTACCACCAGCACTTTCACCATTTGAATTAACATTATAAGTATTAAACCATTTTTCAACTAACAATTTTGCTTCTGTTTCAGTTATCAATTCAGAAGGTAATCCTTTTACTTCGCGATTTTGAACAGAATCACTAAATGGACCATCATAAATTAATTGAGGATACTTAATTATTTCTCCACCTAATCCACCCCATTCATTATTAAAAGTACTATTTTCTAAATTTGAAGTACTATTATCTACAATTGAATAACCTTGTGCAATTTTTAAAGCTAATCTATTTAATTCATATTTAATTTGTAAACAAACTTCATTCATTGCAACAAGTTGGTCAATATCATCAAGTGTAAGTTCTTCACCATTAATTAATTGTTGACGCAAAATATATGTATATCCACCTAATTGATTTACAAAGTTTGTAGCATCATCTAAAACATCTTGTTTTAAAGGCAATGCAGATAAATTTGCTTGAGCATTATTACATTGAGTTATCACATCGCTTAAACAATCTTCTTGTAATTGTTTTTCAGTTGAAACAGTTAATTTACTTAAATTAGATTCAATATTATTAACATTATCAGTTAATTCATAAAAATTATTTTGATAAACATTTTCAAGTTGAGTTTTTAAACTGTTAACTTGTCCTGCTTGAACACCCCAAACTATACCTAAAGCTATTAAACATGTAGCTGTCAATATAGAAAAAACAGTTATTACAACATTTATTTTTTTCATAATATCCTCCTTAAATTGCAAATTTATGCTTACCAATTGTAACTAAAACTGTTCTAGACCAAATCCAAGAACTTGTTGCCGTACTAGGGTTATAATAATATAAAGCACCATAGGAAGGATCCCAACCGTTTAAGGCATCACGGGCTGCATTGTATGCAGTATCATTAGGTTCTAAATTAATTTGCCCATCAGCAACCGCTGTAAAAGCATATGGCTGATAAATTACACCAGAAATAGTATTTGGAAAACTTGAACTTTTTACTCGATTTAAAATAACAGCACCAACAGCTACTTGACCTGCATAAGGTTCTCCCCTGGCTTCAGCATAAATACATTTAGCAAGAAGATATAAATCGCTACTAGTTTGTGAGGTTAAAGACATACCAAGTGCAGCAGCAGTTTTACTACCCACTATTCCATCTGCTACTAAATTATTTTTTTGTTGGAATTTAATAACAGCCGCCCTAGTTTTTGGTCCATAAATACCATCTACTGAACCGGTATAGTAACCCCAGTTCTTTAGTTTTGTTTGAACTGTTTTTATTTGATTAGTTGTTAAACCTGCTTCAACCTGAATGTCATTATCATAACTTATACTTGGTTGAATAAAACACAAAGTTCCGATACAAAAAATCATCATTAAAATCAAAACTAATGTTAATTTTTTTGAAAAAATTTTAACCATTCTTACCCCTTATTAAAAAATTTTTCAATTATTTCAACAAGTTTTGATTTATAAACAATTTCATCACTTTGATTATCACTATTTACAAAACATAGTGGAGGATAAACAACACACCACCAATTATTTCCAATAGCAGATCCTAACTCTACAATTAAAGCATCATATAAACCAGTTTCTAATGTTACACCATTATATGTTCGAGTAGGAAATTCTTCTTGTCTTAAACTACAACTTGCTAAATAATTAAATCCATTATTTGCCAAAACATTGTTAGCAGTTGTCGTTAGCATATTCAAATTTTGCGAAATTATACACATTGATTTTTCTTTTGTGTCAGCATCAACCAATAGTGGTGTAATAACTTCTACCAAGGCATCTTTTACTTCATATTTTATGCTTTGGTCAATTTGTGAATTAGAATTAGCTCTGATATGAATTCTTAAAAAATCATTACAATCGATAATATTAGTATTTAATTGAGTACTGGGTAAACAAATAAACAAACCTATAAGCCCTAAAAAAGAAGCAAACACAAAACAAATTATTGTAAAATTTTTCATATAAAACACCTCACTTGTGTTTTAAATTATTTACAAAAAATTTTTATTTAATCACAAATATGCAAAAAAACACTTGAATTTTATTTATTTCAAGTGTTTTTATATTGATTTTTCTATTAAATATTGTTTTGTCTATAGATTAAAATTTGAGTAGGTTTTTCTATAGGAAATTTAAGTTCTGGGTTTTGCTTTAAAATTAAATCTGGTTCAACTAATAACATTTTTCCAACAGACCAAACATCTTCAGCATTATTAACTACATAAATACTCATAGAATTGCCATCACTTTTCCTTTTATCACCCAACTGAATATCAGATAAAGTTGCCATATCTTTTTCTTCAATTGCAACAATATTAACAATTAAATCTGCTAATACATCAATTTCTTTTGATTTTTTATTTCTTGCTTCAACATCTTTAACATTAACAAAAGTTTTTACAATACTATTAGAATTTATTTTTTCACACTCTACAATGCTATCAAAAGGCAATTCAACCTGGATAGATTGTAAAGTGTTATCATCATCATCTAATAGATAAATAACATTTGTATAAACAGTTCCAGAAATTTGCACAGCCTCTTCAAGAATATTTACTTTTTTAGTTACTACATATGCAGATGAAGTTCCTATAACTTTATCAATTCTTACCGACTCATCATCTAAAATGACACTTCCATCTATTTTATCTGTCACTTGTTTTTTACATAGTATATTTTGATTAATAAAACTTTGATAGCTTAAATTCAGTTCATATTTAGGACAATATGCATCAACAACTACTTCAAGCATATCCTCTCTTTCGGCATATAAATTAAACTTAAAATTATTTTTTAAATTTAAAACAGCTTTAGAACTTCCCAATTCACCTTGTACTTCATAATCATAATTACAAAGTTGTAAACAACCACATATTTTATCATCTGATTTAACACCAGTTAACAAAATTTCTTGGTTAAAATCATATTGATAATTTTGACATTTTAATTTAGGAACTTCATCATTACTTAAATAAATTAAATTACTACAAATTTGCCCCTTTAAAATAGCCATATCATCAGCAGATGATACACTATCTAAAATAGCAGTGCTTTCAACACCAACAATTTGAGAAATAGATGTAGGAGTTTCAATTTCCTGTGAAATTTCAAATTTGTCACTTAATGTAGCAATAATGTTTGAATATCTCATTTCCCCCATTTTTTGTTGAGCAGTTCCCGCATTTTGCAAAAAGTTTATTGATTGTTGTAAAATTGCTTCAACATCAATTTCAACTTGAACGACAAAGTTGATTGAATTTTCTGATGCAATAATATTTTCTATATTCAATAATTTGCTACAACAAAATATTTTACCATCTGGTTGTATTGAAGCATTGTTAAAAACGGAAGAAAACGAACCTGTAGCATATAATGTTACAAATTGTTTTTCAGTTGTTCTAACAAGTGCTTGAGCATTTACTTTTCCTTCTATTGTAACAGTACCATTACTTAAATTAATATTTTCAATACACGGTAATGCACTAACAGATAAAACTTTGTTTATTTTTACATCATTAGTAGCAGTTAATACAATGCTTGACTGCGCATTTGCAACACCTAACATTTTCTTATATTTAGTATCAATTTGTGATAATGAAGGTTCAAAAGGCATTTCGCTTCCTCCTTGAAAAACTTATTGTTATAATGTATTGTTTAAAACTTTAATTTATGACTAGAATTATTTTTTTATTGCAATTTTTACATCTCCACACAAAACATCTGTATAAGAACACGACATTTTTTCTGTGTTTGGTTTATTTCTAACCCTCACAACAAAAACACTTGGATAAGTGTCTTCTATCACACCTTGATATTTTAAAATTTTTTTTCTTCCTTGATTTACTGCCATTTCAATATCTCGGCCCTTTAAATTTATTATTTTGTTTTTTATCTCTTGTAAATCCATTGATGGTTCACGCATAATTTCCCCTTTAAAATAAAATAAAAAAAGACACTAATATAAATAGTGCTTTTTTATTTAAAATATAACTTATTTTGTAATTTTTTTAACAATTTTTATTATATTATCCTCAGTTAAACCAAACAATTCAGCAACATCTTGAGCCGAACCACTTTCACCAAATGTGTTAATGCCAATTGATTTTCCTTTTTCTCCTACCAAACTTGCCCAACCATTGGTTACACCCGCTTCAACAGAAATTCTGTTTTCACAATCAGACAAAACTGAATGTTTATATTTATCATCTTGTTTGTTAAATATTTCTCTACAAGGCATACTAACCACTCTTGTATTAATATTTAATTTTTCTAATTTTTCTTTCACATTAACGCATAAAGAAACTTCGCTACCCGTTGCAATCAAAACAATATCTGGTTTATCACCGCTTTCTTTTTCAATAACATATCCTCCCTTTAAAGCATTATTTGCGTTTGAATTTTTTAATAAAGGTAAGGTTTGTCGGCTTAATGCCATTACAACAGGAATTCTTTGTTCTAACCATAATTGATAACCAGCAACAGTTTCAACAGCATCAGCAGGACGAAAAACATTAAGATGTGGTATCATACGCAAACCTTCTAAATGCTCAACTGGTTGATGTGTTGCACCATCTTCCCCAACAGCAATACTATCATGAGTAAATATATAAAGTAAAGGAAGTTGCATCATAGCAGACATTCTTATTGCATATTTACAATAATCTGAAAACACCAAAAATGTTGAAACAAATGGTTTTATTCCACCATGTAACGCCATTCCATTAGCACAACCTATCATTGCATGTTCACGAACACCAAAAGCAATGTTTCTTGCTTTTAAATTTTGTGAACTAAACCATTCGTCATTTTTTATAATTGCCTTGGTCGCACTAGAAAGGTCAGCACACCCGCCAAAAATATTTGTCTCAAATTCTGCTATTTTATTTAAAATTTCTTTACTTGCATCTCTAGTTGCCATATCTTTTTCAAAATGCATTTTATTTATTTCTTTTATGGTTTTTTCAACATTAGAACCAAACAACTCATTATATTTTTCTTTAAATTGTTTTTTATATTGCTCTTTTACATTTTCCCATTGTTTTTCTTTTTGCAAGTTATTATCTGAAATTTTTTTACAATACTGATAAACATCTGCATCTACTTCAAAAGGAATTTGATTAACTTTTAATCTATCACAAATTTCTATTGTTTGTTGCATATTAAAAGGTTTACCATGACACAAATTACTACCAGCCAATTCACTAGCATAACCTATTGTCGTTTTACAAATTATCAATGTTGGTTTTGTTTTAGATTTTTTTGCCTTTTTTATTGCTTTTTCAATAAAAAGATAGTTATTACCATCTTTAACTGTAATAACATTCCACCCCATAGATTTAAAAGTTAAACCCACATTTTCAGAAGTAGAAATGTTTGTTTCACCATCTAAACTGATATTGTTACTATCATATAAAGCAATTAATTTATTTAATTTAAGATGACCTGCTAAAGCTGCACTTTCATATGCTACACCCTCCATCAAATCACCATCACCACAAACAACAAAAGTATAGTGATTGCATATTTTTAAATTATCAGTATTATATTTTGCACATAAATGTGCTTCTGCAATAGCCATTCCTACAGCGTTTGCAAATCCTTGTCCTAATGCCCCTGTCGAAGCATCAACACCAGGAGTAACATCATATTCTGGATGTCCAGGTGTTATAGAACCAACTTGTCTAAAATTTCTTAAATCTTTAATTGATAAATCAAAACCAAACAAATGTAATGTAGAATAAATTAAACTACTTGCATGTCCACCAGAAACCACAATCCTATCACGATTAAACCAATTAGGATTTTTTACAGAATAAGTTGCTCCAGAATTATAAATTGAAAATAAAATTGGAGCAGCCCCCAAAGCAACACCAGGGTGACCAGAATTAGCTCTTGTGATTTGTTCAACTGATAATTTTCTTAAAGTATTTACAACTTTATTTTGAATCAACAGCATAAAAAATACTCCTTTTATCTTAACTAAAAATAAACTTGTTTAATAAAACAGAAAAAGCTATTTATTTCTATTAGCTTTTTTCTTTTCTTTAGCAAGTTTTTTGAAAAAAGTGTTAATGCTTGCCAAAACTTTTTTTAATGCTTTTTGAGGCTTATAATTTGAACAATTTACTACAATATCACTTGATTCTACATATAATTTATCACGCTCAGTAAAGGCAGTGTTTAATAAAGTTTCGTTATATTCATCATTACAGTCAACAGCCCTTGTTCTAAAATATTTTGGGGCTATTTGTAAATAAACCACATAACTAGTTTTAGAAATTCTATCAAAATTTTTATTAGAGAACATAAGTTGAGGACTAACACTTATTACAGTGTTTTCAAAACTAGAAATATTTTTTACAACTTTAACCTCACTTCCCCGTATAAACTTTTTACCATCTTTACTACCAAGAATATCAATAATGTGTTCAACATCACCTAATTCAAAATCAATCATTTCTTCAACATCAACAAAAAACATTTCTAGTTTATCACTTAATAACTTTGTTATACATTTATTATATTGTGGAAGTTGACAAATTAAAGCTATGTTAGATTTCATTTAATTCCCCTTGTTTGAATTTACTAGCAAATCTATTTTAGCATTATTAAACAAATTTGACAATCAAAATTTTATATTTATAAGAAAAAACCAAACTATGTTTGGTTTATCTTACTTTTGTTAAAACATTTTTATTACACCTTTTAGAAATTTCCAACAATTGTTGTTCAGAATAAGGATGTAAGTTATTATTTTTAAATTTTTCAGGAACAATAAAACGCTGTAAATACCATACTTTTGAACCACTTATTTGTTCAGAAATTTTATACAAATCTTCTTCTGTTAAATTTGTTGCACAAGTTGTTCTGAATTCATAATCAATTAAATTAGATTTTAATAAATTAATACTTTTTTTCACTTTATCAATACAAGTGTTTTTTCCAACTATTTTCTCATATTCTTCTAATGGCGCTTTTATATCCATTGCAACATAATCTATCAAGTTTTTTTCTATTAAATTTTTTAATATATCTGGATTTGTTCCATTAGTATCTAATTTTACATCATAACCTAAATTTTTTATCTTTAAAATAAAGTTTTCCAAATCAGGTTGTAAAGTTGGTTCACCACCGCACAAAACAACTCCGTCTAAAAAATTTTTTCGTTCATCTAAAAATTGTAATATTTCATTTTCTTGAACATTACCTGTTTGTGAAAAATTAATCATATCTTGGTTTAAACAATACCAACAATTCCAATTGCAACCACAACTAAAAATTACACAAGCTAAATGAGCTGGATAATCTATTAAAGAGGTTTTAAGATAACTATGAATTTTCATAAATTTTCATTTTAGCAACAAGCACTTACTTCGCCATTTGCCATTTCCTTTTGTAATTGTTCTTTTTCATCATTAGATAATTGGTCTAAATTAATTTTGAATTTTACTCGGTCATGATATTCCTCTTGTTTACTCTTATTAAAGTCGTGAACACATCTGAAATAACCAACTACTCTAGTCCATACCTCACTTTTAGCACCACAAGTTGGACAATTAAAGTGTTCGCCTGTAACATATCCGTGTACTGGGCAAATGCTAAAAGTAGGTGTTATACTTATGTATGGCATTTTACTTGTATTAAATATTTTTTGCAAAAGTTTTTTACAAGTTTCTCTGTCAGAAACTCTTTCACCTAAATATAAATGAAGAACTGTTCCGCCTGTATACAAAGATTGCAATTCATCTTGTAAACTAATTACCTTAAAAATGTCATCAGAGAAATCAACTGGTAATTGTGTGGAATTTGTGTAGTATGGTTCTTCTTTACCTGCTGTAATAATATCTGGAAATCTAGCCTTATCTAACCTTGCTAATCTTGGAGCAGTTCCTTCAGCTGGTGTTGCTTCTAAATTATATTGATGACCTGTTTCTTTCTGATATTCAATCATTTTATTACGCAAAAAGTGCATAACTTCAAGAGCAAATTTTTGTCCTTCATCAGTAGTTAAATCGGTTTTTAAAAAATTAAGCAAACATTCATTCATTCCAACAATACCAATAGTATTAAAGTGATTTGCCCAATATTGTCCTGAACGGTCATATACTGTTTTTAAGTAAAAACGAGAATATGGATACAAACCATTTTCAGTTTGTTGTTCAACTATTTTTCTTTTTATTTCCAAAGAATTCTTCGCCAAATCAGCTAATTTACCCAATCTTTCAAAAAATTCTTCTTTTGAACTTGATAAATAACCAATTCTAGGTAAATTGATTGTAACAACACCAATTGAACCAGTTAAAGGGCTTGAACCAAATAATCCACCACCTCTTTTTCGCAATTCACTAACATTTAAACGAAGTCTGCAACACATTGAAACAGCATCTTCAGGACTTAAATCACTGTTCACATAATTTGCAAAATAAGGAATTCCATATTTACAAGTCATATCCATAACTGCATCCATAACAGGAGTATTCCAATCTAAATCTTTTGTTATATTAATAGTTGGAATAGGAAAAGTAAATATACGCCCTTTACTATCACCTGCCATCATAACTTCACAAAATGCCATATTGAACATATCCATTTCTTTTTGGAATTCACCATATGTTCTATCTTGTGGTTTACCGCCTATTATAACAGGACGGTCTTTTAAAAGTCTTGGCACCTTGATATCTAAAGTAACATTACTAAAAGGACATTGAAATCCAACACGAGTTGCAACATTCATATTAAACAACCAACCTTGTAATGCTTGCTTTACCTCTTCATATGATAAGTTATCATATGCTATAAAAGGTGCACAATAGGTGTCAAAACTACTCCAAGCTTGTGCGCCAGCACTTTCACCTTGTAAAGTAAATGTTGCATTAGTAATTTGCCCCAAAAAAGAACGCAAATGTTTTGCAGGTGCACTTGAAATTTTTCCTTCAACACCAGTAAAGCCCAAGGTTAATAACTGGTTTAAATCCCAACCTACACAATATGAGCCAAAAAAACCCAAATCATGTATATGCAAAGCACCACTTAAATGAGCTTCTCTAATGTCAACTGGATAAACTTCATTTAACCAATAGTGTTTTGTAAATTCTTCTCTCACAAAATTGTTTAAACCAGCAACTGAGCGTTGCATATTAGAATTTTCTTTAGTTCTCCAATCTTTTTCTTCTATATATTTATCAAAAAGGTCAATTGTTGCACCTACTAAAGCATTTGTTTCTCGAGCAGATTTTCTCTTTTCACGATACAAAATATATGCTTTTGCAGTTTGTGAATGTCGGTTATCAATTAATGTATATTCAACTAAGTCTTGAATTTGTTCAACAGTTGGAACCCTTTCACCGTATTTATTTTGTAACGCCAACTCTACACGGTCAGCTAATGACTTAGCCACATCATAATCTGAACCATTACAAGCTACAGCTGCTTTAAAAATTGCATCTGCTATTTTTTGCTTATTAAATGTTTGATAAGTTCCATCTCTTTTCAAAACTAGTTTTATCATTTTATTTCTCCTTTTCGTATGTTTTCTCTTATTTTGCCAAATACTAGATATTGTGTCAAGCAAATACAATAAAATACTAGATATTGTGTTTTATTTGTTCAAATTGCACAAAAATAAAATTTTTCAAAAAAAATAATAATTCATAAAAGCTTATATTTATTCAAGTTAAAGGCTTTAAATAAGTTGTGTTTAGCTTATAATTATGAATAAAAACAAGATATGAAATTTCATATCTTGTTTTTTATAAATTTAAAATACTAAAAATTGCTTGACAAAATTTTAACTATTTGCTGATTGCTTTTTTGATTTCATTTTTTGCCTTTTTTTCAATTTCTTTTTTAGTTAAAAAACACAAGAAGAATGAAATCACTAAAATAACACTTACAATCTGCCACCATTTAATATATGAAAGAACTCCATCACCTTCACTTATTGCAATTAAAATTCCATAAGATTCACTATCAGCCTGAACAGTTTGTTCATTTGTTGAATCACTGTTTGCTATTTGTTTTCCTACACTGAATATAATATCACCATTTTGGTCAGTTCTAAATATATTGGTTCCAATATTATAATCTTCTAATCGCTTCAAAACTTCTTCTGTTGGATGTCCATATTTATTACCTGCACCAACAGTTATAAATATGTATTCTGGGTCTAAAGCTTCTAAAAATGCTTGTGTTGTAGACGAACTGCTACCATGGTGCCCAAGTTTTAAGGCATCAACATTTGGAAGTTTATATAATTCTAAAACTTCTTCTTCCACTTCTTTTTCAGCATCACCAGTTAATGCAATACTATAATCTTTGTAACTTGCTATAATAATTGGTGAAAAATCATTTACATCACTATAACTATCTTTATTAGGTGAATAAAATTTAATATTATATCCTGCTGTTTCATCAGAAATTTCCAAACCAGCTTCACTAAATATAATCTGAGCGTTTAAACCATTTTCATCCTTTTCACTATATGCAAGTGTTAAAAATTCAAAATATATATTTGTACTTTTAGTTGTAGGCTTATTAATACCTAATTCATTAGCTCTTTCAGTTTCATCATTAGTTAATTCACTTTGAGCAGTAGTTGCATTTTGTGTTTTATTATAAAATATTTTTGGCCTATAAATGGTGTTTATCACAAAATTTTCAAATACAGCGTCCATTCCTCCCACATGGTCAGAATCTGAGTGTGTTAAAATTAAGAAATCAAAAACATTATCTGATGTTCCATCAAAAACATTTTGTTTTGCATATTCAACCAAATGTTCTTCTGTTTCTTTGTTATCATCACCGGCATCAATAATACCTTTTTTACCATCAGGTAATTCTAGCATAATACAATCACCTTGACCAACATCTACAAAATGAACTATAAAATCATTATTTAATGCAGTTTGATAACTTGATAATTGCGCACCGTGAGTAGAATAAGACATTATTTTATCTTCAATTGGTTTACTGAAAAACATTGAACCACCCAAAAGGGCACATATTAACATAAAAATTAAAATTCTTGTTTTTGAAAAAACAAACTTAGATTTTTTTGTAGTTTTTTTACTAGTTTTTTTTGAATCACTTTTTCCCATTTTTTCCTCCTTTTATATATCATTTAATCTATCTAAATCTTCTTCAAAAGTTTCGCCTTTCTTTTTCTTTTTCTTTTCAATAGCTTTAATTTTTCTACTTACTCGTTTAATACTTTCATCAGGAACTTCCCTTCCAAGCGCAAGCAAAATCTGTGGTATATTTTCTTTGGTAACTTGGTATCCAATTTGTATAAGTTCTTGCATATCTTTAATTTTTAATTGACTAAATTTGCTCAAATCTATTTTTACAATATAGTCAGAATGAACATAACCATTTACTGCATTTGATTTCATTAAAACTCGTAAACTTGCCATAAGTAAATCAGTTGTTTTTGTACTATCAGTACCAAATCCTCTGGTAGGGTTTATGTCCAAAGATATAACAATATCCGCACCCATATCTCTGGCAGCATCAGCAGGAATATTATTACACAATCCACCATCAGCAAGCCTATAGTTTCCGTAGTCAACAGGAGTAAAAACACCAGGTATAGCACATGAACCAGCTATAGCTTTTACTAATTCTCCTTCACGAATATGAATTTCTTGCCCTGTTTTCATATCAACAGCAACCACACAAAAAGGTTTTTTAAGGTCTGCAAAAGTTTTATTACCTAAATATTCAGCAATAAAACTTTCTAATTTTTCCGTTTTACTAGGAATAAAAACAAGCTTTGAAGAAAATATATCACTTTGCTTCATTTTTAAAGCCCGTTCTTCCATAATATCTACTGGAATTTCGGCAGCATAAAAAGCACCTATTATAGAACCAACCGATGTTCCTGCCACCATATCAAAATCTATTCCAGCCTCTCTCAAAGCTTTAATAACACCTATATAAGCAAAACCACGAGTTCCACCACCGCTGAAAACAATTGCAGTTTTTAGAACTTTTCTTTTTTTACTACCTTTAAAAAGATTAGTAAACCAATCCATAAACCCCATAGTTCTATACCTCACTTAGTATATATTATTCATAATAACATAAAATTAAAAAAAACACAAAGAAAAAAGAGGTATAAAAACACCTCTTTTTTAAATTATATTTCATCATTATTTGTATTACGAGCAGTAATAGCTGCTTCAACTTCTGCAATATCATCTTTTATGTTTTGATTAGTTTCAACCAAAATTCTGTTTGTTTTTTCTAATATTGGGAATCTATCTTTATTTGCATTCATAACTTCTTCACAATGTTGAACAGATAATCTAAGACCGTCAAGCAAATCCAAATCTTCACTTAATTTTTTAGCTTTTTCTTCATCAATATCAACATAGTTATTTACACCATATAAAATAACTTTTTTACGAGCAACAATAGCTTCTCTACGGCGTAATTTTTCTTTATCTTTTTCCAACACTCGTTTAACACGAGCAAGTGGATTGTATTCTTTACGGTTAGCTTTTAAATCTTTTTCGTTTGCTTTTAATCTAGCACGCAATACTTCCAATCTTTCATAAAGTTGGTCAATTCCCCATGTTGTGTACATAGAATTTGAATCTTTATCTTGAACTTGTTGTTCTAAATTTGCTATTTCTTGTTTGTATTCTTCCATTTTGCGACGCTCTTCTTCCAATGCTTTGCGTTGTTCCTCTAATTCTGCTTTTTGTCGCTCAATTTCTTCTTTTTCTTTTTCAAGCTCTTCATCAGTTTTTACAACAACTTCTTCTTCAGTGATTTCCTCAGCTGGAGTTTCTTCAATTCCTAAATCTTCAAATAGATTAATTTCTGGATCTGAAACTGCTTCAGCCTTGGTTTCATTTTTTTGTAAATTTTGCTTATATTGTTCAATAGATTCTTTATTAATTTTTTCGATTAACTCATTTAACTCATCTTCATCTGATTCTTGATTGTTAGTTGACAAAATCTCATTTTCTTCTGTGTTAAAAATGTCATCAAAATCATCAAAATCATCTTCTAAATTACGCTTTTCTTCAATTTTTGCCTTTCTTTCTTTTTCAAGTTCTTCATCAAACTTAAATTTATCTTCGTAAGTAAGTGAAGGTTGTTGTTGAACTTCTTCTACTTTCTCTTCAACTTTACCACCAAGTCCATAATTTTCATCTAATTCATTTGAATCTAAAACTTTTGGTCTTCCAAATTGACTATTAGAAGATTCAGATTTTGTTTTTTCATTTTTACCTGTAATTGAAAGAACAAGTACAGCCAAAAAATAAACTATTAATGCTCCAAGCACTATAATTCCAACTATTGCTAAGATATTTAATAATACTTCAAAAAATGTCATTATCTTTTGCTCCTTATATTTAATTGAAAACCTATAACAAAAGTTCAATTTGAACTTATTACAAAAAAATTAAATTAGGTTGGTGGAAGCGGAGGGAGTTGAACCCTCGTCCAAACAAAGGTCAATAAATTTGACTACGCACATTTTTGCTTTATAAGATTTCATAGATAAATTTTAAAAAGCAACAAACCTTTACCTACTAGCCTAAATAAAACTTTAATAAGCTAGGCATCATATTAAAGTTGCTTGATTTATTTTTAGACTTTTCTCAGTACTATCAAGCAAGCCTAAGAAAAACCAACCATATTTAAAGGACTTTGGTCAAGTCAGCTTATGCATATGCAGCAACAAAACTTGTTGAAGGCATAGCATAAGTTTTCGCATTGTTTTCTGCGTTTATTTTTGTTTTCGTTGTTAACTCAGCCGAACCTGAGATGCGACAAATTTAAACACCATTTATCTGTCGAAACCAATACGCCCCCGTTTAAAAGTTTATTTAGAATTTACTAGCTTTTAATTCTCGCTTTAAACTTCTTTCTTCATCTCGCTTTTTAATTGTTTCCCTTTTATCGTGTAACAGCTTACCTTTACATAAACCAATTTCTATTTTAACAAATTTTCTGTCAAAATAAACACTTAACGGGATAACAGTTAAACCTTTTTCTGCAACCTTGCTTGAAAGTGAAATAATTTCAGATTTGTGAAGCAACAATTTTCTAGTTCTTCTTTCGTCAGGTTTAAAGTTGCCTGTTTTTTCATAATTTTTTATAAACATATTGTTTATAAAAGCTTCTCCATTACGAAACAACACAAAAGAATCATTTATATTCACAAACCCAGCCCTTACAGACTTAACCTCACTTCCTTGCAAGTTTATGCCAGCATCAAACTTTTTCAAAATAAAATATTCAAAGTGGGCTTTTTTGTTAGTAGTTATGATTTTCATCTCTACTCCTTAGAGTATATCACAATTATTAAAAATTTTCAATACCCTTTATAAAAATATTAATAAAAAACACAAAATATTTGTTAAAATTACAAAATTTTAGTTTATTTTTTTGAAATTTAGGCATTTTTTAATCCAAAATTTTAAAACTTACCTGATGTTTCTTTAAATTTACAGCTGTAACTTGAATTTTTACCCTCTGCCCCAATTGATAACTGTGTGATTTTCCTTTTATCATATATTGTTTTTCAACGGCAATATATGTATCTTCTGGTAATTCTTCTAGTGGACACATACCCTCAACTGTATTATCTAAAGATACAAACACACCAAAAGTAGTAATTCCACTTACAGTTCCAGTGTATTCTTGATTAATTTTATCAAGCATAAATTCCGCTTTTTTAAGGTCATCAACTTCTCTTTCTGCTACTTCAGCAAGCTTTTCTCGTTCACTTGATAAAATACTTGCTTCTTCTACGGCATCACGATAAAATTCAATCCTATCTTCATCAGCTGGTTTTAAAACACAATTTTTTATTATGCGGTGAATCATTAAATCAGGATATCTTCTAATAGGTGAAGTAAAATGACAATAAAATTCGGCAGCTAATCCAAAATGACCTAAATTTTTACTAGCATATCTGGCTTTTTGCAATGAACGCAACATAACTTGATTAACTGCAGGAGCATATGATTTGTCTGCTATTTTATTTAATAAATTTTGAAGTTGTTTAGGTTTTACTTTATCTGCTGTTCCCTCAATGTGTTCACCTAAAAGTGAACAGAAATTAAAGAATTCGCCCATTTTCATACTATCTGGTTGTTCGTGTACTCGATAAACAAATGGAATATTTCCTCGTTCACATATATCTTGAGCAACTGTTTCATTAGCTTCCAACATAAACGATTCAATCAAACGATGGGCAACATTTCTTTCAGCCAACCTAACATCAATAACTCGTCCAAATTCATTTAAAGTTATTTCACTTTCAGGTAAATCAAAATCTAAAGCACCCCTTTTTTGTCGTTTTTTACATAAAATTTCATGCAATTCAACCATCATTTTAAAATTTTCAACATAATCTGCGTATTTATTGCATAACTCTTCATCACCTTGAAGAATTTTATAAACATTGTTATATGTCATTCTAGCATGAGATTTTATAACACTGTTGCATATGCGATGCGAAACAACTTTTCCTTCATTGTTTATTTCCATAATAACCGAAAGTGTTAAACGGTCAACATCAGGATTAAGAGAACAAATTCCATTGCTCAATTCTACTGGTAACATTGGCAAAACCAATTCTGGGAAATATGCACTAGTTCCTCTTTTATAAGCTTCACGGTCAAGCACACTGTTTTGCTTAACATAATGACTAACATCTGCAATATGCACGCCTAATCCCCAATTTCCATTTTCTGTTTTCCAAACATTAACAGCATCATCAAAATCTTTTGCATCATCACCATCAATCGTTACTATTGGTAAGTCACGAAAATCTTCTCGCCCTTCATATGCTTTTGGTTCAACTGATTGTGGAACCTTTTTAGCTTCATTTTCAACTTCCCTATCAAACTCTTCATAAAGATTATACTCTCTAATTATAGATAGAATATCAACACCTTTTGCGCCTTCATTTCCCAAGTTTTCAACTATAATTCCAGCAGGTTTTTTGCCTTTTGAGTCAAACTTTTCTATTCTAACTACAACTTTATCACCATTTTTAATATTGAACTTTTTAGCATTAGTAACAAAGATATCATTAAAATTTCTTGAATCATCTGGATGTACAAAACCAGTTTTATCATCTATCGGCATATAAATACCAACTATATTACCTTGATATCGTTTAATAACTTTTACAACTTCACCCTCAACCTTGTCATCTTTTGTTACAGTTTTAATTAACACAATATCTTTATTTAATGCGTGTTTAAGCTTTATATGTGGTATAAAAACATCTTCACCTTCATCTCCATAAACTTTGCAAAAAGCAAAACCGCGATGATTACCTATTAATACTCCCTTTTTTAAATTCAAAGCCTTACTAGTTGCTATTTTATCATCTCCTACAACAACCATTTCACCATCATTTAAAAGTTGTGTTATTTCTGTAAAAACATCTGAGTTTTTTAAACCCAGTGCATCGCTTACAACTTTTGATATTTCATGTTGTCGCAAAAAATTTAAATTATTATTTTCAATATATTCTAAAATTTTACTCATATTTTTTCCCTAATTTTTATTTTACATTCACAAACTTAAAGGAAGGAGTTTATACCCCCTTCCTTTAATACTAATTTTGAATTGGAATGATGTATAACGAAACGAAATAAAGTATTGTAGTTACTGCCATCAATATACCAAATATAGTGGTTGCTAATTTTAGCCTACCTTCTTTCGTTCTTCCCTTGTTTTGCGCATAGTATGTTTCAGTTGCTCCACTTAAAGCATTAACACCATTTCCACTATTGCTTGGTTGACATAAAACTAAAACAATTATAATAATTGCATAAATTGCCATTAAAACAAGAAAAATTTTTTGCAACACTGGAATTGCGGTTGAAATAAATGGTGGCAAGGTTGATGCAAGTACACCAAGTGCAGAATTCATAGTCTCCCCCTGTTTAGTTAATATATAGTAAAAAACATTATAACACATTAACTAAAAATTTTCAAGTAATTTTAATAAAACAAATAAAAAACCTTGACATAAATCAAAGTTTTTTGAAATTTTATAACCAAATATATAACATCATTAAAACAAAGAACAAAATTGTTAGTAAAAGCCAACCAACATTTATTGGAATTTCTTCAGGTTTTGAATTTGCTTTTAATGTTTTTGCAAGACTAAAGAATGCCAGCATTAAAAAAACTAAAATCAAAACAGCTTTTAATGCTGGTGGCACATCACGAAATAATGTATTAATAATTGTATTAAAAAAATCACATAAAAGCAAAAACATACTAACACCTTACATATTTTTATAATTTGATTATATCTTTTATAAAAATTAAAGTCAAATAATAACAAATAATTAATATCAATGCGTAAATGTTTACAAATTTTGTTAAAATGTTTTAAAAAACTTGTATATTATTTAATTAAGCTTTGCCCTGTCATTTCTTTTGGTATCTCCACCCCCATAACATCTAAAACTGTAGGAGCAAAACTTTCCAGCCCAAATTTTCCCTTTTTTAATTTAAAACCACGATTAGTAACTATAACTGGAACTGGATTTAATGTGTGAGTTGTTAAATTTTGTGATTTTGGTCTTTCATCTTCTATATTGCCGTGGTCAGCAGTTATTATACAAGTATACCCCATTTTATCAGCCGTATCACATATTTTTTCTAATTGTTCATCAATGGTTTCAAGTGCTTTAATGCAAGCTTCATAATTTCCTGTATGTCCTACCATATCACAATTAGAAAAATTTACTAATATAAAATCATATTTTTCTTCAGTCATTGCTTCAATAACAACATTAGCAATTTCTGGAGCCTTCATTTGAGGATAATCAGCAAAATTATCAACATTTTCACTTTCAATTAAAATTCTACTTTCTTTTTTGTATGGCTTTTCAATTCCACCATTAAAATAGTATGTAACATGAGCATATTTTGTTGTTTCTGCAACTTTTAATTGCTCAAAACCTTTTTCAGACAAATATTTTGAAAGTGTTTGTTTTGGATGCATAGGCATAAATGCTACTTTTACATTTGTTAACTTTTCATCATATTGACACATAGAAACACATCTTACTTTTGGTAACTTACGACTAAATTCTGAAAAATTTTTATTTGAAAAAGCACTTACAATTTGTCTCATACGGTCTGGTCTAAAATTAAAGAATAAAATTTCATCATTTTTATTTATACCCTTATAACCATTTAATACATAAGGAGGTAAAAATTCATCACTTGTTTTCTTATCGTACTCAACTTCAAAAACTCTTTCAATTTCACAAACCTGCTCACCACAACCATTAGCAATAGCTTTAAAAGCTTTTTCTGTTCTAATCCAACGGTTTTCCCTATCCATTGCAAAAAATCTACCACAAATAGTTGCCACATTACCAATATTTAACTGTGTCAATTTTTCTTGAACAGATAAAACAAAATTTTTTCCAGAATCAACAGCACAATCTCTTCCATCAGTTATACAATGAACTTTAACACTAAGCACTCCATTCTGTTTTGCCATATCAAGCAAACACATTAAATGTTCAAAACTGCTGTGCACTCCACCATCAGACACTAATCCAATCATATGAACTGTAGTTTTATTTTTTGCAGCTCTTTTAAATTGCTCAAGAAGTACTTCATTTTTATAAAAGGTTTTATCTTTTATTGAATTATTTATTCTCATTAAATCTTGATACACACATGTACCAGCACCTAAATTCAAATGTCCTACTTCACTATTTCCCATTTGCCCCTTAGGCAAACCTACAAATTCTTCACTTGCATACATTTGAGTTGTTGGATAATTTTTTATCAATTTTTTATAAAATGGCATATTGGCATGTTTAACAGGATTACCTTCAACAATATCTGAAATACCAAAACCGTCTAAAATAATACCCAAAACTGGACTTTTTGTTTTAATCATATTAATTAACCCCTGATAATTGTTTTCCTATGTTAACAAATGTTTCAGCACTTAAACTAGCACCACCTACCAATGCACCATCAACAGTTTCATTGTTTAAAAGTTCAAACGCATTTTCAGGCTTTACACTTCCACCGTAAAGCACTTTTATACATTTCCCCGTATTTCCCATTATTTTAATTAAATGTTTTTTAATAAATTTTATATTTTTTTGAACATCTTTAGCAGTAGCTGTTTTACCTGTACCTATTGCCCAAACAGGCTCATACGCAATTACAATTTTATTTGTATCACCTTGCAAATTTAATAAACATTGATTAAGTTGATTTTTTAAAACTTCTTCTGTTTTGTTTGCTTTTAATTCTTTTAATGTTTCACCAACACATAAAACTGGTGTAATATTTGCAGACAACAATAATTGAATTTTTTTATTAATTTGTTCATTAGTTTCTTTAAAAATTTGTCTTCTTTCACTGTGCCCTACAAGACAAAAATTAACCCCTAAATCATTTAACATATTAACACTTATTTCGCCAGTATACGCACCTTTTTCAGCAAAACATACATTTTGAACACCAATTTCACAGTTTTTTCTTAATTTTTTTTGCAAATATTGAACATAAGGAAAAGGAACTGCTATAGCAAATTTCACATCTTTGGGTAACTTTTGTTTTTTAAAGTTTTTTGAAAATTCATCAATTAAAGAAATTGTCTGATTCATTTTCCAATTTCCAAATAAATATTTCATAACTACTCCTATTCATGTTTATCTGAGATTGCAGCCAAACCAGGTAATGTTGTACCTTCCATAAATTTTAATGAAGCACCACCACCTGTTGAAACATGGGTAATCCTTTCTTGTAACCCCAATCTTTCAACAGCACTTGCACTGTCACCGCCCCCTATTATTGTTGTAACATTTTTACCACAACTTGCCATAGCTTCTGCAATTGCATTTGTTCCATCAGAAAAACGCTGAAATTCAAATACCCCCATTGGACCATTCCAAAAAACTGTTCGTGCGTGGAAAATTTCACGCTCAAACATTTTTATAGTTTTAGGACCTATATCCATACCTATATCATCTTTTTCAAATTTCTCTGTTCTAACAACTCTACTTTCAGCAGCAAAATTAAATTCATCAGCAACAACATGGTCAACAGGTAACAAAACTTCGGTTCCACATTTTTCAGCTTTTTCTAACAATAATCGTGCAAAATCAATTTTATCATCTTCAACTATTGATTTCCCCACATCATAGCCTTGTGCTTTTAAAAATGTGTAAGACATTGCGCCACCTATTAAAACAGTGTCTGCGTGAGACATCATATTGTTTAATAATGTTATTTTATCTTTTATTTTAGAACCACCAACGATAACAACAAAAGGTCGTCTTGGATTTTCTAACGCACTTCCCATTACTTCAATTTCTCTTTGAACAAGAAACCCTATACAACTTGGCAAAAACTCAGTTATTTTAGAAGTACTGGTATGTGCCCTGTGCATACTACCAAATGCATCATTACAGTATAAATCTGCAAATGAAGCAAATTTTTTTGCCAACTCTTCTGAATTTTGTTCTTCACCTGGGTCAAAACGAAGATTTTCCATCATAACAATATCACCATCTTTCATACCACGAACAAGTTTATGTGTATCTACTCCGCCAACATCAGTAGATAAAAGTACTGGTGTTTTAAGCAATTTAGCCAACCTTTCCGCACATGGTTTTAATGAAAATTCTGGAACTACTTTCCCCTCTGGTCTTCCTAAATGCGAGCATATAATAATTTTTGCACCTTCTTGCATCATATATTGAATGGTTTGTAATGATTCCCTTATTTTTTTATCATTTGTTATAACTCCTTTTGAGTTTAGCGGAACATTAAAATCCACTCGAAGTAACACTCTTTGTCCTTTAATATTATAATCTGTAATCATTAATTTCTTTTGCATATTAAACCTCCATCAAATTAGTTTTTATAGCAACATTTATATAATCTGTATTCAATTTCCCAAGTTCATAAAGAACGCTCAAATATATAGTATTGTCTTTTTTTACTTTTTCATCAAACAACATATGTTTTGCTTTTGTGTTTTGATTTGTATTTTTATCTTGAATATCAAACATTTCTTTTAAAAGTTCATCTTTATTTTTTGTTTTTTCATTAATATACTTAACAACATTATCACCTAAATTGTTCACTTGAATACTTATTGGCATTAAAACACCAATATGTGATAAAATCAATTTTCTTGGCTTTTCATTAACTTCTTTTCCATAATCATAAAGCCTTGTACAAACTTTTAAAATATGATTAGTATCATTTGTTATGTCTAATAAACTATTGCAATATTCAACCGAGTTTCGTCCTTGTACACCACTTATTCTAATAATATTGTTAGTTGTAAGTTTTATTGCCCTTTCAAGTGTTTTAAATTTATTTTTAAAACCTTTATCATCTATATCTTTTTCAAACATATATCTGCACAAATTTTTAGATAAATCAACTTCCATTTCTAAAATTTTAGATATTCCAAGCATAACACTTGATTGTGCAATAACAGGAATTTTTATAGTATGCTCATCAATGCTAAACACATCTAATTCGCTTGCTGTTTTCTTTTTATTTTTAACTATCAATCTCATAAATTTTTCAGCAACAGGAATAGTGGGAAGTGCTATTATAACAGAAATCAATCCAACACAAATCCCAAACACAACTAAAGCAATACTTGAATCATTAAAACAAAAACTATACAACCAATTTTGCCACCCTGTTAAAAGCAATAATCCCATAATTAATGCGCCCATAAATCTAACTAAAACATCATATGTTAATAGCCTTTTACTATCGGTAGTATCGCCAAAACCATTAATATACATATGAACTATTGCAGTACCTACAAAAGCACCTAAAACCAACAAACATCCAGATGTAATGCTCATCGGTCCAATTTCTCCACCTGTTCCACACAGTGCAATAGCAAGAGCAACAACAGGAGTTGAACTGTGCATTAGCAATGCCAAAATAAAACCACACAAAATCAATAATAATGGATTTGTTAAATTACTAATAAAATTTGAAACACCTTCAATTGAAGTAATTTCACTAGTATTAGAACTTATTAATGAAAGCCCTAAACACAACAAACCAAATCCAATAATAACCAAACTAATATTAGTCATTTTAGTGTTTTTTACAAAAAATAAAATCATAACACCAATAAATGCAAATATTGAAAAAATACTTACAAGATTTATACTTTGAAACGCCATTATTATATGAAAAAACGAAGAACCCGTTATAGCACCTAAAATTAAAGCCATACTTTGAGATAAACCAATAGTTCCCGTATTAATAAGCCCAACAACCATAGAGCTTGTCAACAAAGAAGTTTGAGCAACCATTGTTAAACCAAGACCGACACCATAACTTTTAAAATTATTTCTTGAAACATTACTTAATGCACTTTTAAATTTCATTCCCATAAGATTTTCAAGCGCTTTATTCATTGTTTTAATTCCAAAAATTAAAACTCCCAAACCAGCCAATGTCGCAATTATATTATAAATAACATTCATCAACACCTCAAAAAACAAAAGTTCAATAATTATGATACTAAAAATATGAAAAACAAGCAACTAAAAAGGCGAAAAATAGCCTAATTTGTAAACACTTTTTCTAATAAAAAAAATATTTCATTTATATCATTACTTGTTGTAAGTTGTTGACGCAATTGCTTTGCCCCACGAACATTAGATATGTAACTTGCCAAATGTTTCCTCATATTTAATAAAACTATTTTATGATTTTCATATTTACACAATATTTTATAGTGTTCTTTAATTACATCTACAATATTTACATTAATATCATTTCCATTCAATTCAGAAAATATCCAAGGTTTACCTAATGCTCCTCTACCAATAGCAACCCCTGAACAGCCAGTTTCATTAATCATTTTATCAGCTTCAATTTTATTAGTAACATCACCGTTCCCTAAAACTGGAATACTAACAGCTTTTACAACCTCTGCTATTATATTCCAATCAGCTTTTCCACTGTACATTTGTTCACGAGTTCTACCATGAACACAAACTGCACTTGCTCCAGAATCCTCACACATTTTTGCAAAATCAACAGCATTAATATTGCTAAAATCAAATCCAGACCTAAATTTTACAGTTACCGGTTTTTTTGAATGTTTAACAACTGCTTCAATAACTTTTTTAGCAACATCGGGTTCTTTCATTAAAGCTGACCCCATACCCTCTTTTACAATTTTAGGAACAGGACAACCCATATTAATATCTATTATATCAAACGGTTGTAGAAATTCTTTTTCAAACACTTGTTTAACCAGCTCTGGCTCACGCAAAAATATTTGAACACTTTTAGGTTGTTCATTATTTTCAAAAACCAAAAGATTTTTTGTATCTGCGTTATTATATAACAACCCCTTTAAACTAACCATTTCTGTGGTTGTTAAACCAGCCCCAAATTTAGCACACAATGACCTAAAACCAACATCAGTAAAACCAGCCATTGGTGCTAGTGTAAATTTAGATTTTAATTTTACATTTCCAATTTCCATAAATCACCATAAATTCAAGAAAAGAAGGGTAAACCACCCTTCTTTTCAAATATAATATTATAAACCAATTATTGAATAGCATCTTTAAAGCCTTTTCCTGCTTTGAATGCAGGAACTTTAGATGCAGCAATTTTAATAGGTTGTTTTGTAAGTGGATTAACGCCATTACGAGCAGCGCGTTTACGAGTTTCAAATTTTCCAAAACCTGTTAAAACAACTTCGCCACCTTTTTTTAATTCTTCTTGGATAACATCAAGCATAGCATTAACTGCTCTACCAGCGTCAGCCATTGAAACACCTGCTTTTTTAGAAACAGCACTGATGAATTCTTGTTTGTTCATAATTTGTTTTCTCCTTTTATAAAGTTAAACTAATTATAACATACAAAAATAACTTAACCAAACGATTTTTAACATTTTTTTATAAAAAATAGCCTTTTTAGGTCAATTTTAAGCCTAAAAACGAACTTTTATACTATTGCTAGCCTTAAATTTAGGCAAAATTTGAGATTTTACAATATGTTTTTGTTTGGTTACAGGATTATAAATCTCTCGCTTTTGACTAACTTTAGTATAAAATCTACCAAACCCAACCAAACTTATAATTTCCCCTCTTTGTAGTGTATCAGTTATCACCGATTTTAATGCATTTAAACATTGTATACAATCCTTTTGAGTTAAATTTGATTGTTTTGAAACAGCTTTTATTAATTCTTTTTTATTCATAAAAATCCCCTTTTAATTTTAATACTTAAAGTTTTTCATAAAAAAGTGTTTATAAACTCTTTTGTGCCAACTTTTTTAAAAACTCTTTGTTCTTACCAACATTTAAACACATTAATGAAATTAAATAAGTTAATAATCCAGCTAAAACAATGATTGGTAAACTTAAATAAACAGATAAATTAATTGTAAAATTTTTAAAAACTAAAACAGCTAAAATAAAATTTACAGAGGCAGCTAGTAATTTAGGTAAATAAATTTTTAATTTAAAACTGTTTAAAACTTTTACTTTTATTTGCCACCAATTTAATAATACAACACTTAAGTACAAACAATAATTAGCAATCACAACACCATAAATATTAAAAGATAAAACTGCAAGTAATAAAATTATAACTTTAATTATTACCGCAACAAACAAGTTAAGAACTGGTATAACTAAATGCTTATCACCTTGTAAAATAGCAGTTTGTGTTTGTAAAATTGCTATTAAAATTACCATAGGGCTTGAATATAATAACAATCTAGTTGCAACTTCAAACTCGTTTACTCCATCAGAAACCAAACTGTCGGCATAAAGAAAACTTAAAATTTGTGGAGCTAATAAAGCCAAAACTATTACACAAGGAAACACTATATACATTGTTGTCCAAAATCCTTTTTGTATTTTTGTTTGTTTTTCTAAAATTGATTTTGAACCACTTAAGGTTGGAACGAATACAGTTGCCACACAAACACATAAAACAACAGGTAAATTTATAATGGACATTACTATTCCGCTATGTATTCCCCAAAGTATAGTACTGTTTTCAGTTGAAAATCCAATTAAATTTAATAAATTAATAACTAAAAAACTATCAATTACTAACGAAGTTGGAATAATTACCGAAGCCAAAACCACCGGAAATGCAGTTTTTATTATTTCTTTTAATAAAACTTTATTACTTATTTTAAAATCAGTTTTTGGTTCCTTGAATTTTTTTCTTTCATTTATATAAAATATAAACATCATTAAAACTGTAAATAATTCAGAAAGTGTTACACCTATAATAGCACCCATAACACCAAACTGAATTCCGTTTTTCACCAACAAAGCAGAAAATGTAAGACCAAAAATAAGTTTAAATAGTTGTTCACTTATATTACTTAAAGCAGTAGGTATCATATTTAGTCTACCTTGAAAATAACCCCTAAAAGCAGATAAAATACTTACAAAAACCACTGCTGGCGCTATAGCAATGTAAGAATAAACAACCAATCCATTACCTTGTAAATTAGAAATTATTCCAGAAAATAAAAACAAAAATAACGACCCTAAAATGCCTAAAAAAAACATCAATAATAAACTTATTTTAAAAATCTGTTTTGAATGAGTTGAATTATTATGACTTGCGATAACCTGACTGATTGCAGCTGGCATTCCAGTTGCAGATAATATTAATAACAATGAAAAAACTGGAAAAACAAGTTGATATAATCCCAAACCCTCAGCACCTAAAATCCATGTAAGTGGTATTCTATAAACCGCCCCCAAAAATTTTGCAACAGCACTTCCAACAAATAAAATAAAAACACTACCAAAAAAAGTTTGTATCTTCATAAATTTATTTTGCAAAAAAAAATACAATTTATGTAAAAATTATAATAAAAAAGAGTGTTTTTTCACTCTTTTTTTATTATAAAGCCAAAATACTATCTTTTAATTTATTTGCAATTTTTTCTATTGTTTCAAAATCTGTACCTTCAACCATTATTCTAATTAGTGGTTCTGTTCCACTTGGTCTAACAACAATTCTACCATCATCTTTTAATTTGTGTTCAAAATCATTAATAATTTCATTTATTCCACCAGATAAATAAATTTGTTTTTGTCTTTCACTTATATTAACATCAACTTTACATTGTTTAAATGGAATATATTTTTTTAAAATGTCTTTTAAATTATAGTTTTGTTTTACCATCAAACTTAAAATAAGCCCACAGATAATTCCATCAGAACAATGATTGTAATTTCCAAATATAATATGTCCATTATCTTCAGCTGCTAGATTAATATTTTTTTCTATCATTATTTTTTGTAACGGTTTACCACCAACAGCAGTTATTCTTTCAACTTTTACACCAAATTTTTCTAAACTTTTATCAATTCCACAATTTGTTATAATATTTGTTGCAAAAACATTATTATTAAGTATTTTTTTATCAGCATAATAATAAGTGGTTAAAAATATCATTTCATCTCCACCTAACACTGTTCCATCACCTAACACAGCAATCATTCTGTCGCCATCGCCATCAAAAGCAAAACCTAAATCAAAATTTTTGTCCTTTATGTATTCTGATAATTGTTCAATATGAGTTGAACCACAATTTACATTTATTTTAACACCATCACTTTCATCATTAATAACATCAATTTTTGCGCCTGCTCTTTTAAAAATATAAGGAGCCATTTGATAAGTTGCACCGTTAGCACAATCCAAGCAAATTGAAATACCTTCCAAATTTTCGCTTAAAGACTTTAATTCATATTCAGCAAAAGTCATTGGTAATTCATCATTAAATGTTATAACACCAACATCTGAAGGGTCGCACGGTAAATAATTAGAAATATCTGCTAATATTTGTTCAATTTCAGCTTCTTCTTCATCACTTAATTTTAACCCCAATTCATTAATAATTTTTATTCCGTTATATTCTGGCGGATTATGACTAGCAGTTATCATAACCCCCATACTAGAAAATCTTTTTTTAACTAAAACATGCACGGCAGGTGTTGGCAAAATCTCAGTTGTAACAACATCAATCCCCATACTTGTTATTCCAGCACAAATTGCACATTGAAGCATATCACCTGATGTTCTTGTATCACGCACAACCAAAATCTTTGGTTTTATTTGTGAACATTTTTTTGTAGCATAAATAGCAACAGCTTTCCCTATATTAAATGCTAATTCACAAGTTATTTGAGTGTTTGCAAGACCACGAACACCATCTGTTCCAAAAATTTTTTTCATAATAAACCTTCTTTTTATTTATTTTTATTTTTTATTTGTTTGATATATAAACTTGCATTTGTTGCAGCTATAGCCCCATCACTTGTTGCAGTTACAATTTGACGCAAATTTTTTTCAACAATATCACCCGCTGCAAACACTCCCTTAATGTTTGTTTGCATTTTATCATCTACTTTTATATAACCATTAGATAATTCAACCACTCCATTTAAAAACTCAGTTTGTGGAACACGCCCAATTGCAACAAATAATCCATCAACATTTATTTCTTTTTTAGTACCATCTACAACATTTTTTAAAATTAGTGATTGAAGTTTAGGTTTGCCCTTTAATTGGTCTATTTTATATTGTAAAACTTGCTCAATCTTTCCTGGTTTATCCTGCATAATTTTATTATAATCTTTTAAAACTGCCTCATCTGCTCTAAATTCGTTTCTACGATGTATATGATAAATCTTATTAGCCAAGTTGGATAAATATATAACATCTTCTAGTGCAGTATTTCCACCACCTACAACTGCAACGGTTTTATTCTTAAAAAAGTTACCATCACATACAGCGCAATAACTAACACCACCCCCAACATATTCAAACTCATTATCTAATCCAAGCCCACGAGAGTATGCACCCATACTTAATATGACAGCATAACAGGTGTATGTTACACCACCTGCAACTATTTTTTTCTTTTCTCCACTAAAATCAACATCAATAACCTCATCAAAAACAACATCAACAGCTAATGAAGTAACTTGTTCAAACATTTTCTGTGAAAGCTCAAAACCATTTATATTTTCCATTCCTGGATAATTTTCAATATCTTGAGTTAAAGTAACTTGCCCACCAACTGCACCTTTTTCTATAATTAAAGTGTTTATACCAGCTCGTTTAGCATAAATACCAGCAGTCATTCCAGCTGGTCCACTTCCAATAATAATCAAATCATAATCTGTTTGCATCACAATACCCCTTTTGAGAATGTATACAATTTGATTATAAAATAAAAATAAATATTTGACAAATAAAACTTAAACAAAAAAAATAAAAACTTGCATTTGCAAGTTTTTTAAATTAACGCTTATTAAATTGAACAGCTTTTCTAGCCTTGTGTAAACCATATTTTTTGCGTTCTTTCATTCTTGGGTCGCGAGTAAGCAAACCTGCAGTTTTTAAAACTGCTTTTTGATTTTCATCAAGTGCAACAATGTGTCTAGCAATACCATGACGAATTGCACCAGCTTGACCAGAAAGACCACCACCATATACATTAACAAAAACATCATATTTATCTAAACTGTTTGTTAACTCAAGTGGTTGACGAACAATTTGTTTTAAGGTTCCCAAACCAAAGTATTGTTCAATATCACGGCCATTGATTGTTATCTTACCATTACCTGCAACAAGACGAACGCGTGCAACGGAGGATTTACGACGACCAGTTTCTGGTTTTTGAGTAACAGCTTTAGTAGATTTTTTAGTAGCAGCCATAATTATTTCCCTCCTTTAATTTTTAAAACTTTTGGTGATTGAGCTTCGTGTTGATGCTCCGCCCCCTTATAAGTGCGAAGTTTTTTAAGCATATGTCTACCTAAAGTGTTTTTAGGTAACATACCTTTTACAGCGTGTTCAACAACAAAATCACTTTTTTCTGCCATAAGTTTTTTATATTGGATAGCACGGTCTCCACCTGGATAAAGGGTGTGGTATTTGTAAAATTTTTGGTTTAACTTGTCACCTGTTAATGCAACTTTGTCACAGTTAATAACAATAACATTGTCACCCATATCAGCGTGTGGAGTGTAAGTTGGTTTGTTTTTACCTCTCAAAATTGCAGCAACTTGACTAGCAAGACGACCTAATGGAATATCAGTTGCATCAACAACCCACCATTCTCTTTTAACATCTTGCTGTTTTGGCATAAATGTTTTCATATCTATTTTCCTTTTTATAAAAAAATTTATTGCAATTTTGCTTTGATGAGGGGCTAATTCTCCAAAGTTAATTGACTTGTTAATTTTATAACAAACAATATATTTTGTCAAGAGTATTTTTATTTTTGCTGAATAAAAAATGTTTAAATTTAAAAAATATTAATAAAAAATTATAAATCGTTATATTCAACTTCCTTAAGACACAAACCACAAGCGCTAGCAGTTTTTCCTGCCTTGCTTCTGTTTTTACTTTTTATAATATCAGGAACATCATTAGGATTTATAAAACCCAAACCAACATCAATAATTGTACCAGCTATTATTCGTACCATATTATACAAAAATCCATTACCACACACAGATAAACAATAACTATTTGAACCACAAGCTTTAAGTTCTAAATTATAAATTGTACGAACAGTGCTTTCAACATTGGTTTTTGAACTACAGAACGCGGCAAAATCATGTTCTCCTAAAAAAGCTGAACAAGCTTTTTTTGCTAATTCAAAATTAAAATCAGTTCTTATTCTTGCGAAAGTTTCTTTTAACAATGGCAAATCTACCAAACTTGTGTAAAAGTTATAAATATAAGTTTTTCTTTTACTATTAAATCTAGCATGGAAATCACTGCTAACCTCACAGCTTGCTAAAACTTTTATATCTTCGGGTAAAAATTTGTTAATTATTGCCCATAATTTATCTGGTTTAAATTTTGTTTCAGTGTCAAAATGTGCAACTTGCTTTAACGCATGAACTCCCGCATCTGTTCTGCCACTTCCAACAACCTCAACTTTTTCATTCAAAGCTTTAAAAATTGCTTCTTGTAATTCACCCTGAATAGTTTGTTTATTAGGTTGAATTTGCCAACCAGAGTAATTGGTTCCTTTATATTGAACATCTATTTTTATACGCTTCATAAATTAACCTTTTATCAATTATTTGTTTATTATAACAATTAAAATGTTTTTTAGCAAGGTTTTGTTTGACTTAGTTTAAAAGCAAAAGTATAATTATAGTTAAATTATAAAAAGGGGTATTTATTTTGAAAAAAATGACAATTGATGGTAACACGGCAGCCGCTTTAAGTGCCTATGCAACCAACGAAGTTGCAATAATTTATCCAATTACACCAAGTTCACCAATGGCTGAAGCTTGCGATGAATGGTGTGCAAAAGGTAAACAAAACATATTTGGTAACACACTAAAAGTTGTTGAAATGCAAAGTGAAGCTGGTGCAGCTGGTGCTGTTCACGGTTCCTTGGTTGAAGGAAGTTTAACAACCACATTTACCGCAAGCCAAGGTTTACTTTTAATGATTCCAAATATGTATAAAATTGCAGGCGAACTTTTGCCTTGTGTTTTTAATGTTTCTGCACGAGCATTAGCAACACACGCTCTTTCAATATTTGGTGACCACAGTGATGTGATGGCTTGTAGGCAAACGGGATTTGCAATGATTTGTTCAAACAATGTTCAAGAAGCACACGATTTTACCACAATAGCAATGATGTCAACACTTAATTCACGAGTTCCGTTTTTACATTTTTTTGATGGTTTTAGAACTTCACACGAAATTGCAAAAATTGAAGTTTTGGAAACAAATGAAATTTCAAGCTTAATAAATCAGAAAGCAATAAAACAATTTCGAGAACGAGCTTTATCACCTAAAAATCCAGTACAACAAGGCACTGCGCAAAATCCAGATGTATTTTTTCAAAACCGTGAAGCAAGCAACATATATTATCAAAATTGTTTACAATATGTTAATGAAGCATTTGAAAAGTTTGCAAAATTAACTGGCAGAAAATATTCACCATTTGAATATTATGGACACGAAGAAGCAACCAAAATTATAGTATCTATGGGAAGTAGTTGTGATACAATTGAAGATACTATTGACCATCTTATTAAAAAAGGTGAAAAAGTTGGATTAATAAAAGTAAGACTTTATCGACCTTTTTATTCAAAAGAATTTGTAAAAGTGTTACCTAAAACAGCCGAATTTATCACCGTTCTTGATAGAACTAAAGAAAGTGGTAGTGTCGGCGAACCTTTATACTTAGATGTTGTTTCTAGTTTGACAGAACAAGGAATAACAAGTGTAAAAATTTTAGGCGGCAGATACGGATTAGGAAGTAAAGACTTCACACCTTCTATGGTTAAAGCAGTTTTCAAAAATATGAAAAAAACAGGAAAAAACCATTTTACCGTAGGTATTAATGACGACATAACAAATACATCGTTAGAAGTAATTGATTACGACATAGAATATGATGGAACACAATGTTTATTTTATGGGCTTGGAAGTGATGGAACAGTAAGTGCTAATAAAAACAGTATAAAAATAATCGGAGAAAATACCCCACTATACGCACAAGGATATTTTGAATATGATAGTAAAAAAAGTGGAAGTGTAACCGTATCACATTTAAGATTTGGTAAAAAACAAATAAAAGCGCCTTATTCAGTAGAAAAAGCCAACTTTATTGCTTGTCATAATCAAAGATACATTTCTAAATATGATATTTTATCATCAATTAAAAACAAAGGTACTTTCCTTTTAAATTGTGACTGGTCAATAGATGAGTTAGAAGAAAAATTGCCAGCTTTAATGAAAAAACAACTTTTTGAAAAGAAAATTAAATTTTATATAATAGATGCAAATAAAATTGCAGAAAAAATTGGTTTAAAAGGCAGAATAAATACAATTATGCAAAGCGCTTTCTTCAAACTTGCAAATATTATTCCTTTTGAAGAAGCAAAACAACATATGAAAGAAATGGCAAAAAAATCTTATTCAAAAGCCGGTGATGAGGTTGTTCAAAAAAATTATCAAGCAATTGATGAAGGTGAACTAGGAATTATAGAAGTAAAAATTCCTATAAATTGGTCAAAGCCAAAAAATAATTTAAATACTCAATACACTGATGAAACTTCAAGCTTTAATAATAAGATTATTAAACCAATAAATGAAAGAAAAGGAAACAATTTACCTTGTAGTGCATTTACTGCTGATGGAAGAATACCAACCGATACTACAAAGTTTGAAAAACGCGGAATTGCAACATCTGTACCTTGTTGGATAAGTGAAAATTGCATTCAATGTAATATGTGTAGTGTCGTATGTCCTCATGGTGCAATAAAAGCTGTGTTACTTGAAAACGGAACAGAAACACCAGTTGATTTCAAAACTATTCCTGCCCTTGCTGAAAATGGAAAAAAATTTAGAATACAAATCAGTCCTCTTGACTGTACTGGTTGTGGAAGTTGTGTTAATATTTGTCCAGCAATTAAAAAAGCACTTGAAATGACTGATGCAGAAAAACAAATTAACGAACAGGTTGAAAATTATAAATTTGCTTCAAAAATTGAAAATACAAATTCAATTTTTGCAAAAAACACATTAAAAGGTAGCCAGTTTGCACATTGTCATTTTCAATTCTCTGGTGCTTGTGCAGGTTGCGGAGAAACACCTTATATAAAATTATTAACACAAATGTATGGAACTAATATGGTAATTGCAAATGCTACCGGTTGTTCTAGTATTTATGGTGGTTCATACCCTACCTGTCCTTACACAAAAGATAAAGAAGGCCGTGGGCCAGCGTGGGCTAACAGTTTATTTGAAGACAATGCCGAGTTTGGTTTTGGTATGCAAATTTCTGCAAATACAAAATTAGAACAAGTAAAACAACTTGCACAAGAAGCAATTACTAACAATCTAAATTGCAAAAACGAACTTCAAAACTGGTTAGATTCAATTAACAATTTTGATAAAAATAAACAAACCTCAAAAGAGTTATTAAATGCACTTTTATCTGAGAAAAAATCTGCAACTAAAGATAATAAAAAAATAATAGAAAAATTATTAGATTTGCAAGAATTTTTTGAACAAAAAACAATTTGGGCTATTGGTGGAGATGGCTGGGCATATGACATAGGTTATGGTGGTTTAGACCACATTTTGGCAAGTAATGAAAATATAAACATTCTTGTACTTGATACTCAGGTTTATAGTAATACTGGTGGTCAATCTTCAAAAGCTACACCACTTGGTGCTGTTGCAAAATTTGCAGAAAAAGGAAAAACTACAAGTAAAAAATCTTTAGCAATGATAGCATTAAATTATTCAAATTGTTATGTTGCTCAAATTGCTTTAGGTGCAAATATGAACCAAAGTGTACAAGCAATAAATGAAGCAGTAGCACACAACGGACCATCAATTATAATTGCCTACTCAACTTGTATAAATCAAGGCACAGATATGTCACAAAGTATGAAAGTTATGCGTGAAGCAGTTCAGTGTGGATATTGGCATTTATTCCGCTACAACCCAGAAACAAAAAAATTAATATTAGACAGCCCTAAGCCAACTGGTGATTACATTGAATTTGTAAAGAAAGAAAGAAGATTTGCAAATCTTTACAAAGCAAACCCAGATGAAGCTCAAAAAATGTTAGAAAAATCAAAATCTGATAGTGAAATTCTTTACAATAAACTTGTTAAATTATCATCAGAAAGTGAATAAATTTGATATATATAATACTTAAAAAATGCATTTAAACATAAAAAACAATAAAAAATTATGTTTTTTATGTTTTTTATTTATTTTTTTTGCAATTATTCTAACGCAAATATAACTCAACAATTTTAGCAAGAGGTAAATACATGTGTTCATTATCATTTTTTTCAAAAACTATTAAATAGCCACACAAATCTCCAAATATTTTTAATGGAATTATAAATTGAAAAACAAAACCATTTGATTTAAATTTTTCATTAAATAAATCAATTATGTTTTCATTTGTAAGCTTAGTAAAATTTAATATTTTATTTAGTTTAAAATTAACTTTTTGATATAAATATTTATTATATTTACTTTTAGAAACAGATAATAATTTTTGTGTATCAAATAAAAATAATAAATTATTTTCATTATCAAAACAATTTAAAATTTCACATAAAATTTGTTTAATACTTTCTAAATTTTGAAACTTTTTTAAAACAATTTCTCCACTGCTATTTTTCAAAAACTCAATCTCATTACCTGCAAAAATTTCTAAACTATTTCTAATTTGCTTTGGAATAACAACCCTTCCCAGCTCATCAACTCTTCTTACAATTCCAAAACAATTTTCTAAATTATTTTTATTCATTTTTTCTCCATAATTTTATAAAAATATAATGTGAAAAATTAATAAAAATATTCATTAAATATAACATTATTTTTTAACAAAAATTTGTTAATTAAAAATAAAAAATCAATTGAATTGTACCACTTAAAATTCAACTGATTTATTTAAACTTTTTGTTAAACTTAACTTTAACTTATAATAAATAATAATTTAATAAACATTAAAATTTAATTATACCAAATATCTTAACAACTGAGGTAAAACTTCCTCCCTTTTCTTTTCAGCTTCTCGTAAATATACTTGAAAATTTATGCTATCATCTAAAGGATTTTTCTTTGTCATAGCAAGCAAACTTATTCCAGCTTGATTTATATACATTTCTGCAAAATTCATCGCAACAAAATACGCTCCTTCACCCTCTGGAATGTTATTTTTCTCTATCATTTTATCTACAACATCTGCTTCAACAACATATTCAAAAACTGGTTCTAAAAACAAACGCATTCTATCAACTGCTAGTTTACTACCATTAGCAACAGCTAACATACCCCACTCATGAGCCATAACCATATTTATAGGTAAAAAGTGTTCAACACCTCGTTTATATAAAAAACACAAATAATCCATAGCGGCAACATTACCAGCAACAGCTAACTCTAAAACTTCAGTAAAAGAATTATAAAAAAGAATTTCATAAGTATTATTATTTGCAACTCCTGCATTTTCTTTTAAATTTGCAAATGTTTCTTTTATTGCATTAAACAATTTAGTTTGTGAATCATAATCCAATTTTGAAAAGTCTGAAAAATTGAAAGAAACATCATCAAATTCATCTAATTTTTTTGTAAACTTATGTGTAACAGCAATCTTTAAAACAGGTTTTTTAAAACTGTTAATTTTTTTTCTTATATCACTATTTAAAAGTTTTGATTTTTTTATTTCTACCATATACAACCCCTCTTTTTTACACTCTTAAATCTTTTTTTAATGAACGAACTGTTCTTTTAAATCTAAACATAAACATTAAACAAACTGAACTCCAAGATGATAAAAATGTTACCAATGTTGGCCAAGTTAATTGATTAAAACACATTAAAAATATTAACGAAATTGTTGAAAGTATAGATATTAATAAAATAGGTCTAAACATATCAAAATCAACCCAACCATGTGCTATCATCAAAATAATACTACATAACAACAATCCTAACCATAAAAACGGAACAGATAAACAAATCCCCCAACCCCAACTTTGTGTTTTTAATTCTAAAAATAATATTAAAAGTGGAACAAAAAATACAATTGATGTAATAATTTTTGCAAACGACGCCCTTAGTTTAATATTTCTTAAAATAACAAAATACACACAAATTGCACTACATAAAATATAAAGCGAAATATTTATTGTATGAAATATAAATAAATCAACAATAATACATAGTATTGTTGACCAAATTAAAAGTTTTGTAAGAACAGAACATACTGGTTCAACTTTATCTGGAACAATATTATAAACAGGAAAAGATTCATTTGTTATATTTTCATTTTCAGAAATATTTTTCCCACACAATGGACAATTTTTACTATGTTTAACTTTTACTTTACAATTTTCACAAAACATTTTAATTTCCTTTTACATATTAGTTTCCACAGTTATATCAATACCAAAGTCAACAAGCTTTGAAAAAAAATCTTGCATTATCTGTGTGCTTTTAAGTCTAGATGAAAAACATAATTCCATTGTATCGTCATGGCTTATAACTGCCAAATTAAACTTATTTAATTTTGTAGCACCTAAACACACATAGTAAGAACTTAAATTTTTACTTAAAGCCTCTGGAAGAGAAACTACACCTAAATTTGTTAATGTACTTGTAAATAAATTTTCACCAACAAATTTATAAATTATTTTTAACATAAAATCTTTCAATACTAAAGGTAAAATTCTAACAAAGAAATTTCTTTCACTTTTAACATTAGAGCTTAAAAATTTCAATAAAAACTCATCATCAAATTCAGATTTTTGTTGTTTTACTAAATTAATCAAATCAACAAATGTTATATTTTCCATATCAACAGGCAACTCTAAATTATAATAAGCTGAAAAATTTCTTACAGTTTCTGATGTAAATCTTTTACGCAAATTAACTGGAACGGAAAGTTTTACCGGATTTTTATTAACTCGAGAACGCTTTTTCTGCATAAGTATGCTATTTATATAAACAGCAGACAAAAACTCATTAACTGTTGCATTAAAACTTTTTGCAACTTCTTTAACTTTACTAACACTAGCTACACCTTTTATTATTTTTAATATATGTGGAGCTTCAAGATTACCAACAACTGCGTATGCTTTATGTTCTTTCCTTGAACCTGTTTTATCTCTGCTTGCAAATCTTCTAAAAGCATCTTCTCCCTCTTCTTCTTCCTTAAATAAATCATATACATTTAAATTTAATTGATTTTTTTGATTTATAGGAATTTTATTACCACACAATTCAGAATAACAAACTAACATTGTATTAAAAAATTTTGATGCACCATATCCATCTGTTAAAGAATGAAAGGATTCAAAACTAATTTTTTTATTGTAATATAAAACTCTACATAACGCTTTTCTAGAATTAATATCAAAAGGTCTACAAGGATACGCTTTTTCTTCTTCTACTAAATTTTTAGAAACACAAGGTTGAAAATAATGCCAAAACAAACCATTACGCAAACAAACATTAAAAATAGGAAATCTTTTCAATGTTAAATCAAAAGCTTTTTGCAATTTTTCAACAATAATATTCTCTTTAAATTCTGCACTAAAACGAAAAACAGAATTCCAATCAGATGACTTAATTGCAGGATAAATCAAAGCAGCATTATCAAGTTTATACCAATTTTCACGCAGGGCTCTATTTTCAATTTGCTTAATAGCAGCAATTTCTTTCTCGCGAGTTTTAGCCTCTATTTTAAGTTGCTTTTTTAATAGTTTAGCTTCCTGTTTTTTTGTATTTGCATCTTTTTTGTCTTTAATATCTTGCTTAGACATATAGCTCCTTTCACTTTTTAAAAACATTTTAACATTTTATCCATAATTTGTCTATTAAATAAACTTGTAAGAAAAAATAAAACTTAAAGATATTTATATTATAATAATTTCAAAAAACATAAAACTATATACTTTCAAATTGAATAAAAAAGATAGTGCTTATAATATTTCACTATCTTTTATTAAAATTCACATTAAGCGTTTAATATAGATATATTATGCTATATAATAACCATTAGATTCATTTGGGTCACCCCATAAAATTCTTAATTCTCGTTCAACAGTATAATAATATGTATCTGTTCTTTTATTATCAGAGATATAACACATAACTATTTGAGCAGTTGCTATAACATATATGTTTTTCAAACGAATATAATCAACATTTTCTACACCACTAGGTTTATTATAAAAAGCAGTTTTTCCTTCTTTCAATCTAAATCCATTGCCTTCCACTGTAAAATAATCTGCTAAATTATAATTTTCTAAGTTTTTCATTCTAATTGTATATTGGATGTTTTGGTTAACTGTACCACTACCACTATTCTGTCTATCAACTATATTTATTCTTAAACCATCATTTCCATATGCTACATTACTACTATAACTACTTCCAAACAAGAAATAAACATTAGAGGTAGTTCCACCAGGCATTTCTGTTTGTGATTCTGTAGGATATGTTGGAGCTTCTAAACTTGAGCCAGTTATTTTTCTTTCATACATATATGCATCTGGTGAAGTTTCGGTTTTAGGCGTACAACCAATAATTGTCATAACAGGAGGAGTTAAATTTACTTTAAAGTAAGTTATAACATTTTCTGCAATATTTTGAGTTGACTGATAGAATACATAAATTGAACTATTGTTTGGAATATCCATATTTTTAATGTAAAGATAATTATTACCATCTTTATCACTATTAGCTTCAACATAATCATTATCTTGACCAAAAGGTAAAAAATTAGATAAATCATCCCAACTTAAAGTACCATTTATATAAGATTGCATAACTTCATCTGAAACAACAGAAGCTGTAACCGCAGATGATGGGAAACTTGGATTTAAATAACCTTTTTCAACATTTTCTTCACTTACTGAATATGTTGCAGTTGGTAATACTGAAAATGGAGTTTTTGTTTCGCCATCTACTTTTTCAGCATCATACCAACTTACACCTATAACATTTGAGTTATTATTATCTTGCAATGTAATGTATTCAACTTGACCAATTAAATTAATTGATAAAATTCCATTATCATCATTGAAAAAATTATAATTTTCAGTTGTAATATTAATTTGTTCAATATCAACTTCCACAGTATTTACACCAAATGAATATTTTACCTCTCCCAATTCCAATACAACAGTCTCAGGTTTTCCTGATTCGGTAGCGCTTCCTGATTGAGCCAAAATAACAAGAGGAAGTCTGTTACTTGTCCAAACGCCATCATTATTTGCTGTTGGCTCAAGCATATCCTTGTTTTTATCAAAAGTAATAGTAAACACTTCTATATTATAATCAAGTTCAAAACTTTGCCAATTATCCACTAAGGCATACATAGAATTTGCTTTTGCGTAAACAGTTTTTTTATTCAAAGTACCTGTAGCCATTTCCATTGATTGACCAACCATAACCTCATTATTATCGGCATCTAAGGTAAAATATGTTAATTCTGTTAATTTTTCTCTTACACTAACTTCAAAAGCTAACTGACTTTGAGCAACATAAACATAGTTGTGTGCGTTTTCTGTATAATTTCTATCTTCTCTTATTTTATCAATCGAAACCAGCCCAGCATTTTCTTCACCACCTTCTTGTTCCTTGATTACTTCATAGTTACAATCAATAGCATCTCCGTTTTCATTTGTTAAAACAAGATAAGCATAAACATACACAATTCCACTTCCAAGCGCTTGAATTCTTGTACTATATGTAGGATTAGTATCACCATATTTTATTTGACCAGTTTCAGATACATTAACGATTTTACTACCAGTTTTATTAACCCAACTGGTGCTTTCACCACTTACAAAATAAACAAACTTTGAATATGTTAATGGTTTATCAACAACCGTAGTATAACTTACAAAATTTGTTAAATCTTTTTCATAAACCAAGTTGGTCATACTTTGAGTATCTAAATATTCAACATTTAATTCATTTGTTTTTTTAACAATTTCCAAACTAACATCTGAAACCGTAATTGCACTATTTTCAGGAATTGATTCATTTATAGTAACCTGCATTACCTTAGTTATTGTTTGATTTTCTAAACTAAATTGTAGTTGTAATGTTTCACCTGATTCAAGTTGACGATTAACTTTTATTTCCCAAATTTTATTTTTATCTTTACCATCAGCGCCATTTTCAATGTCATCACCTAACTCATCTGATATTTCAATTAATGGCAAACTTGTACTTCTATCATCATCTCTAGTAATTAACGCAGTTAAATTTAAGTTTGTTAAATTTATATAAAATGGGTCATTACCAACTGTATAATATTCTGGCTTTAAAAATATGTCAAGATTAATAATATTTTCATTTCCTGTATCACGCGCCGATAACCATATTGTTTCTTTTTCTCCAACCCAAAGTTCCAATTTCTCATCTTCAGCATCATAATTTTCATTATTAATTTGTATTTCATCTAATGTTGCTGGTGCCGTTACAATTGAAAAATCTGCTGTTATGTAACTTGATTCAAGTGATTCATCTAAACCATAACTTTTTAATATTTTTACTTCTAAATTAATTTTACCAGTTGTGTTACTATCATCTCCAACAACAGTTAATAAACCATTTTCTTCTAAGGTAACAGTTCCTGGAACTAAAGTATTATTAGGGAAAATAGCAATTTTTTCTTCAGCAGTTAAATATGGTTTTTTTGCTCTAGCTGGATAGGTTTCAACAGAAAATTGCAAAATATCACCTTTTATAAACTTAATTTCCTCTGCTTCTACCTTATCTGTTACATCTTCATTACTTACCGGATTATAAATAATAACTTTGCTAATACTTTCAATTGGAACATCAACATTTACTGTCATATCTTTAGCCATAAATGTTCCATTAGTGCTATATGCAGAAATTTTTGCAGTTCCTCCAACGGGAAAACCATCTTCTTCATTATACATAACAGCTATTTTTACTTCTTCGTCTAATTTAGCTATAATTTCAGTAACATAATTTTCCCCATCAACAAACTTAATAACATTTCCATCTGAAATTTTAAGTTTTACTTCCATTGATGCAATTTCTGTTTCGTTTGCTAATTGTTCTTCTGTTAAAACATTACTTGCTTTAACTATTAAACTAGCATCATTAATATTACTATCTGTTATTGTTAAAGTACTTTCATTAAACTGCAGCCCCTCAACAGCAACTTCTGGATTTTTAAAACCAGTTATTAAATATTGAACAAATACAGCAATACAAGAAGCTAATAATACAAAACATATACTATACGCTATTGTAGTTATTGCCCCCATAAGTATATCTTTGTTCATCTTTTTTCTCCCTTTTTTTATTTACAACATTTATTAATAACAAACTATTGGAATATTAACAGATATAATTTGTCCTATTGTTGTTGAAATTTTTAAATTATAAATACCTTGTTCGTAAACTTGAACTACTAAAATCCCATTAAGCATTTCACAATAAACTTGCTTTTCATCTACTAATTCATTATTTTCATTATATACTTTTATATCAAATTCCAAGCAAGGAACAAGATTACCATTTTCATCTTGCAATTCAAATATAACACAACTAGTACCACCTTTTTGAATTTCAATACTATTTTGTGATATAACTTTAATATTATTTGGCTTACCATAAACTGTTACTGTATACTGTTTATAAATTTCTCCCTCTGCTAAACTTACAGTTACAAGGCAAGTTCCAACAGTATTTGCTAATATTAAGGTATCGTCAACAATAACAGGAGTATCACCTGAAATGGTGTTAACTGTTATTTTTAAATCTATATAAGAATAACTAGGCGCATAACTTACTAAATTAAGATTTACACTTGACATACCATCAACATCGCACACCAAATCTATTTGATTATTTGAAAAACTTGCAAAATTATAACTTTTTGGACTTAAATACACAACTTCAAAATTTAATAATTGATACCAACCACTTTCATCTTCAGCTGTTATAAGAACTTGTGTTATACCCTTTTGTTTAGCTTCAATAGTTAATACATATTCTAAAAAATTATAATTAGATAAAATACCGCTTTCCTGCTCAACTGTTACCATATTTAAAGCATATGGATTAATATTGTTAAACTTTAAATTTACATATTGAGTATAGCCATCTTCCTGACCTTTAAGTTTATCTGTGTCAGTTCCACCTAAAATATAAAGTTTCCAATTCCCTGTTTCTGGGTCAGGCTCAACTTCATAAAGATTTTCATAAACATTGGAATCACCAGCAAATGACACACAAGAAACATAAAGTTCTGACATATAAGCAATAGGGCAAACTTTAACAATATTTGAACTTAAATTTTTAGCATAATTTAGTGCAACATCATAATTAACAAAATAAATATTTTCACTACCCGAATCACAAACATTGAATGGAATATAAATTATTTTTCCACCATCAGAAGATTCACCACCAGGTAATATTTTGTGAATAACAGAATTAGTATTTACTGTATTAAATGTTTCACAAAATTTACTAATAACACATTTACTTAAAATTTTATCACAAGTAATTTTAAAATAATAAAAGTTTTCAGTTGTTTCTCCAAATTTTTTTCCATAATATAAATTATAAACTAGCATATTATCATCTGTAATATCATATTGTATTGGATTCAAATTTTTATCAACAACAGAAAGTTCAAAAACTGAAACTGGTGCTTCAACCACTATTGATGTTGTTACACTCATATATGTGTAAGTATCAGTAACTTCATTATAACCACTTATAGCAGTTATTTTTAACAAACCTGTTCCTAAACTACAAGGTAAAACAAACCCTTCATTATCAACCGTAAAGATTTCTGGTGTTAAACTTTCAAATGTTAAACCCAAACTATATCCCAAATCATTTAATTCACTAGTATAAACAATTGGATTAATTTTTGCAGAAACAGCAGGAGTTGTTAATTTAAAACTATAAGAATCTTCAACATAAATGCTATGAGCAAAATTTGTTTCAGTAACAGAAACAGGTAAAATTGCCTGCCTTATGTTGTTTTTTGATGTCTGATAAAGCGCAACTATATTAGTTGTACCTACTTGTTTAGCAACAATTTCACCAGTTTCAATATTATACGAAATTATATTTTCATTATAAGAAATAGTTGGTTGTACAGTAATAGAATCCCCTACTATTTCAAGTTTTACAACTGCAGTTTTATTCTTATCGTTTGTTGATAATTCTACCAACGAATTATCAGAAAATTTACACGAAGTTGGATAAATTTGATTATCTGTTTCAGTTATATCACCAACATTATTACAACCAAAAAACAAACAAACAATAAACAAAAAACAAGGCAACAATAAAACCTGAATTTTTTTCATAAGCACCTCGTCTTTAAAATAATTTCTCGCCTAAAAATAAGTATAATAATTATAAAATTTTATGTCAAACAAATTATTCTAAAATTTGACAAATATAGCATAAGCAAAAAAAACAATTTTAATCGTAAACAAAATAAAAAAAGGGGTAAAAACCCCTTTTAATTCAATTATTCAGTTTCTTCAGTCAAATAGTCTTTCTCCATCAAAACACCAACAAAATTATCATACATAATTCCATCTTCGTCAAAATAATCAACATCTATCATATGCAAATAATAACTTGTTTCACTGTTGGCATTTGTATAAGTTTTTAAATAATATATTTTATCACCGTTTATACAAACATATTTTGAGTTTTCAGCATAAGGACTAGAACTTGCCGTATAATTTGTTTCAGTTTGACCAGCACTTTTATAACTTATTTTATAAATGTTTGAATCTGCTATAAAATACACATCACTTCCAACAACTTTTAGCAAAGTAACAGAACCAGAATAAACTGTAAACATTGTTTTATCTACTCCGATATAGTATAAATTGCTACCGTCAGAAGCTAAAACACCCAAATTCAAATCAGGATTTACACCAATGAATGAAGTATAAGATTTAGATGTTATTTTTGTTCCTCGAACACTATCAGTTTCAGGATTTTCAAATGCATAAATATAAGATGAGCAAGTATAACCATTTTCAGTGTATGTTTCTTCAACAAATAAATATTTTCCATTTGTTTGTTTTACTACAAAACTTGTTTTACCATCTGCACGAACAATGCTTGTCTTCAATGTTTTTATGTTGAACTTCATCAAAACATTTCCAGCTGTAAGGCCTTTTTCAGAATCTAAATTTGTATCAATATTTCTTGTATAATAAATATCTTTATCCAAATTAGTTAATGACACACTACTATTTTCATATTTAGGCAAAGCACAACTAGTAACATTTTCTGCAACAACTGTTTGCCCTTGAATTTTTTCATTAATTATTTTTTTAACAACAAGCTTTTGACCATCATAAACAATTAAGCTAACCTCTCCGTCATCTTCAACCATTGTATAAGAACATGATGATGCTTCATTTTCTGTTGTATAAATTTTTTCAACTCCACTACTTCTATCAATTTTTGTTCTGCAAATATCAATTAAATCAGTTCTTAAAGTTAAAACACCATCAACAACACTTTTCTGGTCATTAGGAGTTGCAAAATAAATATAATCACCAAAAATAAATAAGCCTAAATTTTCAAAACCTACAATTTTTTTGCAAAGTATATCAACATTTTTTATGCCCTGTGTTTCATCAAAAATTTCATTACCATCTTCATCGTATTGAACATCATTGTTAACAACACGACCGTTTTCATCTAATTTAACACGATATAAAGAAGCATATTCAGTATTTCCATTTAAACCTTCAGTAACACTTTCATACCCAACAAAACCATTAGCAAAATATAAATAATTACCTTTAGTTACTGCCAAGGTTCCATTACCTGTAACAACATCATTTTTTGAAGGATTATCTTTAAAAGTTGAAAAACCACTTCCACAACCAACAAAACCAAAAACAGCAAATAATACAATACACAAACCTAATGTTAAATTTTTAATTATGTTAGAAACTTTTGCCATAAAATCAAGAACTCCTTTACAAAATAAGCCTGTTTTACTAAACAGCACAAAAAATAACTATAGTACATATAATATCATCAAATTGGAATTTAGTCAATTATTTAAGATTAAATATTTCTCATAAAGAGGTGTATTATAATGGAAAAATTAAAAACCGTAAAAGCTACAAGCGTTCCGTCAAAACAAATATCACATCAGACTGAAACAATAAAAGAAAATAAATCAACAAATAACCTTTTTGAATTATTGCCACAAGTAATAAAAATTTTACCACAAATACAAAATATTTTTAAAAATCAAACAATACCCGATGAAAATATAAAAAAAATACAGCCTGCATTTTCTGAAAGTTTTTTTCAAAAACAAAATAAGCAAGCAGTATTAAATACAATAAAAAAGCATAACGAATTAATGGAAAAAATTAAAAATAATCGTCCATAACAACATTTTCACCAGTTTGAGCATCTTGATACATAACCCAAAAGCCATCTGCTTGTGGGTTTTCTTTATTTAAGGGCAACCATTGACAAAATTTTCGCAAATGAGCTGGTGGAAGTTTTTCGCGTTTTTCACTAGGAATTCCATAACATATGTGTGTTACAAATCCATCTTCAAATATTTTACCCAAAACATAGTAATTATCTTCACCCGATATTTGTACCCACTCGGTTCCGTAAAGCATATCTTCTAATTGTTTATAATGTGGAAAAGTTGAAAAAAGCTCATCTAGCTGAACATTAATCAAATTTAAAAAACTTCCATTCACATCTGCATTTTCAATTTTTTCTTCTTTATTATTTGTATTATTTGATGATACTTTAACATTTTCTTCTAAATCAAAAACATTTTGTCTTTCAATTTCTTTGTCTATCATTTCTTGAAGTTCAGCCAATTTTTCATCATCAGAAAAATCATCAAATAAACTTTCAGGTTCAACATTATCATTTTCACTGTGACCAACAGCACAAATATTTACTTTACCATCTTTTATATTTGCTAAAACAGCACATATAGGAGCATTTATGTTATGATAAATAGTATTAAATTCAAAATTTTCCACATTGTTAATATTGTTAAAAACTAATTTATTTTCTCCAATCTTTAAAGATAAAACAAAACTATCATATTCATTTAAATTAAAAACTCTCAATTTTCCTACCAAACTATTATTAAGTTCTAAACTTAACAAACCACAAGTTTCCTTTTTAGATTGTAGTTCTTTATTCATAATTAAAACTTTTCTAATCATTGTATCCACCTTTCGTTTTTAACTTATATATACATTTTAACAAACAAAGTTGAATAAAATTACGAAAAATTTTATAAAAAAACACTAAAAACTATAAAATTTTAGTGTTTTTTGTTGTTTTTATTAATGTTATTATAAATTCATTTTTTCAAATAAAGAAAATATTTTTATAAATTCATTTGTTGTCAAATCTTCTGCCCTACAATTTAGATTTATATTATTTAATTCAAAAACTTGCTTAATTATATCTTTTTCAATTTTTAAACCTTGTGATAAATTATTTATTAAAGTTTTTCTTTTCATAGAAAAGCATATTTTAATAAAATTTGAAATTTTAAAATAGTCAATATTATTTTTGTTAAAATCAATTTCAATATTTACAATTGCAGAATCAACTTTAGGTTGTGGTGTAAATAATGTTTTAGGAACTTTCCTTTTAATACTTACATTTGAAATTAAATCTAACAAAACAGAAATGGCACCATATTCTTTACTACCAGGTTTAGCACTTAATCTTTGAGCTAGTTCTAACTGCAACATTATGGTTAAACTTTCAATTTTAAAATTATTTTCTATTAAATAAAATATAATTGGTGATGAAATATAATAAGGTAAGTTTGCAACAACTTTAAATTTTTTGCCATCAAACCAATTGCTAACATCGTTTGGTGAAAATTTTAGTATATCACCAAAAATTAATGTTAAATTTTTAACATCTTTTAAATTCTCTTTTAATATAGGTTTTAATGTTTCATCAATTTCCACACTAACAATCTTACCATCAGTTTTATTTGCTATTTCTTTGGTTAATGTTCCCGCACCCGCCCCAATTTCTAATACATTATCATTTTTATTTATTTTAGCATCTGAAACAATTGCATTTAATAAATTTTTATCAGTTAAAAAATTTTGACCTAATTTATGTTTAAATTTAAAATTATTTTTTTCTAATACATTGATTATTGATTCTTCCATATTTTCCCCATCTTATAAAAAAATTGTAAGGCATTTTTTGTGGTTTGTTCTTCTACAATATTTGAATTTATATTTTTTAGTTCTGCAACAAAATCATTAACATATAAAACATATTGTGGAATACACATTTTGCCTCTAACGGGTTGAGGAGCAAGATAAGGGCTATCAGTTTCAAGCATAATCCTATCTAATGGAATATATTTTACAGCTTCGTGTGTTGAAGTGTTTTTAGGATAAGTAACTGCACCAGTAACTGAAATATTTAAACCCAAATCTAATGCTATTTTGGCATTATTTTTATCACCCAAAAAGCAATGAACAACCCCACCATACTCAACTAAATTTTTATTTTCACTTAAAATATTAAAAAAGTCATCAAAAGCATCACGAACATGAAAAATAATTGGTAATTTGTTTTCTTTTGCAATTTCCATTTGTTCAATCATAATGTTTTGTTGCCTTTTAGGAATAACATTTTGATAATGATAATCTAAACCAATTTCACCTACTGCTACAATTTTTTCACAATTCAAATTTTGGGAAATATAGTCTTTCATACTATTGTTATATACAGCCTCTTCACTTGGGTGTATTCCCAAAGCACCAAAAACTCTTTCATTTTGTTTTACAACATCTAAAGTACTTGAACAAGTTTTAAAATCATAACTAGGACAAACAATTAAACCAACACCATCATCAGATAAATTATTTAAAACTGTTTCTTTAACATTTTTCATAGCTTCACAACTAATGTGGGCATGTGTATCAATTAACATTTTGTCACTTCCATATTATTTTTTTATATTATAGCTTAAAGTTAAAACAGTGTAAAGTTTTTCATAAATAAAAAAATTTTTTCATAAATTAATGTATGAAAAGAATTTGGTTTATCATAACTTTATCAAGTTTAATAACCTTATGTTTTATAAATCCAGAAAATATTTTAAACTCAATGCTAAATGCTGGTGAAACTTCGGTTAAACTTACAATCAGTCTTTTGGGAATTTATGCTATTTGGATGGGAATTTTACAAATAGTAGAAGATACTGGTATGTCAAATATTTTAGCTTTTTGGTTGTCACCTTTAATTGATTTTTTATTTGGCAAAATACCAAATAATGCAAAAAAATTAATAGCTACAAATATGTCAGCTAATATTTTGGGTATGGGAAATGCTTGCACCCCTACAGGAATAAAAGCAATGAATGAATTGGATAAAATAAACCCAAAACCAACAGCATCAACAGCAATGATAATGTTAGTTGTTATAAACGCTACAAGCATACAAATTTTACCAACAACAGTAATTGGTCTTCGGGTAGCACATGGTAGTTTGTCGGCATCTGATATAATATTGCCAACTTTAATATCAACTTTGATATCAACCGTGTTTGCAATTATTCTTGTAAAAATATTTTCTAAGTCAAAAAAGTTGAGTAAACTATGAACGCTAGTACATTTATAATCCCCGTTTTATTAATAGCACTACTTATTTTCGCTTTTTTTAAAAAAGTAAACTGTTTTCAAAGTTTTATAAAAGGTTCATCTAATGCTCTTGATTTATGTTTATCAATTTTTCCATTTTTGGTAAGCATTTTTGTTATGGTTGAGCTTTTTAAAATAAGTGGACTAGCACAAATGCTTGGTAATTTTTTAGCACCAGCTTTTTCAATTTTAGGAATCCCTACAGAACTTACTCAATTAGTTTTATTACGACCATTTAGTGGTTCTGCAAGTTTGGCTTTATATGAAAATGTTTTACAAAGTTATGGAGCCGACAGTTATATAAGCCGTTGTGCTTCTGTAATTATGGGAAGCAGTGAAACCGTTTTTTATATTGCAACAGTTTATCTTTCACAAACTAAAACAAAAAAATTATTATATGCAGTGCCAGTTTCGCTTTTTGCTTGTCTTTTAAGTGCCGTATGTGCTTGTTGGATATGTAAATTTTTATAAAAAAAATCATAGAAACCTATGATTTTTTATTAAATTGTATTTCCTCTGTTTTATACTCTTTTGTTTCTTTGGTATCACTTAATTCCACAATAACTTTCTGTTGCAAAATATCCTGATATTTTACAACTCCTTCACCATCTTTTGTTTCCACAACAGTTTCAAGTGATGGCATATTCTCAGATAGTTCCTTGTATGTTTCATATTCATATTGTAAACAACACATTAATTTACCGCAAACACCATTAATTTTGTTTGGATTTAATGATAAATTTTGTGTTTTAGCCATTTTAATTGTTATCTGCTTATAATCATTTAAAAATTTTCTACAACAAAGTTCCTGTCCGCAACAACCATAGCCTCCGCAAAACTTAGCTTCATCTCTGCTTCCAATTTGACGCAACTCTACCCTCGTTTTAAATGTTCCAGCTAAATCGCGTACCAATTCTCTAAAATCAACCCTATCATCTGATGTATAACTAATTATTATCCTACTATTATCAAACACACATTTTATTTCAACTAATTTCATATTTAGATTATGTTTTTTTATTTTTTCCATAACCTGTGACCAAGAATTTTTTTCTTTAATTAATAATTTTTCATATTTTTCTAAATCAGTTGAAGTAGCTTTTTTAACAATATTTTTTAACTCTATTTTAAACTTTGATAAATCAACATCTTTTGGTTCTATTTTCACAAAACCTAAATCAGTATATTCACCCATATCAACTAATACTGCATCATCTTTTTTTAAAATTTCGTTTGTTAGTGCATTGAACCAAATTTCTTTTCCTTTACTACGAAACTGAACACCTACAATTACTGACACTTATTTTTAACCTCCAAAAAAGAAATAAGAAAAACATCAATTATAATATTAAAATTGCAATTTCTTTGAAATTTTTCATTCAACTCAACTAAATTTTTTGCAATTTTAGAAAGTGCCTCAACAGAAAAATCTTGAGCAATTTGTTGTAATTGAACTAACCTGTTTTCATGCAAAATTATATTAAATTTACATTCTAAAACTTTTTTTAAAATTATGTTAAAAATGTTTAAAAAATTTTCAAAAACATTTTTTAACTTATATATTCTGCTTGAATATTGAACAATTTGTGATGAGTGTTTCAAATTCAACCATAAATCATAAACAAAGTCAATTAATTCAAGCAAACTTGAATTTTGCGCATAATTATGTGCAAGTTCCATACTACCATCGCAAACATCAACTATATCAGCAATTTGTTCTTGTAATAAATTAAATTGATTTAAATATTCAATTATTTTATTGTTTGAATAATTTTCTATATAAATTTTGGTACATCTAGATTTAATAGTTGGCAAAATATTTGCTTGATTTTTTACATTTAAAATAAAGTAAACCCCTTTTGGAGGTTCTTCTAAAGTTTTTAATAATTTATTTTGAGCAATAGCGTTAATAGAACCTGCATTGTTTAAAATATAAATTTTTTTATCACTTTCAAAAGGCATAGTAAAAACACTGTCAATTATTTGCAACATTTCTTCAGTAGCAATCACTGTTTTTTCAACAGGAAAAGTTAATACATCTGCGTGATTATGATGTTCAATTTTTTTACATTGAACACATTTATCACACGCTAAATCAATTAAATTCTTACACATTAACATTTTTGCAATTTGTGTAGAGAAATATTTTAATGCAAAATCATCTTTGCTTATTAACATAATACTATGAGTTAAACGATTTTGCTTTACAAGCTGACACAAATTTTTCAATTGCAAATATTGTATATCCGTTTCCATTTACATTCCCTTTTTAAGTTATAAAATAGTTTAACATATTTTTTATTATATTGCAATAATAAAATAATTGATAAAATTTTAAAAACTTTATTTATATAAAAAAGAACTTTATCTTTTTAATAAAGCTCTTTTATTTATAAATTTATTTAAATAAACCAGTTATATTATCCCAGCCTTGTTTTAATCCATTAATGAAGTAATCTGCAGAACCAACAACAGCCCCTGTTATAGTATCAATTATACCGTTTTCATTTTCTTTGTTAGAATCGTCTTTATTAATATTTTCAGAATCTTCAGGTTTAAAACCTGGGCTTAAAGTTATTTTATTGTTTTCACGACTAAAACTAAATTTATAGTATTTTTTGAAATCATCAATTTCATATACTACCTCAAAATATTCATTTTCATCATAACTAAGCTGTGATATAAATACAGTAGTAATTTTTGGGGTATTTGTAATTAAATATTTTTTACCACTTGGATATGCTGTAATAGTTAATTTATAATTATCATATTCACTGTTAATAATTAAATAACCATAATTCAATTTAGCCTCAACAACTAAATTTGTTGGAGTAATATTTGTTATTAGCAAATCATCAATTTCATATCCATAGCATTCAAAAGATATTGTATCACCCCAAACTGCATTAATTTCAAATTTACCCAAACTATCAGTAACCGCCACAAAAACACCATTTCTATAAATATTTACAGAACCCAAATTAGAGTCATAATAACTGTCATAAACAGTTCCAGTATAAGTTGCAATATTACCTTCGTTTAAGTTTAAATTAAATACTATACCATTTGCAGTATAACTAATATTTGTAATTTGAATATTAGCTATTTCATTATTTGAATAAGTTAAAATACCTTTGCTTCCATAACCACAACTTGTTCCAGGGGTAAACAAGCAATTTATATCATAAATATCTCCGCTTGGCCTAAAAGCATATATTTCATATTCACTGTTTTTTAAATTATAATAAACTAAATTACCTTGTTTATCAGTATTTACCCGATAAATTAGCAAACCGTTTTTTTCACTTATTAAGTAATTATCAACATTTTTACCATTTGCCTTTCTATATTCTATCATAAAAAATTCATTTGGATATTTCTCATTCTTTATCATATAAGCTACAGTACCAGTCATTGAAGTTGAAGCGTTTAAATTATAAATTCCAGAAGAATTAATTATTTCTATGCCTGTTGATTTGATATCATCAACATAACTTGTTCCCAACCAATTAAATTTTTCACGATAATAAGCATTTATAGATGGTAACATATCTGGTATATTATCTTTGTTTACAATTGTTTCTGCCATCATATCATAACCAGTTATGGCATATACTCCATCTTTTGTATATAAGTCATTAAGCCCCAATATGTGTCCAACTTCATGACACAACACAGATGTGTATGATTGAGAATACATAATAAAAGACAATTTCATATCTTGCCAAGTATGACTTGCAGTTTCATTATCAATGTAATTCCCAGATGACATAATAATTCCAGCATTATATTGACCTTTATAAATTACTATTTCCCCATTTTCTACAGCACTATCAAATAAAGATTTTTCATCATAATAATTAAGTTTTAAATCATTAATAGATAACTCACTTGTATAAATTGCAATATTTGAAACTATACTCAACTTGCCATTTGATTGTAAATAATAATATTCATAAACACTAGTTGTATTGTTTGAAAAATCATTATCATTAAAAAGCAAATTTAACTCATATACGCTTTGTTTAGTATAATTTACACAATCTTTAAAATTTAACAAAACCACATGTAAAACAAAAGTTCCACCTTTTGTAACATCAAAATTTAACATTTCTTTGTTTATTACAATTTCATTTCCCAGGTTATCACCTGAACCTGACACCCCACCACTTGTAATATCTGAATTTTCATCTTTGGTTATCTCTTCTGGTTTAATGTCAGAAAGATTATTACCTAAATTTTGACCAGTTACAAAATAAAGCAAACTTGCTAATGCAACAATAACTATCAAACAAGAAAATAAAATAATTCCTGTCTTTTTTACATTAACTGACATATGTATTTCCCCCTTAAACTACTTTTTATTTTATCACATTTTTTGTTTAAAGTCAATATTCAATATTATTATTATATATGCCAATCAAACTTACACCTTACACTTAATAAATAAAAAAGAAATGTTAAATATATAGGTAAATATAAAAACATTAATTTAATACAATAAATATTTAGAAATAAAATTATAGATGAAAATAAATCAATTAAAATATTATTAAGTATACTCATAAGTATGCTTGTGAATTGTAACGCAAAAAATATTAAAATTGTTTTTACTTAATAGAATTACTAATGTTAATAAATAGAAATAAGAAAAGCCCTTTAAAAAAATATCAGTAGATATGTTAACTTTAAGCGACTCAGATAAAGTATAGCAAATTTTTATAATGTTACGAACAATAAATGTAATATTTAAAAATCAAGCATAAAGTACAGTTCAAACTTTTCAACGAGAAAATAACATAATCGTATATGTTGTAGTTGGTCTAAAAACAGAGTAATAATTATGGATAATACAAAAAAAGAACTCGATTTAATTAAAAAATATAATGAACATATTACAAACTAAAAATATTATACATATATAAAAGATGGTGTGAACACTATCTTTTATGTTAATAGTTAAAATGTAATTACATTATAATTTACTCTATATTTAAGTTATTATAATCAAATAAACTTGAATTTAAAAATTCACTTACATTAATATTAAAACCATCAGCAATACAAATAATTGTTTTTTAATTTACTCCTTTAGATTTACCTTTCATAATACTTTTTATAGTATCATGAGGCAATCCTGTAATCTTTTCTAATTTATATTGAGTTAAATTGTTTAATGTTAATAATTCTTTAATCCTTAAAGCAACTGCTTCACTAATATTCATAATACACCATCACCTTGGGTTAGTTTTCACCCATCATTGTATCAATATTTTATTAAATTATACAGGTTAAATTTAACCCAAACAGTTGAATTTTATTTTTATAAATGATAATATATTTATAAATAATATAAAAATTTTATCTTGGGTTAGTTTTGACCATATTGGTATGATATAATTAATAGAGGTATTTATAAAAAAACAAATAGCAAAGAAAACAATAATACTATATGTGTTAAAAATGTTGGAAAAAGGTTCTTCAAAAGAAAAGCCAATAACTCAAACAAATATAACAAAAGTTTTAAACTCACTTGGCATTTCATGTGATAGAAAAACTGTTGGAAGAAACATAGATTACTTGATAGAATTTGGTTACCCAATAGTAAAACTCAATGGTGGTGGATGTTATATGGAAAAATTATAAAATAACTGAATAATGAACAATTATCTTTAAAATAACAAACAAGGAGAAACAAATATGAATACCTGGAAAGAAGAGTGTGTATTTTTATTAAAAAAACTAGGAGGACATGCTTATTTAAATGAAATATATAAAGAATTTGAAAAAAGTGGAACAAGACCACAAACACCTAGTTTTGATGCATCTATAAGAGCTGCTTTAGAAAAAGGAAGTAGAGAATCGGCTTGCTTTGATGGTGAAGAATTATTTTATATGGTTGATGGTAAAAGCAAGGGGCATTATGGCTTAGTTAATTATGTTTCTAATCAAATAGATCTTACTCAAGAAGATGATGAATTTCCCGAGGGGAAATTAATGTTAAAAAAACATCTATCCAGAGAAAGAAATCAAATGGTAATAACAAAGTCAAAACAAAAATTTAAAGAAATACATGGACATTTGTTTTGTGAAATATGCGGATTTGATTTTTTTAAAGTATATGGTGAATTAGGTAATGGTTTTATTGAAGCACACCATAATAAACCAATTTCTGAAATGAATGATAATGAAAAAACTAATATTAATGATATTATTATGGTTTGTTCAAATTGTCATAGTATGATTCACAGAAAAAGACCATGGCTATCAAAGGAACAATTAAAATCTATTATAAAAATAAAACATTAATTTTACTTAAAAAAGAAATGCTTGACTGCATTTCTTTTTTAATATGCTTTTGCAAAAAGCATTTTCTTTTTAGTTTTTTTACCACAACAAACGCATTTATATTCGTTCGTTTCATCTTGATTTAAAGGCATAACTCTTGAAGAAGCTGTGGTTTCTTCCTTAATTTTTTCTTCACATTCTATGCTTCCACACCAAGGCGCTTTAGCAAAATTTCCTGTGTCAACTGCATTTTTCAGTTCTTCAATTGTATTTACATCTTTAATATGTTCTTGCTTAAATTTTTCTGCTTGTTCAAGCATATTATTATGAATTTGTTGTAATAAGTTTTGAATAAAGTTAGTTTCTTTAACCTCATCGGCATTAACTTCAATTTTTTCAAAAGTATCTCTTCTTACAATTTGTACAACATTCTTTTCAATGTCTTTTGGTCCAATTTCAACACGAACAGGAACACCCTTCATTTCCCATTCATTAAATTTCCAACCAGGAGTTTGATTTGTATCATCAACTTTAGCCCTAATTCCCATTTTTTCTAAGAAAGATTTTAATTCAAACGCTTTTTCTAAAACTCCTTCTTTATTTTGGAAAATAGGAACAATTATAGTTTGTATTGGTGCAACAAAAGGTGGCATACGCATACCTCTTTGGTCACCGTGAACCATTATTACAGCACCGATTAATCTGGTTGATGTTCCCCAACTTGATGTGTAAACATATTTGTGTGCGCCATCTTTATCCAAAAATTTAATATCAAAAGCTTTTGAAAAGTTTTGTCCTAAATAATGCGAAGTTCCAGATTGCAAACTTTTTCCATCTTGCATCATTGCCTCAATACCAAAAGTTTTTTCTGCACCTGCAAACTTTTCTTTTTCCGATTTCCTTCCTACAAACATAGGTATAGCCAAATAATCACGAGCAAATTTATCATAAATATCTAACATACGCATTGTTTCTTCTTCTGCCTCTTCCTGAGTGGCATGTGCTGTATGTCCTTCTTGCCATAAAAATTCAGATGTACGCAAAAAAGGTCGAGTAGTTTTTTCCCATCTTACTACATTAGCCCATTGATTTAACAATAAAGGTAAATCACGCCAACTTTGTATCCACTTGCTATACATACTTCCAAAAATAGTTTCAGATGTAGGGCGAACAACTAATTTTTCCGCCAAAGGTTCATCACCAACACAAGTAACCATAGCCAATTCTGGGGCAAAACCTTCAACATGTTCTGATTCCTTTGCTATAAAACTATAAGGAATAAAAAGCGGAAAATAAGCATTTTTGTGACCTGTTTGTTTAAACATATTATCAAGAACTTTTTGTATATTTTCCCACAAAGCATAACCATAAGGTCGAATAACCATTGTTCCTTTTACTGGACCATAATCAGCCATTTCAGTTTTTAAAACAATGTCAGTGTACCACTGAGCAAAATCTGTTTTCATATCTGCAATTTCTTTTGTAAATTCTTTTTGATTTTCCATTTTATTCCTCTTTAATTTTAATTAAAATAATTTTGAAACATTAAAAAATAACATTTTAATTATTATATTACTTTCTATTAACAATTGAGAATTATATATGAATATTAATAAAAAGTCAACTTAATTATTAATTCCATAACAAGTAAATTGTTGCTAAATTTTTGTTTTATAAGTAACTATAATAAATATACTAAGCTAAAGCTACTATTAACTACACCCATAGAAACATTAACCGTTTCATTTAAAATAATAGCACCGCACTGTGTGTGAAAGTTTACACCTTCAAGATATTCTGAAAAGCAAAAGGTTCTTAAATATTTATAACTGTTTTCTTTTAAATGCTTTTTACAAAAATTTAAAAGCTCTACCATAACATTTTTATTTGATGATATTGAAAACAATTCACCAAGCTGAGCCGTTAAAACACCATTTTTCTTGTTAGAAAGTTTTATTAATGCATAAGCAACAATTTCACCTTGGTCAGTTACCGAACACCAAATTTCAAAATTTTCATTATCTTGTAAACGATTTAAAATTTTTGCTTGTTGACTATCTTCATTTAATTTGCCAAATAAAATTTTCTTATCAAAAATGTTAGCATAGTTTTTACGCCAACTTAAAATTTTAATTTCTGCCAATTTTGAAACATCATCAAAATCTGCTTTTCTTATTTCAATTTTCATAACAGTTTCCTTTTAATCCTTGATAAGTATATCATCTTTTTGAAAGTTTTGCATTAATTTTTTAAAAAAAATAAAAAAGACTTAAAGTCTTTTAAATTTATAAAATATTTACAAAATGCAAAATATATCCAAAAATTAAACTAGGAATAATTAACATTGCAAGTATAAATAAATTTTCTTTCCAATTTTTGTTTTGTTTAAACAATAATATTAAAGCAACACCAGAATTTACAGATAAACCTGCAAAAATGGCACCAAAACTTAAACTTGATTGTATGTATAATTCGGTTAACACAACTGATGAAGCACAATTTGGAATTAAACCAATAACAACTGATAACAGTGGTTGAAAAACATAACTAGATTGTAAAAAATTTGCAAAATTTTCCTCTCCTACTTGCCAAATTATAACGCCTAAAATTATATTTATTATAAAAATAAAGGCAAAAATTTTTAAACAATGCACAAGTGGATGTAGCCAATCAAAGCTTTTGCTTTCAATATTGTGGTGACAACAACCACCTATATAGTTTTCTTCTAAGTTAATTTTACTTTCAGTTTCCCCATTAGATGACAATTCGTGTTTGTGCTGTTCATTATGACTGCTATTGTGTTTGTTTTGTTGCACTAAATTGCTAGAATTTTCATTAATTTTACATTTAGTGTTTGATTTTTCTAATTCTGAAGGATTTTTACTACTTTTAAATAATAAACTGTGCAACCATATAGCTAAAAAGCCAATACAAATACCAAAAATCAATTTAAAAACAAGCAACAACAGTAAATCGGGTATGTGAGTAGGACTTGATAACATAATAGGAAGAGCTTCATCGCTTGTTGCTAAATAAACTGCAATAAGTGCACCAACTGAAACAGAACCTTTTGTAAATAAATCGGTTGTTATAACAGAAAACCCACACTGAGGCACACAACCACATAAAGCACCAATAATAGGGCTTGCTTTCCCTTTTAACAATTTTGATTTGCTAAATTCAAATGCTTTTTTGTATTCTAAAAGTTCAATAAGAAAATATACCGCCAACAGTATTGGCAGTATTTTTGAACTATCAATTAAAGCTTCTAAAACAACTTCCCAAAAACCTTCCATAAAACACTTCCTAATTGCGAATGATTTGCATTTGCATTATTATACAATAACAAATAAAAAAGTCAATACTTATTGACTAATTTTTTAAAAAAAGTATAATAGTATTTAGGAGAATTAAAAATGCAACTAAAAAACACAAAATCAAGAAATTTAATATTAAATTTTTTAAAACAACAAGATGTTCCTGTAACAGCAAACGATATATTTCAAAATTTAATTGATGAAAAAATAACTCTTTCAACTATTTATAGAACTTTAGAAAAATTTACCAATCAAAAAATAATAAAAAAAGAAGTAGACAAAAATGGTACTGCACTGTTTTTTTTGCCACAAAATCAACACTGTCATATATTAGAATGTAAAAAGTGCCATAACCAAATTAAGTTAAAATATTGTCCTTATGAAAACATAAATAAAAAAATCAAACACGATACAAATTTTCAAGTTGATGAAGAAAATATTGTAATATATGGCATTTGCAATAGCTGTAATAAAAAGCAAGAAAACAATTAAACAATAAAAAAACTTTACAATTTTGTAAAGTTTTTTATTATATTTTAATTTCTGACAAATTCAATTCCTTACAATCAAAAATCATTTTTGAAAAATCATCTTCGTGGCTTACAAACAAAACACTTCCTGGAAATTTATTTATTGCCTTTGCAAGTGATTCTTTTGCTTTTACATCTAAATGATTTGTAGGTTCATCAAGCAAAAGTAAATTACAAGGTGTCATAGTAATAATACAAAGTTGAACCTTGCACTGTTCACCACCACTTAATTTATTTAAAGGTTGCATTTGTTTTTTGCTTGAAAGACCTGATTTTGCCAATGCAGAACGAACTTCTTTCTCAGTCATTTTGGGATAATAAAACAAAACCTCTTGTATTGCTGTGTTGTTTATATTTGAAAAATTATGATTTTGTTCATAATAACCAAAAACAACATTTTTGTTTATATTTATGCTACCACTTAATAAAGATATTTGAGATAAAATAGTTTTAAACAATGTTGTTTTTCCAACACCATTAAAACCACTTATTCGCATTTTTTCACCATTTAAAAGCTTAATATTTATTCCATTTACTAATGGTTTTGAATAGCCAATAGATAAATTTTTAACAACCAGCATAATAGCATTATCTATATTTCTATATCTGAAACATATTTCTGGCGGATTGCTTTCCTTTATTTCCTCAACCATATTTTTTTGTAATTTATCCAGAACTTTTTGTCTTGATTTAGCCTGTTTTGCAGTGGCTGCTCTTACCCCATTCCTAGCAATATAATCTTTTAATTTTTCTTCTTCTTGTTTTTGCTTTTCAGCAAGTTTATTGTGTTGTTTTATCCTTTCGTCTCGAACTTCTAAATAATGCTGATAGTTTCCCAAATACGCAACCACTGTTTCTAAATCAACAGCCCAAATCTTATTAACAACTGAATTTAAAAAAGTAACATCGTGGCTTACTATTAAAAAACAACTTTTATATTCCTGTAAAAACTTTGTTAACCACTCGATATGAATTTTATCTAAAAAATTTGTTGGTTCATCTAATATAAGCAAATCAGGTTGTTCAAGTAATAATTTTACAAGCATAAGTTTTACCCTTTGCCCGCCACTTAAAACACCAATTTTTGTTTCCATACCAAATTGCGCAACACCTAGCCCAGTAGAAATTTTGTTTATTTGTGAGTCAATAGAATAAAACCCTTTTGAACACAATTCTTCTAATAAATTTCCAGATTTATTCATAAGTATTTCTATTTCTTTATCATTTACATTTGTTGACAAAAGATTATTAACTTCATTATATTCATTTTCAAGTTTATATAAATCGGCAAATGCAGTTTTCAAATATTCAATCACTGTTAAATTGCAATCAATTTCAGCAAACTGGTCTAAATATCCAACTTTACATTTTTTATCCCATACAAGTTCACCATCATCGCACAATATTTTACCACTTAAAATATTAACAAGCGTAGTTTTACCTGCACCATTTTCACCAACTAAGCCAATTTTATCACCCTTATTTATTTTTAAATTAACATTTCTATACAATATTTTATCACCAAAACCGTGATTTAAGTTTCTAATTTCTAACACTTTTCCCCCAAGTTTATATACAAGTTAAAATATATATAATTTTATCATATTTATAACAATGCAGTCAATTATTATCGTTTTTTAAACCAGGTTTAAAAAGATACTTTTCTAAATCAACTTTTCCATCTTTTACTTTTACACCCTCTTTTATCAACCAACTTTGTTGAACCTCAATCCCACCAAACACAAATGATTTAGACAAATTACCATTTCTATCAACAACCCTATGACAAGGTATTTCAATCGGTTTTTTGTTTGCATGTAAAGCATAACCTACAATTTTAGCACCATTTTTCATTCCACATGCGTTAGCTATAATACCATAAGTACAAACCATACCAGATGGAATTGTACACACAATTTCATAAATTTTATCAAAAGTAGTCATATCTTATCCTTTTATTAAATCAAAAACCACTTCACGAGCCATAATTATACCTGCACAAGCAGGTACAAAAGCATTAGAAGAAATTATATCTGTATTTATTTTTAATGGTTTTTCAGTAGAATAAACACATTTTACATTTGATATATTCAAATTGTTTAATCTTTTTCTTACAACCTTAGCAAGTGGACAAACACTTGTTTGAGCTATATCCGAAACTTTAATCATTGTTGGTTGCGTTTTGTTTCCCATTCCCATTGAAGAAATAACAGAAACATTAAACTCTTTACTTTTTTTTATTATTAAAATTTTAGCATTAACATCATCTACTGCATCAACTACATAATTAAATTTTGAAAAATCTATTTTTACTTCATCTGAAAATTTAACTGCTAATTTAGTTATTTTTAAACTCGGATTAATCAACAACATTCTTTCAGCACAAACATCAACTTTTAATCTACCAACATTTTTAATATTAGAAATAATTTGCCTGTTAATATTTGTTTCATCAATCGTATCATAATCAATTAATGTTATATGCCCCAAACCACTTCTAACTAATGCTTCAACAACATTTCCACCAACCCCACCAATACCAAAAACTGCCACATTACTTTTTTTTAATTTTTCAAAATTACTTTCACCAATTTGCAATATAAATCTGTTAAAAATGTTCATTATTTCTCCTTTAACTTTAAATTAAATAACTTGTTCGCATTTTCAAAAGTTTTTTTTGCTATAAAAGAAACTTCACAATTTTTTATTTTAGCTAATGTTTCCGCTACATATACAATGTTTGCTGATGTGTTTATTCCTTTTCTTTTAAAACAAGATGGCAACATTGATGGCGAATCTGTTTCAATTAATAAATTTTCAAATGGTACACCAACTGCTATTTCCCTTAAATGCTTGTTCCCTTTATAAGTTATATTGGTAGCAAAAGAAATGTAAAAACCGTTATCAACCGCCTGCTGACAATCTTCCAAATCACCATTAAAACAATGAATAGCACATTGTATTTTATAATTTTTTATTATACTAAAAAAACTATTAAAATCTTGTTTAGTTCTTAAATGTACACTGATTGGCAAATTAAACTCTTCTGCAATTTTTAGTTGTTTTTTAAAAACCTCTATTTGTTTTAAATAATCAACTTCACACAAACTATCTAAACCAATTTCTCCAACAGCATAAACATTACATTTATTTGATAAAACTGTGTTAACATATTTGTTTAAATCAAAATTATTACACCAAAAAGGATGTATCCCCAAGGCACAAAAACATTGTTTATGTTTGTTACAAAAATTAAGCACTTTATCCAAATTTTCCATACTGTAAGAAGGCACAATAATTGCATCTAATAAAGATAAATCAATTTTTTCAAAATCAATTTTTTCATCAAACATATGTGCATGAGAATCAATAAACATACAAAAAAATCCTTTATTTTTAAAAAATCAATAATATTATAACATAAATATTTATTTTTTAAAATTATTTATTATTTTTTTTGTAAATAAAAAACAGAGCTTTTAGTCAAGCAATTTTGAAACTAGCGGTATTTTTAGAGAAAGAAAAGAGTATAAATTAAGTTTTATCTTAAAATATACTCTTTTTCTTTTGTTTTATTATTGCTCTAGAGAAAATAGAATAAGTT
>CALWTF010000008.1 GCA_944384415.1 uncultured Clostridia bacterium | reverse complement strand
TTGAAGAAATAAATGTTGGAAACGATATTATCTTTAATGGTGATAAACTATAAGATTATCTAAACGTTAGTAGTATAATATAAAAAGGACTCAAGTTTATTTTGAGTTTTTTTTGCTAGTTTCAAAATGATTTGACCTTAGTCTAATATTTTTGAAGCAAATATAAAAAAGGAACTTTACTTTGTGTGTAGAGTTCCTTCTTTTTTATTCTGCTAGTTTCAAAAAGGTTTAACCTTACTCTGCTTTTAAATAATAGGTAATAAATAAAACAAAGATGATGCTATTAATATTTGACCAGCATAATAAGAACCTAAATTAAAATAATATAAAATTCTTTTTTTATCTTCAGTTTTATTTCCAAAATAGATATTCATCAATATAATATCAGAAATCCAGAACATTATAAATCCAATTAAAATCAACAACGAACCTGTAATATCAGCGCCAGACACAAAAGACATAATAGATTCAGCAACTACAAAAGAAACAAAAATTGCATAAAATGGCATACCAGCATTAAGTTTGCCATAATCTAACTTTCCAACAATTTTGTTTCCAAAGAAAAAAACTAAACCCAATGCAATAGCAATTAAAATTACCCACCAAGCAAAACCAAATAACATAATCATTGCTGTTATATATAATATGTGTGCAACAGCAAAACACAACCCACCAACCAAAGTTAGTTGCGTAGCTTTTTCCTTCATTTCTGGCATATCTGGTAAACCAAGAATAGCATCACCAAAACAGCTAGAAACAAACCCCATAACAAACAACATTCCTTCAACAGTTAATCCGTTTGTGTAACAGTTTGATAAAGCTAAAAACACAAAACAAAAACTTGCAATACATTTTAAAGATAGTGATAATAAATTTTTTTGTCCGTTTGAAAAAATTATAAATACAATTGCCATTACACAAGCAATAATTAATGAAATTAAAAAAAGTGTATCCATATTTTCCCTCCTTTCTTACTCATTATATAATTAAAAATTTTTAAAGTAAAACAAATAATAAGTTATTATAAATATAAAAAAAGTTTAGTCATAATATTTAACTAAACTTTTTTATATAAAAATTATTTTAAAACATTTTTTAAAGTAATTGTTTTGCTTCTTGTAACTTCATCAAAAGTTGACATTACCCCTTCTGTACCAATGCCTGAAAATTTATAACCACCAAAAGGCATTTCAAAACTTCTGTGAAAACTTGAACCATTAATTACAGTTCCCCCACATTCAAGTCGAGAACAAATTTTAAATGCTTTATTCATATCCCTTGTAAAAACACAACCACTTAAACCATAATTTGATTGATTTGCAATTTCAATTGCTTCTTCTTCATTTTCACAAGGAATAATACTAACAACTGGGGCGAAAATTTCATCATCAAATGCAACATCGGCAGATTTAGGTATATCTGTTATGATTGTTGGTTCAAGCACCGCACCCGAAGCTTTTCCACCCAAAATAATCCTTCCACCTTGGTTTACAACATTTTCTATTTGTTTTTGAGCCTTTTGACAAGCAGAAAGTGTAATAAGTGCACCAATATCTGTTTTTTTATCAGCAGGATTACCAACCACAAGTTTTTTAAGTCTTTCAACACATTTTGTTTCAAACTCATTCAAAACAGATTTTTCAACAATAAACCTTTTACTAGCACAGCAAACTTGACCTGTGTTATACATTCTACCAAAAACCATTTCTTCAACTGCTAAATCTAAGTCGGCATCTTTTAAAACTATAAAAGCATCATTACCACCCAGTTCAAGTGCAACATGAGCTAAATGACTTGCTCCATTTGTATATATTGACCTACCAACAGCAGTAGAACCAGTGAATGTTATACCGTGTACATCAGGATGCTGACTTAAAGGTGCACCAGTTTTAACACCATCTCCGGTTAGAACCTGAACAACACCTTTAGGCAAACCAGCATCATGTAGCATTGATGTTAATTTTATAAGTGTTAATGGATTTTGGTGTGGTGGTTTTACAATAATAGTGTTACCAGCTAAAATAGCAGGAGCAACTTTTTGGTCAAATAAATCACAAGGGAAATTAAAAGGAATAATTGCAACCATAACACCCAAAGGTTCTCTAACAGTAAATTGCAAAGTATTTTCCTGGCCAGCTTCAGTCCCCGCAGGAATTACATTGCCATAAATATGCTTGCTTTTTTCCATAAAAGCTTCAAAACCAATTCTTATGTTTGCTATTTCGGCATAAGCTTGAGTTATTGGCTTTCCGGTTTCAGAAGAAAGTGTTTTTGCCAAATCATTTTTATTTTCATCAACAATATTTAAAAATTTTTGTAAAATTTTTACCTTTTGATGAATTGGAACATTTTTCCAACTTTTTTGTGCTGATTTTGCATATTCAACTGCACGATTAACATCTTTTTTAGTCATATTAGGAACAGTATCAATTTTTTTACCAGTGAATGGATTTATTATTTCCATAACTGATTTATCACTTGCATCAACCCATTTACCATTTATTATATTTTTCATCAAATTACTCCTTTATTTTGTAATAGCTGTAAATGATAACATTAATCCACCAGTTGTATTTCTACCATCATCTACATATCCATATTCACCAAAAGTAAATTCCATAATAAAAGGAACATCTTTTACTTGCTTTTTAATTTCATCATATACTTCATTTATTCTGTCACCAATACCAGCTCTTCTTCCACCGCAGTGAACCAAATGATAACAAACTGCTGGTTTTTTTAATTGCCTATTAAGTGCTTTCAAAGTTTGACCAACACTGCTAACCAACTCGTCAACAGTTGCTTCCATTCGAATAACTGTTGTTCCCTCTGAAAGATTAGCACCTATATTCATAGATAAATCTTCATTAGCAAACATTGGGTGACGAATAGCAATAAGGTCTCCAAGTCTATCTTTAACACCCAAAGGGCTTGTTATAGTTGCAGAAAGTAGCTTGTCGCCCATAAGTTCACTAGTTTTCATTCCACGCCACTTAGCATATTTTTTAACTGCTGGCATTCCATCAATTTCTTTCAAACATCTAGTACCTTCAACCTTAGTTATAATTCCCATATTTTTAGTTTCACGATAAGCACCAGTAAATTCATTTACAAAACCATTGTTCATATAAATTAAAGCAATTGCTACACCTTCGTTTGTAACTTTATCATCTAAATATAAAGACCATTTACCGCTAATGGTATTATCTGCAGCTGAACCACCAAACAAAGGCACACGACCAACAACTCGGTTTGCACCTTTTAAAAAGAATTCTTCTTCGGTAGGGCTAGCTGCCATATACATTAAATCAGGTTCATCTTTGTATGGCATTTTTGTCATAACCCTTGCAGTTTGAGCAGCTGCTTCACCAGCATCTCGGGCGCTTTGATAATCTTTTCTTTTAGCAAAGCCAACCCCAACAATCATATCAGGGTCACCCATAACCATAATACCAACAAAAGGTTTATCTCCACCTATATAACCTTGTGGTAAAATAACCCCAGTAAAACTTGTGTTACCTATAACAGGACAATCATAAATTGTTTTAATACCTTGTATAACTTCTTTCACATCATAATCGCAACTCATATAAGCAAAAACTAATTTTGCGTCTTTAAATTTCCCTGCCATTTGAGCAGCTTCTTTTCCTGCCTTATAACTTTCTTCGTTTGTACTGTAGCCAGTTAATACTTTCATAATTTTCTCCTCTTTTTAAATAAACTTTTTTGATAAAATTAAAACATAATTAATTACTGTAAAATTCCTAAAAAAACTATAAATCTTCCTCCTTTAAAAATTCAAACATAAAAATTATACAAAAAAATAAATGTAATGTCATCTAAAAATTAAAAGTATTAAAAAATAAAACACATTTTGGCAAACTAAATGTAATATACAAACAAAAAAAGAACTTCAAATATTTGAAAAGTTCTTTTTGAATTTAATTGTTTTTGTTTAAACATATTAAAACTATTTCAGTTGGATAAACACAACCACCATAATATCTTAAATAAAAGTTATAACTTGGAACCATATTTTTAATCATTTTGGGTATCTCAAATAAATCTGAATTATTATGATAAACAGAAATAAATAATTTTGGTAAATCATTTACAATGTGGTTAGCAGCTCCCAACAAAGCATCTTTTTCTCCTCCTTCTATGTCCATTTTTATTATAGAAACAGGTTCTTTTATATCATCATCAAGTTTTATACATTTTACTTTTTCTGTTGCAGATATTGATGTTTTGTTTGCAGATAACGAAGAATCATTTTTTTCTATTCCTATTTCACCACTCATATTTGCAACAGCTTTATTTACAAATTTAATATTATTTAGATTTTGTAAATTAATTTTTGATTGTTCTAAAATATCTTTTGTAATTTCATAGCAATAAATTTTTTTATAACTATCTTCACCATAAGATTCAACAAAATCTAAAACAGTATCGCCCACATAACTTCCAATATCAACAAACACTTCATCTTTACATTTAGGAACTATATTTAAATCAAAATATTGTTTAAACATAAATTCTTTCGAATTTTTTAAACTAAAAAAATCAAAGTTATAAAAATTATTCAAAATAGAAAATAACAAATATTTTGAACGATAATCTTTTAACTCGTTATATAACCATACATAATCGTTTAAGTTTTCTTTAAAAATTACAGCCTTTTTATAAAATACTTCTAAATTTTCATCTTCAATATTAAATTGACCCCAATATGGATAATTATTGAAATATTTTTCTAAAGATTTTTGAGTTAACAATGGAATACTTTTAAAACTTTTTACCATATGAGTATAAATTTCATAAAAATTTAATTGTTCAATTTCTTCAACTAAATTGTAAAATTTTTCATCAATATAATTAGTCATAAAACCTCCTAAATTGAATATATTCAACACAAACAAATTTAGTGAGTTTTAAAACAAATATTCTTTTAATTAAACTTTTTTATAATCGTTTAATATCTTTTAATATCATTAAAATTATAAATCAACACTTATCAGTTCTTTTATTAACAGTTTCGAACAATTATTTTCAATTTTATTTATAAGTAAATATTAAGTTTAAAAATTGCTTTTTATATAATCTCAAATTAATAATTATGTTTATTATTTGCTTAAATAAAACTTTAATTTTTTATTTTAATTTCATTAAATTATTATATTTTACTTTAATAAATAAAGTTTTATTTTAATTAGAAATAATAATTTATAAAAAAACAAAATACTTCTAATCAAAAAAGTATTTTGTTTTGCAAAAAATATAGGTAAAAAGTTAAATTATTTGATATTTTTTATTGTTTTTTTGCTTTTATTTTAATTTTAACTCCCTCCACCTCGGTTTCAAAATCAACATTATTAAAATCATCTAAATCTGCAAGCGTTTCATTTAAAATATAATTTACATAATTTTTAGGCACATTACCACTTAAATTTAAACTAATTCTATCCATAATTTCAAGGTCTAATTGTTTTCTCGCATCTTGAATATTCCTAACTATTTCACGAGCTATACCTTCCTCTTTTAAATCTTCAGATATAGCAAGATTTAAAGTTACAACAACTTCCCCATCACTTAAAACAGGCATATCGTTTTTAGCTAAATAGTTTACCAAAATATCTTCTTTATTTAAAACAATTGAATTATCATTTTTTATAGTGTAATTATTACCGTTAAATGTAAGCTCATTTTCCTTGATAGCTTTAGTGATTACAGGAATTTTGTTTCCCATTGTTTTTCCAACTGTTGCAAAATTAACTTTGTATTGAACATCAGCTATTTCAGATATACTGTCGATTAATTCAATTTTTTTAACATTTAATTCTTCACAAATAACATCGGAATAATTTTTTATTATTTCATAATCTGCTTTATTTATTGAAGCAACTTTTAATAAAGATAATGGTTGACGATTTTTAATATTATTTTTGTTTCTAATATTTCTTGCTAAATGAATAATATTTTGAACAAGTTGAACTTCTGAAAGCAAATGTTTGTTATTATATTTGTCATCAATATTTGGCCAACTTTCCAAATGAACACTTTCTTTATTAGTTAAACTTTTAAAAACTTTTTCAGAAACTACTGGAGCAACTGGTGCTAAAATTTTTGAAAAATTAACTAAAACATAATATAATGTTTCATAAGCATTTCTTTTATCTTCACTTAATCCATCTTCCCAAAAACGGCGTCGACTTCGTCTTATATACCATTTTGAAAGTCCATCTACAAATTCAGAAATTGGTTTAATATACTGGTCAATTTGATAATTATCCATACTGTTTTTGATTTGTTTTTCTGTTTTATAAAGCAAGGACAAAATCCATTTATCTAAACTATTATCAGAATTTGGTTTATTTTTCAAATCTCCTACAAAATTATCAATTTTAGAATATGATTGATAAAAATATGCACAATTCCAAAATGGAAGTATAATTTGCTGTAAACTATCTTTTAAACCATTTTCATCAAACATCATATCATTAACCAGCATAGCATTTGATTGATACATATAAAGCCTAAAAGCATCAACACCATAAGACTTTAACAAAAGCATAGGGTCTGTATAGTTTTTACTTTTTTTAGAAAGTTTTTTACCATCTTTTGCAAGAACTGTTCCGTGTACTAAACAATTTTTATATGCAGGTTTATCAAATAAAGCCACAGATAAAACATGAAGATAATAAAACCAACATCTAATTTGCCCAGTATATTCAACAACGAAATCTGACGATGTATGTTTTTCAAACCATTCTTTATTTTCAAAAGGATAATGCAATCTTGCAAAAGGCACACTTCCAGATTCAAACCAACAATCTAAAACTTCAGGGATTCTTTTGTAAGTTCCACCGCACGAACATTTAAATGTTACACCATCCAAATATTGCTTATGCAAATTGTTAATTTTTGTATTACCTTCTTTTTCAATTTCAGCAATACTGCCTAAAACTTTTTGTGATTTGCATTTATCACATTCCCAAACAGGAATTGGTGTACTCCAATATCTGTTCCTTGAAATATTCCAATCTCGTGCATTATTAAGCCAATTACCAAATCTTCCTGTTTTTATAAAAGAAGGAATCCAATTTACTTGCTCATTTTCTTTTTCTAATTTATCCTTAATTTTTTCAATAGAAAAATACCACGCATCCATTGCCTTGTATATAAGCGGAGTGCCACAACGCCAACAGTGTGGATAATTATGAACAATTGAACCATCAGCAACATAACTATTATTTTGTTTTAAATAATTTATAATTTCGCCGTTAGTATCAAAAACCATTTTCCCTTCATACAATGGAACTTCTTTGGTAAACCTTCCTTTTTCATCAACAGGACAAACAAGTGGAATATTATTTGTCTTACAAACCCAATAGTCATCTTCTCCAAAAGCTGGAGCAGTGTGAACAATACAAATACCCTCATTTTCATCAACGAAATCAGCTTTAATTATTTTAAAAGCACCTTCTGCTTTTTTATTGCTAAAAAAATCAAATAATGGGATATAAGTTTTTCCAACAAGTTCTTTTCCTTCAACTACTTTTAAGATATTTGGATTTTCACCAAACACATTCTTATAATTTTTAACAGCATTATTTCCAACAACAAAAATTTCGTTATTAACTTTTACAAATGCATATTTAATATTTTCCCCAACACTAAGAGCCATATTTGAAGGCAAAGTCCAAGGAGTTGTTGTCCAAGCTAAAATATATACTGGCAAATCATCCAAACTTTCATCAGTTTTAAATTTTACCATAACCCAACGGTCTTGTTTAGGACGAGTTGAATCTGATTCCCTAGTTTCAGAAATTGAAAGTGCAGTTTCACATCGTGGACAATAAGGAGTTACACGATAATCTTTATAAATTAAACCTTTTTTGTAAAGTTCGGAAAAAGCCCAAATAACACTTTCCATAAATGAAGTGTCCATAGTTTTATAAGCGTTATCATAATCAACCCAACGGGCCATATATTCAACATATTCACGCCAACTATCATTGTTTTGAGAAACTATTTCCCTACATTTATCATTAAACTTTTCAACTCCAACTGTTTTTTCAATTTCAGTTTTATCTTTTATGTTAAGTGCATTTTCCGCCTGAACTTCAATTGGCAAACCATGGCAATCCCAACCCCACTGTCTTGGAACCGAAAACCCTTGCATTGTTTGATATCTTGCAATTAAATCTTTAATAAAAGAAACAAGCACAGTACCATGATGTGGCTTTCCCGTTGGAAAAGGAGGTCCATCATAAAAAACAATTTCCTTTCCATCTTCTTTTTTTAAAGATTTTAAAAAAGTTTTATCTTGCTTCCAAAAATTAAAAACTTCATCTTGTATTTCTGAAATATTTGGAGCTCGTTCAAGTTCGCTTTTCATAAATTTCTCCTTATTTTATAATTAATGTATATCTGAATATATTTAAAACAAACAAAAAGGACAGCATTTTTATGCTATCCGATTTAATAAATTTTTTATCGCATAGCACATAAAAGCATGTGCCATTGCGGCACATACTTTTATCCAATTATAATAAAATTTGATAAAAAATCTATTTGTTGCATAAAATTCTCTCCAAAAATTAATATAATACAATTTACATTAAATGTCAACAATCTTTAATTGTTTTAAACAATTATTAATTTATGTTTATATTAATTTCAAATATTTAAAAGTTAATAGTAATTAAACTAATATACCAACTTTTTAATATAAAAACCTTTTTAACTAAATTTTTTCAAATTTTTATTTTATGTTTATTGTTTTGTTATTTTTATTTTAAAATTAGATATTGACATTATCTTAATTAATATTTATAATAAAATTGTGAAAATAAGACTTATTGAAAATAAAGATTTAGAATTATGTGCAGAAATGATTGCTCAAAGCATTGCATCAATGCAAAATTTTTATCCCGCAAGAATGATTGCTGAATCATTAGCTCATTTTGATTTGCAATATTTAAAAAATAAAATGGAACAATCACATTTTTATGTTGCCGTTGAAAAAAACAAAATTATTGGTTGTGGTGGCATAGATTTAATGAAAAAATCAGAAAATTGCGGGGTGTTAATGGGAATTTTTGTTGACCCTAATTTTCAAAAAAAAGGAGTTGGCAAAGCAATTATTTCTACTCTTGAAAAAGATACATTGGTTCTAGAATGTGAAAAAATTTTGGTTCCAAGTTCTATCCCCGCCATTCCATTTTATAGAAAATGTGGTTATGAACATAAAGATGATGCTTTATGTTTTGATAAAAATAAATTTTGGTTAGAAAAGAAGATAAAATAAATGAACAAAAATGAAACAATAGAAAAAATAACTGAATATTTAGTTAACGAGCAGAAAGATTACATATTGTTTATTACACTTGTTGGAAGTGCTGCTCACAATGCAATGTATGAAGGAATTAGTGATATTGATTTCTTGTTTATAACTGACGGAATGAGTTATAATCGCAACGAAGAAATAATGCGTTTTATTAGAAAAAATTTTACAGATTTTAAAATTGATGTTACTTTTACCTCAAAAAAAGAAACAATGAACTGTAATTGCTTAAACAACAAAGCAATGCAAGGATTATATCTTGTTCAAAAAGGTGCAATAAAAAGTATATATCGAAATCCTAATTTCACATATTTTATCGATGAAGATATCATTAAAAACACATCACCAACGGTTTGTTTGGCCGAGGTTTCTGAAATTATAAGAAATGTTGCCGATTTTGATAACTGGCCAGATAAAGAAAATGGACAAAGAAAGGTTTTAAAAACTGTTTATTATGCTTTGAAAAAGTATTTTATCACCCTAAACTTATTCCCAAAAAATGTAAACGATTGTCTAGATATCCTTGCTAAAATTGCCCCAATATCTCTTGAACTTGATGCAGCAAAAGTATTACACAAAAAAATTACTGAACAAAAAGATTTTGAAAAATTGAAAAAATTCGGCTTTAAAGTGGCAAAATTTTTACTTGAACGCTTAAATGAAAGAAGTTATGCACAAGCGACATCACAAGATATCAGGATTAAAGCTGATGATGTAACATATAAAGTTCGTGCTGGTGGGCTTGTTCAATATGAAGATAAATATTTAATGGTTAAAATGGGAGTGGGTTCTTATTGGTGTGTTCCTGGCGGTCATTTAGAATGGTTTGAAAATTCAGAACACGCTGTTATCAGAGAAGTGGAAGAAGAAACAGCTATGCCAGTTAAGGTAAAACACTTGTTTTTACTTCATGAAAATTTTTATTATAATGTTAAAAATCAAAAATTCCACGAAATATGCTTTTATTATCTACTTGAACCTAAAAATAAAAAAGAAATTATAAAAGACCAGATAAAAGAAGAATTTGACAAAGGGAAAAAAGATGTTTTGGAATTTAAGTGGTTTACAAAAGAAGAAATTGCAAATCTTGATATTAAACCAACCATTATAAAAGATATGATTACATCAGGCAAAGTAAATCATATGAATCACGAAATTAAAAGGAATATTAATGACTGATGCCACAATTATCTGTTATTGTTAATAAAATAAAATTTGTAATTAAATCTGATGATGGAAATTTAATAAAAGAACAACTAAAACTTTTATATAACAATATAACACCATCAAATCAAACAGTTGAAGATACTATTATCATAAATTACAATAAAGACAAAGCAACATTTGAAAAAGTTAAAAAAATACTTTCAACACAAAATCTAGAAAGCATTGACACCTTTAAAAGAGAAAAGCATTATAAAGGCTTTGTTGATGGCTTGCCTGCTTTTAAAAAAGATAATAGTGAATATTATGTTTTAACAAGTGCAAAACTAAATGAATTTTGGTTGATTGCAAATCCAGATGTTGATACATCTGTGTTTCCAACGCGCTTAATAACAGAAATTTTAATAAGAAAAATGGAAGAAAAAGGTGCTGTGTTAAGTCACGCAACTGGCGTTACACTTGAAGATATTGGTTTATTTTTAACAAGTTCGGCTGGTGGTGGAAAAACCACAATGATGACAAAAATTATTGAAAGTGGCAAAGATGTTGGTTTTTTATCAAACGACAGACTTTTTTCTTATTTTAAAGGTTCAAAAGCAATTATGGATTATGTTCCATTTCAAGTAAACTATGAAAAAGAAACAATTTATGGCAGTTCTGTATTACCTGAATATTTTAAAAACTCCCCTATCACCACACAAGAAAGATTAGACAAAATTGGAAAAGCTTCCATCAATTTAACAGATATGACAAAGGCTTATCCATTTTTGAAAATGAAAAGTTTTGCGGATATTGACAAAATAATCATTCCGCAAATAAATCTTGATAATAACAAGGGATATGAATTTTGTGTTGAAACAATAAGAAGAAAAAAATTGAGGGAAATTTTACAAGAAAACACCTTTACACCTTATGATGCTGAAAGTCCTCGCCAACCTTGGTTGTATCCAAGGCAGAAAAGCGAAAAAGAGTTGAAGGAACAAGCAGCAGATTTTGTTGATAAACTTGTTGATGTTCCTGCTTATAAAATTACATATAAACCACAAGCAAAAAGTGATGAAATTGCAAAAGCAATTTTAAATATGGAGTACTAAAATGTTAAAAAATTTCATTGTTACTTCTGTTCCAGTTTCTCCAAAAACAAGTCGCATTGGAATTTTAACTTGGCCCTATTTGATTGAATTAATTTCAAAATCATTAAAAATAGAGCCAGTTTTTTCAGTTAACGCTTTTCATTCCTTTTTGGAAAATGATGAAAAAACAATAAAAGATTATTTTAAATTTTTGATTGATAACGGGGTTGATATAAATAAAAAAAGGATTTATATTGACAAAGAACATTTGGCTGAAATTAAAAAATTGATAAAAGAAATGTTTAATCGAAAATTAATAAAAATTGAAGAAAAGGTTGTGTACAGATGTTTATGTGGAAAAATAGATGTGTTAAATTTGAAAGATAATTTTCAAAACGAAAATGTAAAACTTTATCACATTAAAAATGGAAAAGCATATTGCAATTTTTGCAACGAAGAATGTACTGCTTGTACACAAAAAGTTTTAACCCTACAAGTTGATTTTTCAAAATGTCAAAAAGTGCAAATAGTTCCCCAATTATATGAATCATATTTTAACGATTTATATAAAAAATTTGATAATCAATCTTTTATGATTTCAAAAAACAGAGAAACAGGAATAAAGGTGAATCTAGAAGGCCAAAACTTTAATATTGATATTGATTTTTCGTGGATGTTATTTACATCTTTATTGCCAAATAAAAACAAAATAATAATTGCAGGAAACAGACATATATTTAAAATGCTAAAAATTCATTATGTAAATAGCGTTTTAGAACAAAAACCTATAATATTTTTAGCAACTTCGTATAATATGAAAGATAACCATTTTGATGAGACAAAAGCATTTTTTGAAATTGATGACATAAATTATAAAAAATTATTTTTACTTTATCATCAAAGTTGGAATAATCACACAAATTCAAGGCTTTGGAATAAATCAATCTATAATTATTTGAAAAAATTATCAAGCAGTGAAAGAAAAAAACTTTATGATGCAATAAAAAACACAAATACAAAAAATGCTGAAAATATGCAAGAAAAATTATCTTCATTAGTTAAAAACATTAATTTAGCAAAAAACAACAAACAAATCAAAAAGATTGAGGAGTAAATTGTGAAAATTGGCGTTATTGGTTGTGGATATGTTGGTATGGCATACATCGCTTTATTAGCAAATTCAAATAAAATTGTTGGGTATGATAATAATAAAGAAAAAATAGAAAAATTAAAAAACAATAGCTATTTTATTAGTGAAAAAAATCTTGTAAACAAACTAAAAAAACACAAAAACAATATTGAATACAGAATATACAATAAAAAAACAACTTTTAAAGATGAAGAAATCATTTTTGTTTGCGTTCCAACAAATTATAATGAAAAGTCAAATTCGCTAAATTGTAATATTTTAAATGAAGTTATTTGTGATATTACAAAAAAGAACAAAAATGCCCTAATAGTAATAAAATCAACTATTCCGGTTGGTTACACTGACTCAATAACAAATTTAACAAAAAATGAAAACATTGTTTTTATGCCCGAATTTTTGCGAGAAGGAAGTTCATATTTAGATTTAAAAAATGCAGAAAGAGTAGTTTTGGGTGCAAGCAATAATTTTAATGATAAAAATTTAAAACTAATAAAAAAATTGCTAGTAAAAAGAAAAACATTTTTTAAAATGAGCACAAAAGAAGCCGAAAGTGTAAAGCTTTTTGCAAATTCATATCTTGCTATGAGAATTGCATTTTTTAATGAACTTGATAACTTTGCTATGGCAAACAATCTTAAAACAAAAAATATAATTGATGGAATTTGTGCAGACAGCAGAATTGGAAACTATTATAATAATCCATCTTTTGCCTTTGGTGGTTACTGTTTAGAAAAAGATACTATGCAATGTTCTTTGTTATGTAAAGAAAATATTCTTATAAAAAACATTTGTATTTCAAACTTAAACAGAAAACAAATTGTGTTAAATAAAATATTAAAATTATTAAAAGAAAAGAAAGGGTCAACTGTTGGAATATATAAATTAGAGTTCAAAAAAAACAGCGATAATACCAGAAATTCTGTTATGATTGACCTGTTTGAAAATCTTATTCACAATAATGTTAAAGTTATAATTTATGATGAAAAAATAGAAAAGAACAAATATTGTGGTTGTAAGGTAGAAAAAGATTTTCAAAAATTCATCTTAAATTCAAACATTATTATTGCAAACCGACTTAATAAAAAATTAAAAGGTTTAAATAATGTGTTTAGCAGAGATGTTTTTGGAATAAATTAATTTATTTTATATATTTAACCAAAAGATGTTGTTTTTACTTTTGATACAAACAATTTATTGTTTGTATTATTTTATTTACAAAATACAGTAAACCAAAATCCCCCCCCCGCATTTTTTACAAGTTTAACAAAAAAGCTTATGTTTTTTATAATTAATATAACAGAAAAAACAACTGACAAAAATTTCACTAATATATTAACAACCCATTTCATACATATCTACAAATTACAATTAAAACATCATCAACCTGTTATATTGTATCAACAATCAAAATTGGATTATTACAAAATTAAAATATAAAAAGATTGAAAACACTATCTCATAAATAAAAAAACGAAACAAATCTTATCAAATGTTTCGTATAAATTATTATTAATGAAAATAGCTGTTATTAAACTGTATGATTAATTTACATTTCAAGTTTATTACACAGTTCGTCCATTGTTTGATTGTGTGTGCACACTGTTTGTTTAGCTCCCAAATCAATACCACGAAAATAAGGAATAAAAACATTTTTTCCACCAACTTCATAAGATAATTCTATTTTTTTAGGATTATAGTTAGTTTCAATTCGTTTAAAAGTTGGGTCAACCAAAACCCAATTACCACCAAAATAACATTCACAAAATGTATGCCCTAAATGATTTATATTATTCTGTCCACTTTTTAGTTTTTGAAAACATTCATATTCCGCAGTGTGTAAAATTGTTGTTGGAACACCTAATTGTCTAGCAAATGTAGCAAATAAAATTGCAAAATCAGTACAACCACTTGCCTTTTTAGATTCCCAAATCTCTTTCGCTGTTCGACTAAACTTTAATTTTTGAATGTTGTCTTCTTTTGAATATTTTACTTCATTATCTATATACAACATTAAACTAGTTAAAAAATGTATACTATTAAAATCTTTTTGTTTATTTCGTAAGTCAATCAATACCATTTTATAAACAAATTCCTTGTCTAAAAATGGTTGAGACAACATACCATAAGCTCTGTAAGTTTCAATATCTTCTGCTTTATTAAGCGGTTCCATAAAATCACTCCTTTCTTTTAGCTTTTAAAAACTAATATAATTTTAGTAACATTAGTAAAATATTGACACTTAATAATATCATTTTATTATAAAGAAAGAAAAACTATTTTCACCAATTTAATAAAAAATTTTTACTTTCATAAATAAATATGCAAATAAAAAACTTTATTTATATATTTTACAATTTTTTTATTAAAAAATTACTTGTTTTTTTATTTTTAGTACATTCTAAAATAAATCATTTGTTTTTATCTTTTTTATTAATATTTTTAAACTTTTTACTTATAAAATAAGTAACACATATAATTATAGGATAATATATAAAACCCCCAACAACATAAATTATCCAAGAGATACTCCAATCATTACCTATAAAACTCCAAGCTAAATATATCCCTGTTAGCACACTCCAGAAAACTATGGTGATATAACTAATTATTTCATTTATAAATTTATTTTTGGGGGTATATTTTTTTTCTTGCAGTATTTTTTCCATACTAATATCTTGGATACCAACAACAATAAATATACCAACAGCAACACTTATAAATAATAAGCTTAACGCTGCCATTATAAAATACAAATATTCTAATTGAAAAAAAGCAGCTACTATTAATGGTAATGGCGAAAGCAATAATATAACTGTAGCAATTATATTACACAGAAAATAAGTATTTTTGAATTTTTGTTGTTTATCTTTAACAAATTCAAATACGCCTTTTTCAAGATTAATCTTTTCTTTATATTCTAAAAACTTATATTGAGAACTTTTAAGTCCAAAATATATATAAACACTCACAGAAATAACTATAATAATAAACAAAGTTATAACGCCTATTAAGTTCACATACATACTATCAAAAGATGTATTAAAATTCATAATAGCTTTTAAAATTAAAAATAATATAGGTGAAACTATAATCAAACTTGTAGCAATTGCTATCCACCATGAAGCTTGTACTCTATAGTCTAGATAATTTTTAACTTCACTCATTGTCATTTTTGTTATAGTTATTTTTTCATTAATTGTTAAGGGTAAACTCTCTTTGCTTTGCACTTTTTTTTATTTTTACTATAATGTTGTTAATATTGTTATTTATTTAGTTAAATTCTAAACTCCCTTTGTAGGTTTATTTATATTAAAACTTAAATTAACCTAAATTTATTAGAACAAATTAATCATCT
>CALWTF010000007.1 GCA_944384415.1 uncultured Clostridia bacterium | reverse complement strand
CATGGGCAAAGATTTATCAATCTTTGCAAAGCCCTCGGCAATAAAAAAAGACCGTGATGGTCTAGATTGGTGGACTGCCGGGGGACTCGAACCCTTCCGCTTGCAACATAGTTGCTACGCCGCTTTGGCTAAAAACTTGCTACTAGCAACTTTTTTGACGCGTCGCGCACTGATAACGAGTTGAGAGGGTTGACCATGAAACGAAGTTATGCCTTTTGCTTAATGCAAAAGAGCATTAAGAGTTGACTCTTAATCAAAAAAAAACGATTGCTCGTTTTTTAATATCAGTTGGTGGACGATCAGGGACTCGAACCCTGGACCCACTGATTAAGAGTCAGTTGCTCTACCAACTGAGCTAATCGTCCATACTAATTTCAATTTATAATATATCATATCAAAATAAAAAAATCAAGAACTAAAAAAGAAAAACCAGAGAAATCTTTGGCAATTCATAAAAAGTATACATTTCCATTGATGCTATAAGCCAAAGATTTCAAACTTGTGGCAAATTTTATAAAAAAATTAATGTGTTTATGAGCAATTTCTATATTTGAAATATAGGTGTTTATATCAGATTCTTCCATTATTTCTAAAAAAATTTCTGGTGGCATATGTGATTGAGTTTGTAAATATTCTTTTATACTAATGGGAAGTTCAACAAATAAATCACCTAAACTTTTATCGTTATTAGGTTTTGAAATGTTAAATTTTGAAAGTATATATTGTATAATAAGTTTTGAAAATATTGTTAAATTTACACAGCAGGGTATTATAGTTGTTTGCAGTGGCACAAAATTGATAAATCTTTGTTTAATACAATCAAAACCTGAATTATAAAAACAATTTGCTAAATTAAATAAATTTAATTGTTCTACAGTGTCTTCTTTAAAGATTTTTCTGTTTTTATTTTTTATAGCAGAATTATATGTTCTTTTATAAACTGATTGTTCTATAGGTAATTTTATTTTATTTATTTTGGTTTGTTTTATTTTTTCTATTTTTTGATTTATTGTATTTAAATTTTCAATTGATTTTATTTTGTTAGTTTCTGTGTGATTATTAATCCAATTGGGATATGTTTTCATAAATTTAGTTTCCTCTTAATTGATTTAATAAAATTATAAAAATTTTTTTTGATATATGCAAAATTTTGACTGTTATTTTTAATAAAATAAATTAAAAAAATTAAAAATTATGTTGATATATGTCGAAAATATGTAAAAAATTTACCCAAAATGTTAAAAAATATAAATAAAGGGTTTAATGTAATTACTATTATAAATTGACAAATCTTTTTATTTTTTGTTAAACTTTAATGAAAGGAGTTGTTATGTCTGTTGTTAAATTGGGTATTGATTTAGGGTGTGAAAATACTTCAATATATATGATAAACAAGGGTGTTGTTTTGTGTGAGCCAAGTTTAATATTATATAAAAATGGTAATATACATTCAGTAGGTAAAAAATCTGAACTTTATTTAACACAACAATCTGAAAAAGAAAATGATGTTGAAGTTGTAAAACCAATTAAATTTGGGAAAGTGGTTGATACACAGGCTTGTGCTAGTATGTTACATGTTTTTTTAACAAAAATTATAGAAGATAGTTCTGTTAGAATTGTTGCTTTAATAAGTGTTCCTTGTGGTTTAACTGAAGCTGAGCGTAAAGTATTTCAAAATGTTGCATTTAAAGCTAGCATTAGTAGTGTGTTTTTTGTTCCAAATGTTATAGCAAGTTTTTATTCTAATGAAAATTTAAAAGAAGCAGGTTGTGGTTTAGTGGCTGATTTAGGTTCTCAGTGCTGTGATTTGGCTTGTGTTAATGGTTTTGATATTGTTGAGGGTGCAACGATTAATTTTGACAGTTCTTTTATAGATAAGGCAATAGTGAAAATGGTTGAATGTAAGTATGAAGTTAAAATAACCCAGGAAATAGCTAAATATTTAAAAGAGAGTATTTCTACTTTAAATTTTAAAGACAAAACAGATAAATTAATAATTGCTCTTTCTTATAATAATGAACAACCAGTTAAGATACGAGTTAATTCAATTGATGTAAGTGGTGTTGTTAAAAATTTTTATGATTTAATAATAGAAGAGTTAAAAGTAATTATTGATGATAGTGAACTAAAAGAACCTAATTTGAACTACAATAACTTATTTGTTAGTGGTGGTGGCGCAACAATAGAAAATTTGTCAAATTATTTACAACAAAACTTAAATTTATCAGTAGAATGTGGAAATGGTCTTAGTTTAGTTCAAGGATTAGGACAAATTTTAGAAAATGAAGAACTTTTTAAAAGAATTATAAAGAAAAAATAAACTATTTGACTTGTTTTGTATAAGAAACTTTTTTTGTTAAAAGTTTCTTTTCTTTTTAAAACTCGTTTGTTAAAATTTAAAAATGTAAAAGGAGTAATAATGGCAAGGAGAATAGTTATAACCAGTGGGAAAGGTGGTGTAGGTAAAACAACTTTGTGTGCAAGTTTGGGGCAAATGTTAGCAAAAAATGGTAATAAGGTTGTTTTGTTAGATGTTGATATAGGTCTTAATAACCTTGATGTTGTAACAGGTATTGATAATCGTATAATATTTGATATTGTAGATGTTATTGAAGGAAAGTGTAGACCTAAACAAGCTTTAGTGCAAGATATAAATACTCCAACACTATTTATTTTACCTAGTGCTCATACTTATAATGTAGGAAAAGTTAACACAAAAGATATTATTTCAATTGTAAATTATTTGTCACAAAATTTTGATTACATATTAATTGATTGTCCTGCTGGAATAGATTTAGGTTTTCAACGAGCTGTATTTTGTGCAAATGAAGCTTTGATTGTTACTACTCCACACATATCAGCTATACGAGATGCAAATAAAGTTGCTTCTATTTTATCTAATTTTCAAATGACAAATATTTCTTTAGTTATAAACAGGGTAAGACAAGATTTTGTTCAATCAAACGAAATGTTAAATCCTTTTGATATAGCAGAAACATTAAAATTGCCAATTAGTGGTATTATTCCTGAAAGTGATGATATTTCAATATCTTCAAGTATTAATGGTAGTTTGGAAAATGTACATGATGAATCGCAAATGGCTTTTTTAAAACTTGCTTCAAATGTACATAATGGCAAATTCTTAAATAACGATAATAAACAAGGATTTTTTCAGAAAATAAAAAACAACTTAATAAAAAGGAAGTAGTTATATGACAATTGTTTCTAATTCTGTAGGTTTAGAAAAGCTTAAAAAGGTTTTGATAAATGACAAGCATTTTAATCCTTCTAGGTTAAATGAAATTTTAAAAAGTGATTTATTTAATTTATTGAAAGATTATATGGAAATAAATAACAATGATATTATAACAAAATTGGAGATAGATGAAAATGGTGACTACATATTTAGATGTAAAGTTAGAACAAATAGATTAAAAATGTTGGGAATTATGCCTTAAAAGAGGTGAGTTATTTTGAAATTTAAAGTTAAACTACATCCATTATTTATCGTTTTTGTTTGCTTATTAATATGTTTAGGCTGGTTTTGGGAATTGCTTGCTTATATTGTTACAATATGTTTACACGAATTGTCGCACGCAATTGTTGCCAAATTTAAAGGGTATCAACTTAACCAATACACTTTTATGCCACATGGTATAAGTTTAAGTGGTCAAAATATGTTATTTACTGCAAAAGATGAAATTGTAATAGCTTTGGCAGGTCCATTTTCTAATTTTTGTGTAGCAATTTTTTTTACTGCACTTTGGTGGTTATTTCCAGTAACTTATATTTATACTTATGTTTTTGTAGTAGCAAATGTTATAACGGGTATAGTAAATTTATTGCCAATTTTTCCAATGGATGGTGGAAGAGTAATGTTGGCGTTGTTATCAAAAAAATCTAATAGAACACAAAGTTTAAAAATTTTAAAAATTATAGGTTTTGCATTTTCTATTTTATTTGTTATTTTATTTGTTGTTTCAACTTTTTTTACGGTAAATTATACAATTTTAGTGTTAGGAATTTTTATATTTTTAACTGTTTTATGGGAAGATAAAACAAATTTTTATGTAAAAACATCATTTTTAACTTCTAAAATTGCTAGTTTAAAAAAAGGATTGGTAATTCGAGAAGTTGCAGTATCAGTTAATACTAGTTTATATAAACTTATTTCTCAAACTAACAGCGAAACTATTACAAATTTTAAAGTATTGAATGATGATTTAACTGTTTTTGGTGTAATAGAAGAAAGCAAACTTGAACAACTTGCGCAAATTTATCCAGCAAGCGCAACTGTTAAAACTATTTTAAGTCAACAAGTATTAATTTAGTTGTTAAATACTTTTGTTTGTGTTAAAATGCTTTTATAATGATTTGGAGAAAATTATGCAAGATTTACAAATTATGAAGAATTATTATTTAGAAATTCTGAAAAACAAAATTGATATTAAAGATTGTGAAAAAGTAATTGATTTGTTATGTTGTGAAAAAGCAGATTTCAAATTTGATAATAATGATATTAAAATTTTTCAAAAATTTAAGTTTTCATCTGAGGAATTAATAGTTCTAGCAGAAGATTTATTAAAATGCTCAAATTACATACCATTAAAAAATTTTTTGCGAGTTTTGTTAGCTAGTGAACAATGGGGTGAAATTGTTTTCTTTTTTTCAAAAATATTTTCACAACACATTTCAAACCTGAATTTTATAAGTAAAAATGCTTCAAAATTTGATATGGGTGAAAGAACTTTTGATAAATTTATTGAAGCCACAATTTATACAAAAATTCCATTTGAAGAAATTATAGATTTCTTTTTGGTTATTTTGGAAAGTTCACAAAATGATTTGATTTCAAGGTGGAAAAGGCCAGTAGTTGATTATTTTATAGATTATGCAGTGTTAAATGAAAAAAAATTATTAAAATTAATTTTTTCTAATTTTGGTAAATATGGTGTAAAATGTTTTCAATTTTTGATTAATCAAGATATAAATTATGCTATTCCAAGATTAATGGACTATTGGTTAAATAATGAATTTGAACAAAAGCGTCAAATAAAAAATATATTGAAGCAACACTATCAACAAGTAAAAGAATATTATTTTACTTTAATTGATGAAAATAAAATTTCATTAAAACAACAAATAGAAATTTTATTGCTATATGTAAATTATGATGATGTAAAACAGATTTTATTATCTATTTATCAAAAAACTAATGACAATTTTATAAAAAATATTATTTTAGAAAATATAGATATTCAATTTAAGCCTGAAATTACAACATTAATGCAATTTAAAAAGAATTGTTTAAACTATAATTTAAAAATCGATGAATATTTGGGTAAAAAATTAAGTGAATATCCAGATTTAATTTTTAAAAAAGGTGACAAAGCCGAGTTAGAAGTGCTGGGATATATGTTGCAACAATATAAAAAATTATTTTCTACTTCGGCTGTTGGTCAGTTGTCATATTTTAAAGAATTTATATCGCAACAATCATTGGATAATTTAGTTAATTTCATTTCTACAATTGTATTAAAGGATAATTTTAAAGTTGAAAATGATTGGGCATTTGTGTTAGTTTTTCAAAATTCCTCATTAGAAGAGCTTGTAAAATTTATTAAAAAATATGCCAAATTAAAAAATAATTATGGTTTAAACTTGAACCAATTTGCTAAAATTTTATGTGAAACAAAAAGGGAAGATATTTTTGATTGTGTTTTAAAATTAGATGTAAAAAATGAAAATGAAATAATTCAATCAATTCTTCAAGAAGCTGAACATTGTGGCAAATATGACATTTTTCAAATTGAAAACACAAAAGATTTATTAGTACAAAGTTTCAATTTTGATTGTAATGGAATTATAAAAATTAATAATTCAAATATAAGTGTAGATGAAAACTTGGAAGTTACATTTAATGTAAATACAGATAATATATCTGAAAAAAACAAGTTATTACATTGTGTGAAAAATTTAAAAAAAGAAATTCAGAAACAAAGTATAAGATTAGAGAGGGCTTTTTTAAGTGGTAGAAATTGGTCAAAAACAGATTTTCAAAAGATATTTTTAAAAAATGGATTGATGAATGTTTTAGCACAAAGACTTATATGGGGAAGTTATAAAAATGGTTGTTTATATAGTATCTTTGAAATAAATGGTACTGAAATAAAAAATATTGAATCTTTTGTTGATGATAAAAACGAGAATGAAAGTTATGCTATTTTTCACCCTATTGAATATCAGAATAACGATTATATAAAAGAATTTTATGCTGGGAAACCACCATTTAATCAAATTCATAGAGAAATTTCATTATTAAGCAATTTTAATACACATTCATCTTCTGTAACTAGATTTAATGGAGTTATTGTAAATGCCAAAACTTTTTTAAACCGTATGAAGTTAAATAAATGGAAATTTGGTATATTAACTTTTGATAATTGTATCAACAATATGTTTAAATATAATAAAGATTTGTCAACTTTATGTGAAATAACTTTTTCACCGCTAAGATTAAATAATATTGAAAACGAAATTATGACTTTATTTGAATTAAGATTTTATCGAGGCAATACTATTATTTCTGTTGGTAACAGTTGGTTTGTTAATAAAATTAATTCAGTTGAAATAGGTAGTGTAAATCCACGATTGTTTTCTGATACCATATATGAAATTTTTAATGCAAGTAAAAAATAAATTTTATATTATTTGTTTAAATTCCTAAATTTATATTTGTTTGAAAATTTTTAAAAGGGTATTGCATTTTTGTTTATATTGTGATATACTCTATACAGAAAAGTTTGATAAAACTGGGGGTAATAATTATGCCTTTTGAAAGAACAAAAGTAGAATTAACAGAAGAAGAAAAAGCAAAAAAATCATTGGAAGATTTTGATAAAGCAGGTAAACGCTTGCGTAGAAACAATATAATTGCATGTATTGTTGCTGGTGTGTTTGCTGCAGCTTTTATTGCAACAGGTTTAGCTTGGGGCTTTGGGGCTTTTTTTGCGATAAACTTTGCTTTATCAGTAGGTTTAATTGGTTCACTTGCTGGTGTTGGAATAACAAGTTTTTTAAGTAGAAGACACAAAAACTTAAAAAAATTACAAGAAGCTAAAATTTTACAAGATACTGGAAAAACAAAAAAAGGCCAATTAGTTTCTGAAGATGCTAAATCTAGAAGAATGCAGAAAGCAATGAGAGAATATGAAAAAGGTGATAGAAAAGGTTGGTTAGACAAGTATAAGAAAGAATACTTAAACAAAACAGGTATCAACGATGAACCAAGAGAAATTGAAGATGAAGTTGATGAAGAAGAAAAAGTAAGAGAAGAAGATAAATATATTTCACCTGATTTTATAAAAGAAGAATTTTCTAAATTAACAGTTTCAACAGAAGATTTAGAAAAATTTAAAACAGAGAAAAAATTAGGTGTGTTAGCCATAAGTATGGGTAAGTCTGATGAAACATCAAAAGTTGTTAAACCAAAGCCAATTGAATTTAAAACTGATATGGAACAACAATATCAAATTGTAAAAACTTATGAAATGCTTTCTCAAGCCAGTGATGATTGTTTCCCGGTTAAAATAGTACAAGGAACCAAAGAGACAGAAGAAAGAATTCCTTTCAAAGATTATAAAATTGAAGAAAAAATTGAAATAAATTCAAGAGAAGAAGCTATTAAAGCCTTTGAAGATAGTAGTAAAAAGTTTGTTGAATGGTGTGATGAAAACGAACTTGTTGGTAGAAAAGAAAAAGAACCTGAAAAAACTATGTAGGCTAACTTATATTACAAAAGATAGTGATATGCACTATCTTTTTTGTTTGACAATTTTATAATGTTCAATTATAATGAAAGATATTAGAGGTGATTGTAATGAATCCTATTGCATTTAATATTTTTGGAATAGATATTTATTGGTATGGAATAATTATAGCTTTAGCTTTAGTTTGTGCTATTACTTTAGCTTATTTTATTTTTAAATATCGTGGGCTTTCAAAGGATACTCCTTTTGAATTAATTTTATGGTTGTTCCCACCAGCAATAATTGGGGCAAGGTTGTATTTTTTAATTTTTAATGGTGGTCCTTGGGGGTGGAAATCGTTTGCAATTTGGGACGGTGGAATAGCAATATATGGAGCAATTTTAGGTGGTGCCTTAGGTGCAGTTTTATATTGTATAATTAGAAAACAAAGTTTTTTGGAAATTGCAGATGTTACTGTTCCTTGTGTGGTTTTAGGTCAAGGAATAGGTAGAATTGGGTGTTATTGTTCTGGTTGTTGTTATGGTGAAGAAGTTACAAATTCTGCATTACATTTCTTTCCAGTAGCTATTCAAATTGGTGATACTTGGCACTGGGCTACAATGATTTATGAAAGCTTTTTTGATATACTTATATGTATAGCGTTATATTTTATTGTAAGAAAAATAACAAACAAGGGTTTTGTTCTTGCTAGTTATATGATTTTATATGGTATAGTTAGGGCTATTATAGAAGGGTTCAGGGGTGAATCTCTTATGCTTGGTAGTATTAGGGTTAGTCAACTATTAAGTATTATAGTTATTATAGCTGGAATTGCTTTGATGATTTATATATTTATTCGAGATGGTAAAAAGATAAATTTATCCAGTCAAAACACAAGGATAAAAATGGTAAATAATGTTGAAATAGATGAAAGCAAAATTAAAGAAGTTGTTAATATGTCTAACAATTCAAAAACCCAAATTAACAACAAATTAAATAAAAATCATTCAACAAAAAATGAAAATATAAATGAAGAGAAAAAAGATACAACAGTACCAGTTGATAACGAAAATATGTTAGTAAAAGATATAAAAACAGAGGAAGAATAGAAAATGAATAATTTTTCTAGGGAAAAATATGGTTATTCAATTAAAGAAGTTGACCAATTTATAGCTCGTTTCAATGCTGAACATGAATTAGAACTTAAAAGACAATCCAACATTATAAGCGTATTAAAAAAAGAAAATGATGAGATGAAGGCTTTATTAACAAAACATATTCAAAATGAACAAAGGCTTTCTGATGCTTTAAGAAGTGCTGAACAAAAAAGTCAAAATGTAGCAGTATCTGTTCAAAATGTATACGAATTAAAAACTAAACAAATGCAACTTTTATATAGAAAATGGGAAAAAGTTTTAGATAGTTTACAGGAAAGATATAGTAATTTTATTTCATCTGAGGAAATTAATGATATTACATATGATTTTCATCACGCATTATCTTTAACAATTGATGAAAATAGTGACCAAGATGAAGACAAGGTATATGCACAACAAATTTTAACAAGAATGACTGGAAGAAGTTCAAAACAAGGGCATAATTACAGAGCAGTTTCAGTTCGTAAGCATGTTATGGGTAAAAATTTTGAAACAGTAAGTACTTCTACTAAAATTTCAACACAAGTTAATGCGCCATCATCAGCAGAAAAATTTTTAAATGGTGAAGGTGTTGATTTGCCAGCAAGTATGGGAATGTTATCAAAATCAAGTTTAAACTTTATAAGTAATCAAGAAAATAAAAACGAAAAATCAAAATCAGGTTTTTCATTAGAAGAGGCGCTTGTTCCAACTGATAGTTTAGAAGAGATTATGAAATCATTTGATGTTGATGATTTATAAAAAAAAGAATGTGAAATATTATTACATTCTTTTTAATTTATTCTTAAATCTTTACCATCTACCAAGTAGGCTTCGGTGTTTCTTTTATCAAAAATTCTACTACATATTCTGTTGCCATATTTATCATCAATTTGCTCAGGCATAAGATTTGAACTAATTAAGGTTGATTTGTTTTTTATTTTTCTTTCGTTTAAAACATTAAATAAATTTGCATTTGATAAATTTTTTTGAACTAGTTCGCTTCCTAAGTCATCAATAATTAGCATATCGCAATCAATAAAAGAATTAAAAATTTCTTGTTGTTCTATTTGTTGTTTTGCTAAAGCATTCAATAGAACATTAGAAAAATTAAATGCTGTTGTATATATTACAAAATAATTCTTTTTTAAAATTTCATTAGCAATACATTCTAAAATAAAAGTTTTTCCAACACCAACGGGTCCAATTAATACCATATTATTTTTTTTTATATTGGGAAAGTCGTTTGCAAATTTTTTAGCAAATTCAAATAAACCATTTAATTGTTTGTTTTCTTTTAAAATTTTCTTATCAGCTTTATCAAAAGTAGCAGTTGCATTTTCATTTAATCCAGCCAGTTTTAATAATTTTTTATTAACTGTTTCTTTTATACAAGAACAAACAGAAGAACCTATTGTTCCTTTATCTTGACATTTTTTACAATTTACTTCTGGAGTTATGTCATTAATTGACATTCCTATTTTATTTAATTGTTTTATCATATGAGTTTTAAGTTTATATAATTCAAATTTTAGCTCATTTGATTTATCTGAATTTTGTGGTAATTTGCCAATTTCTATTTGCATTTCTTTTAATTGTGTTTCAAGTTTGGCAAATTCTTTGCTTTTTTGTCTTGCTAATTTTAAGTTTTGTTGAACTTTTAGTTCTTCATTTAATTTATGTTGTTTTACTTCAAACAAAACTTGTTGTGTAATTTCTAATTTATTCATTATAATACCTTTTATTAAATTTCAACTTCTTCAATTTTACTAAAAATATTGTCTAATTCTTCTTTTGTGTATTTCCTTGAATGTATTTCAATATCGTTATTTTTAGAATTATATTTATATAAAGTTTTATCTTGTTTAGCTAATTCCAAATTTGTTATTTTTTGTTCAAACCAATTGCCCAAAATTTTGTTAATATATTGCATTGGTTGGCTTTTATCAGATGAAAGGGAAGCGGCATATTCAATCATTTCTTGTGACATATTCCAAGTATATGTCCAATTTCGGTAGAAATCACGGTCCAAACTTGTTACATTTCTTAAAAGTTTTGCCGTTGATAAAATTTTTTTAATGTTTTCATCTTGTTTTTTTGCTTTATCTACAAATTGAGCTATACTTTCAATAGACACTAAACCTTGTTGAAAAAGTTTTTGAATTATATTATCCATTCCCTGTAAGTTTCTTATACTGTTTTTAAAGCAATAATTTGCAATTAATTCTAATGTTTCTGGAGAATATCCACGCATCATCCAAGGGTTTATATAATTTTCTACAACTGTTTCAACATTTTCATAATAAACACCAATAATTTTGTTGATTTCTTTTGCTAAAATTAACAAATTTTCCTTATTTTTTTCATATTCCTGTATTTCTTTATTAGAAAAAAGATGAAGTTCATAGTATTTTGTTAATTTAACATCTAGTTTATAAAAGCCACCTTTTTTAGTTTCAGATGCTACAAAAAGTATGGTATCAAATTCAAATCCTAATTTTTTTGTCCATTTTAAATATAATTGTTGTTCTTCTAAATTAGGATTTCTAGATAATCCCATTGCTTTTAATATTTTATGTAAATTAGCATTTGCCGTATTATATTCTTGTAATTTATCTTCAACTTGTTTCAATGTTAATATATTTTCATAAGCCCAGTTTTTTGCAACAGTTAATATGTAGGAGTAACCAACTTTTGTATCTTTATTGTCTACACAATATTGCATAATCATAAGAAGTGCTTCAGGTGCCATATGAAAAACTTCAATTATGTCATAATACTGTTTGTATTCATTTTGGGTTATTTGACGGTCTTTTATAATATTTTGTGCTTGAAGATTAAATTGTTCATATTTTTCAGGTTTATAAAGTTTTTTAGAAATTGCATCTTTTACTGGTAAATATTGAATTTCAGGTTCGTTGCTTGAAATAATTTGAACCAATCCCTGTTGTTGCCAATATTCAAATGCTTTTAAAACCTCATCTTCACTTATACCTAAATCATTAGAAAATGATTGTAAAGTGCTAAGATTGGTTGTTAAACTTTGTGGGTTATTACATAAATATAATCCCCACATATAAACTTTTACTTGTTCACCGGTTGCAAATTTCATATATTTTTCAATAAAAATATTATCAATTATAGTAAATTTATTAGCAACTGTTTCACTTGAAAATTTACAAAAAGCCATATGATAAACTCCTTATCACTAAATATATCAAAATTTTTAAAATATAACAATAGAAAAATTAAAAATATATTTTTATTTTAATAAATTTAATATTTTAAATTCAAAAATAAAAAGGTATAAAACGCTTTTTTCTATTCATATATTAAATAAAAAATAGGAGAGAGCAGTATGAAAAAATTTTATTGTTTTATAATTATGTTGTTTTTTGGAATGTTTGTGTTTGTGGGTTGTGGCTCGAATAACATAATTGTTGATGCTAGTGAAAATGCAAATTTATATAAAATTACTGCTAATTTAGATTATGAAAACAAAATGTTAAGTGCAACTGAAAATTTAGAATATACAAATCGTTCAGAATTAACACTTACTGAACTTAAATTTCATTTGCACCCAAATGCTTTTTCTGAATCTGCTGATAGTACAAAAGCCGTTTCAGCAACACAAATGGAAAAAGCATATAATAATGGTTTTTCAGAAGGAAACATAAAAATTGTGTCAACTTATGTTAATAATACTGAAAGTGCTTTTGAAATAACAGGAGAAGAAAATTCTATATTGCAGGTTAAAATTCCCGAATTAAACAAGAATCAAACAGTTGATATAAAAATAAATTTTGTGTTGACCATTCCAAATGTTAATCATCGTTTTGGATATGGTAACAATACATTAAATTTGGGAAACTGGTATCCAATAGTATGTGTGTTGGAATCTGAAGGTTTTTTTACTCAACCTTATAATTCATCGGGTGATCCTTTTTATAGTGAAATTTCTAACTATTTAGTAGATATAACTTACGATGAAAATCTTAAAATAGCACATACTGGCGAATTAAAAAAATCTACTACATCAAATGGAAAAAATAAAGTTGAAATTTCCGCTTTAGCTGTTAGAGATTTTGCACTTGTATTTTCTGAAAAATTTGAAGTTGCAACAGCACAAGTAGGCGATACATTAGTTCAGTATTTTTATTATAACGATGATAATTACGAGTTTAATCTTCAAACTGCTGTTGATTCATTAAATACATTTTCAGAACTAATAGGTGAATATCCATATTCTGTGTTAAATATTGTGAAATGTAACTTTTTGCATGGTGGAATGGAATATCCAATGTTAGTTTATATTTCAGATGTTATTGAAGTACAACAAGAATATACAAATGTTATAATACACGAAATTGCTCATCAATGGTGGTATGGAGTTGTTGGTAATAATCAACTTGCCTATGGTTGGTTAGATGAAGGTTTAGCCGAATATTCAACCGCAATTTTTTATAAAATAAATCCACAATACGATGTAACATATAATGATGTAGTGGGAAATGCTCTTTCTGCTTATTTATTATTTTGTGATGTATACAGAGAGGTTTATGAAACATTAGACACTTCGATGAATAGAAATGTATTAAATTTTAACACTGACACTGAATATGTTTATTTATCTTATGTTAAAGGCTTATTAATGTTTGATGCAGTATCAGAATTAATAGGAGATAAAAAAATGGAAAAGTGTTTACAACAGTATTATGATAAATTTTCAATGAAATTTGCAACTCCGAATGGTTTAATAAAATCATTTGAAAAGTCTAGTGGAAAAGATTTGCAAAGTTATATAACAAGTTGGTTAGATGGAACTGTAGTTTTGGAGCAATTAGCTGGTTAAAGTGTGTAAAAAGAGTAATAATTACTCTTTTTTGTTTTATATATTATAAAAATATGATATAATAAAAAATATAAGGGGGGAATTATGGCAGTTGTATTTAATCAGGAATTAGGTATTACTAATTTTTTTAATAACAGTTCTTCAATTGAAATTTTTAATAACGGAAATTCGCAAATTTATAATTCTAATACAAAAATATATACAGAGGTATTAGATAAATTTTCATCAGCTATATATAACTCGTATGAAATGCCTGCATTTGCCGTTAGTTTGCATAAAGAAACTATTAACTCATTAAAAAATGGTATTTGGATTAAATTTAATTTTGATAAACAACAAGTTCATAATGATATGCCTTTTGATGCTCTTTTAGTAAACATTCAAAAGGATAATTGTGGTTTAAATATCATAAGAGGTTGCAATGAAGAATATTCTGGAAGGTGTTTTTATTTAAATTTAGAAAATTCTAATTTAAACGAATTGTTTGATTTTTTAGATAAGCAAAAATGAAAATAAACAAATTTATTAAAGTACTTGACAATTTATAAAAATTGTTTTATAATGAAATCACTAACTTAAAAAATCTTTCAGCCAAAGACAGCAAGTGAACTTTTTGTTCATAATCTTAACAAGGCTTGCCGAGGTGAAGTTTCAAAGAAAATAAATTTCCTTGTGCTTTACTTTTCTGGCGCAGGGATTTTTGTTTTGTTAGAAACTAATCAAGGAGGGTTCCAGTCGAGATGTCAAAGAATTTTGAGATGAAACAACAACAAGTGCAAGATATCAAAGCAAAAATTGAAAAAGCAACTTCAATTATTTTTGTGGATTATTGCGGTATTAATGTTGCAGATGATACAGAAATGCGTAATGCTTTGCGTACAGCAGGTTGTGAGTATCACATATACAAAAACCGTATAATGAAAAAAGCGTTGAATGAATGTGGAATTGATTGCTTTGATGATAAACTCGAAGGCACACTCGCTGTTGCATTTAGTTATAACAGTGAAATCGATGCTGCAAAATCAATGAAAGCTGCTGCTGATGCACAAAAAGTTAAATTTAAATTTGGTTTAATTGGCAAAAACTTTATTGATGAAGCAGAATTAAAGGCTCTTGCAGAACTTCCAAGCAAAGAAATTTTGGTTGCAAAACTTTTGAGTGTTCTCAATGGTCCAGCAACTGGGCTTGTTAGTGTTCTTAATGGGCCTATCCGCGGATTAGCCGTTGCATTAAATGCTATTGCGACAAAAAATTAAATGTTTTTAAAAGGAGAATTTTATTATGTCAAAAGTAAATGAATTAGTTGAACAAATTAAAGGTTTAACAGTTGTTGAAGTAAGTGAATTAGTAAAAGCTTTAGAAGAAGAATTTGGTGTTAGCGCTGCTGCTCCAGTTGCAGTTGCTGCTGCTCCTGCCGCTGCTGCTCCTGCCGCTGCTGCTGCAGAAGAAAAAGCATCATACAATGTTGTACTTAAAGGTTTAAAACCAGATGCAGCAAAAGTTGGTGTTATTAAAGCAGTTAACGAAATTACAGGACTTGGTCTTATGGGTGCTAAAGCACTTATTGAAGGTGCTCCAAAAGCTGTTAAAGAAAATGTTGCTCCAGCTGAAGCTAAAGAATTACAAAAGAAACTTGAAGATGCTGGTGCTGAAGTTGAATTACAATAATTACTTTAGTATAGTGTAATTTAAAAAGAGTGTTTAAACAAACACTCTTTTTTTTATATTCGCTATGTTTACATAGTTTTTTCATTGCTATGATTTAAAAATTTTGAACATACTGATGTTAGTTTTGTTATTACGGCTTTTTCTTGTTTAAAGTTTAAATCTTTTATGCCAAAATTGTTTTTTGATTTTTCTTTTGCATCATCAATGCATTCTTTTGCAAATAAATATGAATCAACAGCTGTTTTTATATCTTTTTTCAAGAAAGCTTTATCACCATAATGAATTAAATTGCAAATTTGTTTTTCAGTTAAATTAAATAATATTTTTGAAGAAGATAAACTTGCTAATTCTCTTGCTTCATCAAAGTATGAATTTGCTTTATAAAGATTTTTATTTAATAGTAATTCGGCTTCTCCATAATAATATGTAATATATGCATTTAAAAAATTATTCATTTTCATAATATTAATTCCTTTTGTTGTTTTAGACCAATATTTTAACATTTTTTTATAAAAAATTCAATATTATTTTTTAAAAATATTGATTTTTTTTGTTTATTTTGTTAAGATATCAAAATATGAATAGATATAAAACATATAATTTAAAATTAGATAACCCAACAGTTCAACAAGCTATAGCTATGTTAGAACTAGAAATTGAACTTTGTAAAAAAGAGGGGATTTTTGTTTTAAAAGTAATACATGGTTATGGCTCAAACGGAGTAGGTGGAGCAATAAAAAAAGAGTTGCACAAATGGTTTATTTATGCAAAAAATAAGGGGGAAATTTTAGACTTTGTAAAAGGTGAAAACATAACTGATAATAATTTAGTCTTAAAAAAAATGAAAGAAATTTGCCCCGATTTGATTGGCGATTTTGAATTGTTAAGGACAAATGCAGGATTAAGCTTAATTTGGATATCGAAATAAAAAAAGCGCTTGTTATAGCGCTTTTTTAAAATTAATTTAAGTTTGTATGCTATCAATGAAACCGCTAAGTGTTTTAGGATTATCTGTAAGATAATCAATAAAAGCTTGTAATTTTATATTGTCGTAACTAGAATTGTAATTTCCGCTGTTTTCATCAAATACGGTGTTATAAAATAACGAGTTTTCATTTTCTCCAAAAATTCCTGCAGATTGTAATTCTGTGATTGTTTGTTCTGTTAAATTAAAATTTGTCAATGTATTTGCTAAATTATTAAGTGTTGTATTAGAATCTATTAAAGACAATATACCAGTTTCTGATGTAACCCCCATATCATATAAAGTAATTAAATTAATTGCTTCTGCTAAATTGTTTACAGTAACAGGTTTACCAAGTTTATCAGATTGTTTAACAATTGCTTCAAGCAATGTATTTCCTTCAGTATTTAAAAGGTCAGTTAATTCAATGCTATTGATAGTGTCTTTAAATGTTTTTGCAGGTTCTGTAAACAAACTTCCAACCTCAATATTCATTATTTTGTTTACTACATTATCAGTTGATGTTGTTGTGTCAAAATTTAATAAATTTGCTAATGTATCATTTGATGTTTTTAATAAATTAGTTATTGCTTGACCAGGATTTTCACCAAATAAATCTTTAATTTCTAAGTTTTTAATAATACCAATTATACCAGTAGTTTGTTCCGAATTTAATTCCAACATTTCTTCTAATGTAACACTAGATGTTTTTAAAGCATTTGATATACAATTAGCATCTGTTAGTATATCTCCTAATGTAATTTCGCCAATTATACTCATAATTCCTGTTGTTTGACCAGTAAGTTCAGAAATTTTCATTGTGTCAAAGGCTTTTGTTAATGCGTTGTAACCAATTTTTAATGAGTTAAAAGTTTCATCTTTTATTGTCCATAAATCAATTTCAATTTCAGTTGGTTCAATAATATTGTTTGGATTAGTTAAGTTTAAAATGGTTTCTAAGGTGTTATTATTAGCGTCAAGGGTTGAACTTATTTCTTCGGAAGAAAATAATATTTGATTTAAAGTAATATTACCAATAACTGACATTAAATTTTCATTGTTATCAATCAACTCAGAAAAAAGTGTGTTATTAAGTATATCAATATAACTTTGTGCATTATCAAAAACTTGTTTAAAATTGTAATTTCTTATGTCATATAACTTTGATTCAATTGTTAAATTTGGATAAATTTCATTTATTGTTCTAGTATCAGCTAATAATTTTTCAGAAATAACTTCTGGATTAAAAATTAAATTAGCAATAGAAGTTGTGCCAATAATATTTAACATGTTTTCGTTATTGTTTGTTTTAGTTATTAAATTTGTTAAATTAACTTTATCAATAATTGTTGATAATTCAGTTGCTCCACCATCCATTAATTCACCAACAGTAACATCTTTTATTGAATTTAATAATTTATCCATTGTTGTTGGATTTTCAATTGTACTTATATCTGGAATTTCTATTATTTGAGAAAGGGGAACAGTTTCAAAATATTCGCCTAAATCGTTAATTAATGTTGATTTAAATTCTTCAGTTTGTGCAAAAGAATAATTATTTAATCCAAGAGCTTCTTCACCCATAATATCAATAATAGAGCCAATTGTTATGTTATTTGATAAATCTTCAAAAGTTATTTTTGAAATTGTTTTATTTAAAACTGTTTTAAACTCATCTGTTTCAGGTATCAATGATAAATTTAAAGCTGTTTGCAATTTCGAAAATGTCAGATAATCTTCACCATAATATTCAGGTAAAGCATTAAGAGCTTGTTCAACAGTAAGTTCTTCTAGTTTTTTTAAATTTTTATTTGTGTCGCTTCCAACATTATAAATTGCTTCAGTAAATGCAGGGTATCCAAAGGAGCTTATATCTATTTGTAAAGCATTAAGAACATCACCTACAACAGCTGTTTCATAAATTTTTGGTAAAACCGCTTCAATAAATTTTTCTATATTATTTGCTGCATCCAAAACTTTTATATCACCCAATCTTTTGGTTTCATTGTTAAATTCTATTGTTTTATCATATAAATTTCCTAAGCTTACACCTAAAAAAGATTCAGGAATAGAAAGATTATATTCATCAAGTTTGTCAAAAGTTATATTAATATAATCATCTTTTTCTTTTAATGCAGCGTTTATAATTTGATTAACTGTCATTTTATTAAAATCACCTAAAGGGGTTTGAAAGCCTAAACTACCAGTAATTTGTTCCACCGTTACACAAAAATATATGTATGTGCCTATGCCCCCAATACCAACTATCATAAAAATAAAAGCTGCACAAAACCCCATAAAAAAAGGCAAACAACCACTTTTTTTCCTTTTCTTTTTTAAAGGTTCTATATTTATTTCCGACATAAACACTCCTAATTTTTATTTTTTACCAATAAGAAAAAAATATTTCACTTATTTCAATATATCAATTATATTATTTTAAGTCAAATAAGTTTAAAAAAATTACAAATAAAAAAACATCCAATAAATGGATATTTTATATTTCAGTTGATGAAACAATTTCAACATAAAATTTTGCTTCAATTTTAGGTGCAAATCGTGCATTAACAGGATATTTACCAAGTAATTTTATGTTTGGTATTTCAAGTTGTTTCTTTTGAACATCAAAACCTTGTTCTCGAAGTTTTGTTTCAACATCTTTTGATGAAATAGAACCAAAAAGTTTACCGTTTTCACCAACTTTAACAGGGAATTTAAATACTTTACCTTTTAATTTTTCAGCAATTTTTGCAAAAGCTTCTAGTTCTTGTTGTTTGTGGTATTCCTTGGCTTTTTGTGCTTGGTTTACAATATTTTTGTTTGTGTTTGTGGCAGGTTGTGCAAGTTTTTGTTTTAATAAAAAATTTCTAGCGTAGCCATCACTAACTTTTACTATTTCGCCTTTTTTTCCAGTGCCTTTTATGTCAGCAAGTAAAATGACTTCCATAATTAAACCTCCTTGAGTTCACAAACAAGAATACAATGTTTTAGTTATTTTGTCAATGAATAATTTGAAACAATGTGCTAATAATATCAAATATAAAATTAAAAGGGGGAAGAAGTTTTTGGATATAAAATGTAGAAAAACAATTTGTAAACACAATAAGGGGCAGTGCTGTTTTGCTTGTTGTGTGGATATAGATAAAAATACTGTTTGTAAATCATATGATAAAAATATAGAAAAGGAGAATGAGAAAAACGATTTTAGTAAACGAATGTTTGAAAGTGCTCCAGAATATGAAAATTTTAGACATATAAAAAATGTTTTTTTAAATTGTGAAGCAAAAGATTGCATTTTTAACAATGATGGTAAATGTAGAGCAAATGGAATTACAATTATTGATGATAATGAAAAAAGCAGTTGTGCAACATATTTATTTGAAGAATAAAAAAATGGCTGATGCCATTTTTTAAATTTGTGAAAAATTTATTAATTCAATTCCATCAAAAATGTTTTCATTTTTAGCTTTTTTTAATTCTTCAATTTCATTTTCTCGGTTTAAATAACTTGTGTTTCTAACAGTATATTCATCAATGAAACCTGGGGTAGTCATTAATTCAACCGTAATATCTTTAGTTTTAAAATTATCAACTAAAGCTTTTAATGTTTGAGTTGTTGCATAATAATCATGGAATGAGTTACAAAAAGCATCTGCTGTTTTAACATTATGTTGATTAGCAATTTCTTTACATCTAGTGTTTGTTACACGACAAGGTAAATTATATTTTTTTGCTAATTCAATGTAAGCTTTAAAAATTTCAGGCATTTCGCAAAAATAATGATGAAAATCAAGGTGTGTGGGTTTTAATCCTGAATTTAAAAATTTTTTAATTTGTGCTTCAAGTTCTTTTTTAGCATCTGCATATTTACCATAAAAAGGCATTGAACACATATAATGAAATTTCCCATTTGGTTCAACTAATGATTTGATTTGTTTAGCAGGTAATAATGGAAAACCCCAGGTTAAGTTTAAATGTATTCCAATATTATTAAAGCCTTTTTCTTTACAAATACTAAAAGCTTCCTCGGCATAGGGTGCAGTAACCATTATGCTTGCACTTGTTACTAATTTATTTTCTAAACAGAACACTATTCCTTGATTAATACTTTTTGAAAACCCAAAATCTTCTGCATTAATGATAAGTTTCATTTTACCCCCTTTGCAACCAAAAAAGGCAGGCTATTTTATGCCTGCCAAATTTTTTATTTTACTTGTTCTTTTTGTGCTTTATCTAACAACTTAGCCAAATTAGCCTTTTTACGACTTGCAGTGTTGATATGATAAACATTGTCTAAACGAGCATTATCAATCAAACTATATACAAAATTAAGTTGTGTTTTTGCCTCTTCAAATTTTCCAGCAGAAACTAATTCACGAAATTTACGAGTTTCAGTGTTTACACGACTTGTTTTTGATTTGTTAGCAATTCTAGCTTTTTCGTTTGTGATAATTCGTTTTTTCTGTGATGTAATATTTGCCACTGTTTTTCTCCCTTGATATTTATTTTATAAATGTAAATGGATTATAACATAATTTTTTTTGTTTTGCAAGAGTTATTTAATAGTTTTTTGTAAATAATTAAAATTATGGTTAATAATGTTAAAAGTTTTTATACAGATTTAATTGATGAAAAAATAGCTGTTTCAAAAATAGGCGGAATAGGGAAACAGATAAAAACTGGTAAGTTTGGTTTAGAAAAATTAGAGTTTAAGGTTACCAAAGATAATGAAAAAGAACTTGGAAAACCTTGTGGTAACTATATAACAATAAATTGCTCAAAATTGTTAGCGCACTTAACAGAAGTTCAAGATTATGTTGCAACTGAAATTGCTTTTTCTTTAAGAAAACTTTTATTAAAAAGCACAGGAAAGAAAAATCCTTTTGTTTTAGTTGTTGGTTTAGGTAATCAAAGTATGGTTGCTGACAGTTTAGGGGCATTGGTTGTTAAAGATTTACTAATAACTCACTCAATACCAGAACTGGCAAGAACTGAATTGGGTGATTTAGCCGCCTTTATACCTGGAGTAGGTGGATGTACCGGGCTTGCCACTTACGATATAATAATGGGAGTTTGTCAGCGGGTAAAGCCTGACATTATTATTGCTATTGATACTTTAACTGCAAACGATAGTAAAAGGCTGGGGTGTAGTTTCCAAATGTGCGATGCAGGGATTAAGCCAGGAGCTGGTGTTGGAAATGATACAAAAATTCTAAATCAAACAACAATAAACATACCTACTATTGCACTTGGCGTACCAATGATGATAAGCGGATTTGGTTTGTGTGAAAAAATTGAAAATAATTTAAAAGATAAAATTTTTGCCCCTAAAGAAGTTGATATTTTTATAAACAAATGTGCAAGAACTATTTCAATTGCTATAAATTTAGCAATTCATGGAAAAGTTTACAAAGATTATTGTTGATGCATATTTTAATTATATGGATTTTAAAAATAGTGTTTTTGCGCCTAATTTGTTCTATGATAGCGGATTAGGTGGTATTTCAACTTTGGCTAAAGCTTATAATGATATGCCAAATGAAAATTTTGTTTATTTTGCTGATTTTATAAATTCGCCTTATGGGAATAAAGATAAAAAGTTTTTAACCGCAATTGTTCTTGAAAACTTAAAAAAACTTGTTAAAATTTGGAGCCCCAAAAGTATTGTACTTGCTTGTAATACAGCAACTGCGGTTTGTATTAATATTATTCGTGAAAAGTTTCCTAATATAATTATAATTGGAGCTGAACCGGCTATAAAACCAGCTTTACTATCGGATTGTAAAAATATTTTGGTAGTAGGTACTAAAACTACAATTCAAAATAGCAGTTTAATAAAACTTTTCAAACAAAATAATCATAAGTCATTAACTTTTGTTGGATTACCAACATTTGCAAAATATATTGATAAACATATTTATTCTGAATATAAAATTAATAAACAAATAGAAAAAGAATTTTTTAAATATAAAAATAAATTCGATGGTGTAGTTCTTGGATGTACACATTATGTACTAATTAAAAATAATATTAAAAAATTTCTAAGTAATAATCCAATAATGTTTGATGGTAATGATGGAATTTCAAAGCGATTAAAACAATGTTTAAGTTTATTAAATATGGAAAATCAAAGTGGCGGATATGTAGTTTTTACTTCAAGCAAATTAAATAAAAATGAAAAGTTAAAAAGATTATTTAATCACCTAAAAGGAGGTGATTAAAATGTGCGGTATTGTTGGTTATACAGGATTTAGATTAGCTGTTCCAGTTTTACTTGATGCACTAGCAAATTTAGAATATAGGGGATATGATTCTGCTGGTATTGCTGTTGTTGAGTGTGGAAAATTAAAAATTTTCAAAAAAACTGGTAAAATAAATAATTTAAAAGAATTATTAAAAAATAAAATTTTAAGTTCATCTTGTGGTATTGGTCACACAAGATGGGCAACTCACGGTGTACCAGAAGAAAGAAATGCACATCCTCATATAAATGATGATTGTAGTTTTGCAATAGTACATAATGGTATCATAGAAAATTATGATTTATTAAAAAAGAAATTAAACAATCAATTTTTTCGTTCTCAAACAGATACCGAAGTAGTAGCACATTTACTAAATAAACAACTTTTAAATAAAGCTTTAACTGAAACAAATATTTTAAAAAGTTTAAAATTAGTATGTGATGATTTAAAAGGGTCTTTTGCATTTGCTATTGTTTTTAATAAGTTTAAAGATAAAATATTTGTTGCAAAAAGAAGCAGTCCTTTGATTATAGGTGTTGGAAAAAATGAAAATTTTATAGCAAGTGATATTCCTGCCATCTTAAAATGGACAAATAAAGTTATTGATTTAAAAGATAATGAATTTGGTATAATCTCTGCGCAAAAAGTTGAAATTTTTGACTGTAATTTAAAAATAAAAAAATTTAAAATACGAGAAGAAAACATAAAAGCTGAACAAATAATTTTAAATGGTTTTGATTGTTTTATGCATAAAGAAATTGAACAAGGAGCTGAAGCAATACAAGAAACTGCAAATAAAGTTTTTAATAATACATTACTTGAACAACTTGTTAATAAAAAACAAAATATAAATAAAATTCATATTTGTGCTTGTGGAACAGCTTTGCACGCTGGTTTAATAGCTAAATTTTTAATAGAAAAATATTGTAGAAAAGATGTTATCATCGATTTTGCAAGTGAGTTCAGATATAAAAATCCTATAATTAACAGTAATTCATTATGTTTATTTATTAGTCAAAGTGGAGAAACTGCCGATACAATTGCGGGTTTAGAACTTGCAAAATCAAAAGGAGCTTTTTGTATTGCTATCACTAATGTTTTGGGAAGTAGGATAACTCAAATTGCTGATTTTGTCATACCAACTTTTGCAGGACCAGAAATTGCTGTTGCATCAACAAAAGCTTATGTTGCACAAATAAGCGCTTTACTTGGTTTTACTAAATTTTTATTTAAAAAAGAAGATATTGAAATTGATTATAATTTACAGGATATTTATAATATTTGTGATTGGTGGAAAAATACAAATTTTGATGAAGTTATTTTAAAAGTAGTAAAAATGATTAAAGATTTGGATAGTGTGTTTTTTATTGGTCGAAGTGTAGATTATTATGTTGCACAAGAAGCTGCTTTAAAATTGAAAGAAATCACATATATCCATTGTGAAGCATTTGCAGGGGGAGAACTTAAGCACGGCAGTTTGGCTTTAATAAATGATAAAAGCGTTGTTATAGTTATATTAACACAATCTGAAATATTAGAAAAAACATTAAATGCTATACACGAAATTAAATCAAGAGGTGCAAAAATTGTAATGTTTTCACAATTTTTGCAGTTAAAAGATTTTGCCGATTTGTTTGTTAGATTACCTAATAAAAATCAAAATTTAATGCCGTTGGTTTGTGCAAAGCCATTACAAACACTTGCTTATTTAACTTCAAAAACAAAAGGTTTTGACCCAGATAAACCTAGGAATTTAGCAAAATCTGTAACTGTAGAGTAAAAAATAAAAAGATGATTTATTACTGTCATATTTACTAAAAAATAAAAAGTTGCTTTATTGTTACATTTTTTAATTAACACAACAAACATTTTTATTCTTATTGGTAATATTTTTAATTTTTTTATAAATTATAAGAATTTAACTAATTTATATGTTATAATACTTATGTTTTAAACAAACGAATAAATATTATTAAAAAAGGAGTTAAATATGTTTGAATATAAAGTGGTAAGGTATAAGATTAGATATGCGGAAGAATCAATGAATAAATTAGCAAAAGAAGGCTGGAGAGTTATTTCAGTTTCTCCAAATGAAGGATTGGGGCTTGGTGTTATTGTTACATATGAGCGCAAAATTGATTAATAACACAAATTATATAATTTAACAAATAACCAAAAAGCGAAGATTATTAAATCTTCGCTTTTTAGTTTAAAATAGTTAAAAATTTTATTTATATAAATTAAAATTATTTTTTTAAAAAACTGTGCAAGCCTGTTTTGAAAATATTTAAAATAATTATCGTTGTAAAAACAACTCCCACAAGGCTACCTTATGGCACATAATTTAATCTACTTAATGCTGCTGTCTTCCGACCCTGACATGGTTCATAGCAAACTATTGCACAAGACCTTATGTTCAACATTATTTTTACAGGAAAAATTACCCTAAAAAATTCCCGCACAAGCTATTCAACCCTGCTATAGCGGATTGCAGGTACAGGGCACCGCTAGCTCCCCGTCTAGCACAGTACATATATTATACAATAAAATATGTAAAATTGCAATCACTTTTATATATTTATATATGTTATTTTGTTAAAAATTAGGAAAAAATAGTTAATAGAATTGTTTTTTTTGTTTTATTATGATAAAATTTACAAACATAAGGTAGGTGAATATGATAAACTATGAAAATACAGATTTTGAAGATAACGATTTTATAGATGATGAAAATGTAGATAAAAATATGAATATTAATGAAGAAAAAAGCAATGCAACAAGGTTTATAAGTGCGTATAATGTAATTGACCAAACCTTGCGTTCGGTTTATAATTTTAAAAGGAATATGACATTTTCTGATGTTATTAGAAAAGCTGTTTCTTTAAACAGTGTTATAAGAAGATATGAAGACAAATTAATAGATTATGCTAGATTAAGAAATGCTATCATACACAACAGTAGTGATGAAGTTATTATAGCTGAACCACATATTGAAGTAGTGGAAGAAATGGAGCGTATCGCAAATTTAGTATCTAAACCTCCGCTTGTTATTAATAGTATTCAAAGAAAAGATATTTTAACAATTGACAGTAATTTACCAATTAAAAAAGCTATTGAATTATTTGGTGTTTCAGGTTTTAAAGCTCTTCCAGTTTATGAAAACAATAAAATAATTGGAAATGCTACACCTGCACGAGTAATTGGTGTTTTAGGAAATGCTTTGCATGAGGGAAATGATTTGGAAAAATTTGTTCAAAACACCCCAATAAAACAAATACTTGAAGAAAATGATGCAGAGATTTATTATTGTGTACGGGGTGAAAATTTAACAGTACAAGAAGCATTAGATTTGTTTTATCATAATCGCAAACTTTCAACAATTTTGATTACCAAAAGTGGTAGTGTTTTTGATAGGATAACAATATTATTAACTGTTAGTGATATAATGGATTTAAGTAAAATAGTAGAAGATTATGAATAATACAGTTAAAATAAAAAGCTTTAATTTAGTTAAAAAGCAAAAATAAGGAAATGATATGGAAATATTATTTATTGATAATCACATTATAATTGTTTATAAACCCCAAAATATTTCTATAAATGGGAAAGGTGGTTTAAAGGAAAATTTAATTGAAGTTTTAAAAGCAAAAAATATAAAATCATCATATTTAGAAAATATCAATCAGCTTGATACGGTTGCAGGTGGTTTGGTGTTGTTTGCTTTAACAAGTAAGGCAAAAGATAGGCTAAAAGAACAAATAGATGAACAAAAATTTGAATGTCGTTATTTGGCTGTTGTTGTTGGAGAAAATGAAAAGAAAAATGATTTTTTATCTTACTATGTGCATTTTGATAAAAATAACAAAATGCAACATATTCCACAATCAACGAGCAATGCTTTTAAAATCAATATGCAATGGAAATTGTTAGAACATAAACAAAAAATAAGTTTAGTTGAGTGTACAAGTCAAGGGCAATATGAGCAAGAAGAAAGATTTGTACTTTCAGAAAGTAAAATGCCAATATTTGGAGATGCTTTATTTGGTGGTGATGTTTTGGCAAAAAATACTAATACTGCTTTGTGGTTGGTGGAAATAAAACTTAACCATCCTATAACTAACAAAATAATGTCGTTTCGTATGTATCCACCAATAGATAAAAAACCTTGGTTGTATCTTAGTGCGGAAAAATTTTTAAAAATATAAATTTAAAAAGATAGCAATATAATTGCTTCTTTTTATTTTTGTTTGACATTATTTTAACTGATATGTTAAAATTTTATAACTTGTTTAGTTAAAAAAGGGAGGTATTCATGACGAATACTGCAAAGATAATTTTTAGGGTTATTGTTGTAATTATTTTAGTGGCTTTAGTTGCGGGTATTATTTATTATTTTATTAATCGTAACAATTTCGGTAAAAGTTCTTTTACAATTTATTCTGACCTAATTCAAACACAAGAATTTAAGTCTTTTAACAAATATGTTGAATATGATTCTAATAATGAATTGCTTTCTTATGGAAATGGCTTGGGAAATTCTTATAAAATCGCTTGTTGTTTATATGATGCAAGTTGGCTCACATTTGAAACATTAGCAACTGAATTTTATTTTGTTAAAAACACTGATTCTGAAATTCGCTCAGTAATTGATAAAAACTTAACCGAATTTACATCAGTTATGACAGAAACATTGAAAGCTATAGAGATTTTTAGGAAAAATAAATCAGATTTTGGTGAAGAAGGAAATGATTTATCTACAGCAAAAGGTCAAGAATTAAAGGGTCAATTTCAAATTATTGAGCAAAAACTTATGGAACAGGCTAAATTTTTAGTGAAAATTAATGAAACAGTATTTCCTTATGTTGTTAAATATTCCTTAGGTGGTAGCACTTCTGCTTCGTTAAAATATTCAATACTTGAATCAATTTATAGACAATGTGCTTTGATTGCCAGCACTGTTGCCAATCCTGACAATTATACTATTTTACAAACTGATTTAGACAAAATGGTTGAAGTATATAATAAGCAAAAATCAACTAATTTTTATGAACAATCTGATATAACTAGCAAAGCTTACAGTTTTTTAAAAAGTTTTAAAAGTATAGACAAAGATGAATTTTTTGGCGCAATTAACAAAGGAACATATTATAGTAAAATTTTAACACCTAGTGAGCAAGTTTTATATGACCCAATTTATGAGTTTTTTAGTTTAAACAAAGGGGATAGTTGATATATGAAGATAAAAACTTTGTTTTTTAGTTTTACATTAGTTTTGTGTTTTGTTGTTTCTGGTTTTATGTTTAGTGCTTGTGGTGGTGTTAGTCATACTTATGACGAAGTTAAAACAAGTTATGCAAGTATGGTCGCAAATAATCAAGATTTTTTTGATAAAGATGGTTATATAAGTATTACTTATAATAATGATAATTTAGTTTCTGCAATTTCAAGTGGTGAAACTAAATATAATTTTACTAAATTAGCTTCAAGCAATTTAAATAATGAGGCAATTTTTGAACCAACTTTAAGAGCTAGTTTGATTATGCCAGCAGAATTTTTATCAAGTGGAACAATAGGCGTTGAGGTTCCTAAAGATGAAAGTACAGAACTTTATAATTTGTTAGAAAAATTAAAAGATTCTTTTGCTCAACTAAATATTGCAAAATCTCAGTTGGAAATAGTTTGTGATAGTGAATTGTTTAATCAACAAGGGAATCTTGAACAATTAAAGCTTAAAAATTATTGTCAAAGATTTTATGAAACTATAAACGCTGCTAACAATTTTTCTACAAAATTTGCAAGTGTTTATTCGGAATATATTTTTAATAGTTCATTGTTAACAAGACCAGGTGCTTTAGCGCCAAATACAGTTAAATTGGAATATTTAACAAAACTTACTGAATTTACTAAATTTTACGCAACTTTTTATCTTTATGATATGAATCTATCAATACAAAATTCAACAAAAGAAGTTGAGTCTATAACTCAGCTTAGTGGATATTTATTAGACCAATATTTAGATATTAAACCACTAAAAACAGAAGAAGATTCTGGACCAATTTCATCTGGGGAACAGGCCATAATTAATGCTTATAATGATTTAGTAGATTATAATTCTATATATTATGCTAATCAAAAAAGCTTATATACTTGTATTGATGTACTAAGAAATATAGTTAACACAAATAGTATGACACCCGAGCAAATAGTTTGTAAAGCTAAATATGATGATTGTATTGCTGATTGTGAAAATGTAATAAGATTTATGGATACTATAAAAAATCGTATACTTGAGTTCAACAATATTTCTGTGTAATATTTTTATAATTTAATATATTTTTAAATTATTTATAATTTTTTATTGACAATCTTTATTATCTATGCTATCATAATTATGTTATCACTTAATTATGATAGTTTGTTTGGGGGTATAGCTCAGCTGGCTAGAGCACCTGCCTTGCAAGCAGGGGGTCATCGGTTCGAATCCGATTATCTCCACCAATTTAATTCTTGAACCGCTTTATGCGGTTTGTTATAGGATTGTAGCTCAGTCGGTTAGAGCACCACCCTGATAAGGTGGGGGTCGGTGGTTCGAATCCACTCAATCCTACCAAAGAGTATTGTATACTCTTTTTTTTTGTTCAAAGAACAAATTTTTAATTTTAAAAATATAAATACTTATATAATAATAAAGGGAATAAAATGAAAAGAGTTTTTGTATGTGAAGGTATGTCAATATCTAATAATGAAAAAATAAAGAATGAAGCAATAAAACTTGGTGAAATATTAGCTATTAATGGTTGCACATATGTGCAAGGTGGTTGTGCTGAAGGATTAATGGGATTAACACTTAAAGAATTTTTAAAATATAGTAAAAATGTTGAGTTTTATATACCTAAAAATTATTTTGCAAATGATTTTCCTATAATTAACAAATTAGTTGGTGAATCTAATAACAAATTTATACAGGTAAATAGCGAAAGTGAACGATTAAATAAAATTATACAATGTGATGAAATTATAGTAATGCCTGGTGGAAGTGGAACAATAGAAGAATTATTATTTTGTAATGAAACAAAAAGGTCAAAAGAACATAATGCAAAATTAACAATTGTTAATGTGGATAATTTTTTTAATGGCTTATTGCAACAAATGAATGATAATATGAAAAATGGTTTAAGTAGTAATAATGCAATTAAATGGGAGGTTGTGGATTCTGTAGATAAATTATCTTTTTAAGCTAATAATTTAAACAGTTTAAGATTATATGATTAATAATTTATTTAATAAAAAAAGGATAATTTGTTTATCCTTTTTTGTTTTATTTATTAAATATTGTATTTTTAATCAACAATGCTAATATCATCACTTGCAACAACATATGTTGATGTTGTTGATTCTTCTGAATTTCTTGAATATTTTATTTGTAAACTATCATCTTCGCGAATTGTTAATAAAATATCGTGAATGTTAAAACTTCTATTAATAGCAAATTCATTATTATTTATAATTATCGAGATTATTTTATCATTGTTTTGTAAGCCGAGTTTACTTGCTATTGAATCATTTACAATTTCTGAAATAATCACATCTTCTACAATTTCGCCACAACCTTCTTGTGAATCATAAACATATTTAGAGTTTTCAGTTTCAACAGTTATACCAAGTTTAATTGCATAAACACCGTTTGTATTGATATCATCATCATTAGCGTAATAAATAACATTATTATAAATAGCATCTACAATTTGTATAGGTACTGCATAATTAATATTTTGGTCTTCATCATCACCAGCATTTGTTATACCTATCAATTCACCATCTTTATTAAACAATCCACCACCAGAATTTCCAGGATAAATTGCTGTGTCAATTCGTATTGAACGATAACTTCGTACCGTTGAATCAATTTGAAGTGTGATATATTCATTATCTACACTTACAATTCCTTGAGTTGCACTTATGCCTTCACCCTCAGGATTTCCAATTGCAATAGCTGTATCTCCAACATGATAATTTGAAGCAATTTTTACAGCTTTTACATTAGGATTTATTTTCAAAATTGAATTAATAGGTGCTTTTAAAACTGCTATATCATTACTAATTGAACCACCAACGAATTCAAGCTCAATTGCATAATTACCATAGTCATAAACCGTGTAACCATTTTGTGTTGTGCTTGTTGCTACTGGGTAATCTTCACTTCCATATAAATATCCGTGTATGCTTCTAGCAATTTTTGAGCCATTATCTGTATTTGCGTTTTGTTCAAAAACAACATGATAATTAGTAACTATATATGCATAATTAGAATCTATTTCGTATATAACAGCTGAGCCTGAGCTTATTGATACTTCCTTAGTTTCAGTGATATAAGGACCAAACCCCGAACTTGTTGTTACAGTAAACTCAGAATATACTTTCATAGAAGATAATAGACTTTGTTGAATAACCGAGCTTAAATCAGTGTTGCTATCTATGTTTAAATATAATTCTAAAAATTCTTTGTATGAAATGTCTCCATATTCTTCAATGTATTTGTTATATATATCATCAATGGTTATTGAGCTATCTGTTCCGTCTTTACCATTTACAATGTCAAATGTGCTTGTTTCTCCATTAGAGTAGGTGATAGTATAAGTATCAACTAAACCGTTTGTGTTTGTTTTTACAATTGAAACAACGCCTATAGAATTATAATTGCAACCAGCAAACACAAGAAAACAGGGCATAATAATTAACAATAATGCCATTACGATATAATTTTTAAAAGTTTTCATAAAAATTTTTGTTCTCCTGTTTTTCTTTTTATTTTATCATTATTATTATTTTAAAAAGTTAAATTACTATTACTTTTTTAATTACTTATTTTAATTTTTTTCTTCACTTGCAAAAATATAACCAAAAGCATTCGGTCCCCAATGACAACCAATTGAAGGTATTAGGTTGTCATAAGAAGTAATTTGTTTTTGATATTTTTCATCAGTAATAGAAATTAATTTTTCAACATTGCTTTTATTATAAGTGTATGATGCTATTAATTCATAATTACTATCACATCTTAATTCTTTTAAAGCATTCACTATATAGTTCATTGCATTTTTAATGCCCATTTTTTTTGCTATAACTTTTACTTTTCCTTGTTTTATACCAATTACAGGTTTAATATTTAAAACACTTCCTAAAAGCCATTCAACTTTTGATAATCTACCGCCTTTTAAAAGATAGTTTAAAGTTTCTGGAATAGCTAAAATTTGAATTCTTGGAATAAATTTTTTAATTCTATTTTCTAATTGCTCTAAACTTTCATCTCGATGTTTATTTACTTCTTGTACTATCAGTCTAATTCCTCCTGCTACACTTAATGTATCAACTACGCGTACTTTATTGTTACCTTCAAATAATTTTGAAATTGCATTAAAAGTTCCAGAAATTTGCGATGATATAGGCAAAATCAAAACATCATCACCATTTTGTACAAACTGATTAACCCTTTCTTCAATATCAGCCAAATTAGGTAAGGAAGTTTTTGGAAATTGTTTAGATTGAATTAATTTATCATAAAATTCTTCAATTGTTAAGTCAATACCATCAAGATAATCTTCATCACCAAATGAATATCGAAGAGGGATAATTTCCACTTGATATTTTTCTTTTTCTTCTTGTTTTATGCTACTTCCAGAATCAACAAAAACTTTTAACATATTTTACTCCTAATATTTTAATGTTGTATAAAATTTTCTATATAATAATATGGTTTAGTAAATACGAAATAGTATTATTTACATAAAATTATCTTAAATTTTAGCAATTTTTTTATATACTTACAGTATATAATAAAAAATTATAATAATTTATATTTTAAAAGTCAAGAATAATAACCTTAATAAATTATAACTCTTAATTATAAATTATCATATAAGATTGACAATTATTTTTTTTTATCATACAATATTGTTGTAAATTACAACTATTTTAGAGGTGTAAATTGAAATTTCAAAATGATTTAGTGTTTGATATACTAAAAAATTTAGCAAAAAGATTAATTAACTTACAGCGAGCTATTGCAAATTTATTAAAAATTAAATATAACGAATTAAAAATTTTTCAATCTCTTTCGGTTGGTGTTGAAATGCCTCAGTTTAAAATTGGTGAAGTTTGCGGAATTGATAAAGCTGCAACAAGTAGAATACTTGAAAAAATGGAAGCTAATGGATATATAAATAAAATCTTCAAACAAGGCAATAAAAAAACGGTTTATATTTCTTTAACAGAAAAAGGCGAACATTTTAATAAAATTATACAACAAAGCTTAGTAGATTTAATTCCAAAGTTTTTTAATAAGTTATCTGAAAAAGATGAACATCAGTTTTTAAAATTAATAAAAAAAATGTTAGATAAAAAAATATAGAAGAGGTTATTATTTTATGTTGAAATTACAAAATGTAAAAAAAGATTACACTATGGGGGATTTGAAATTTGAAGCTTTAAAAGATGTTACTATTGAATTTCGCAAAAGCGAATTTGTTGCTGTTTTAGGACCTTCTGGTTGTGGTAAAACAACTTTGCTAAACATTGTAGGTGGGCTAGATAGATATAACTCTGGTGATTTAATTATTAATGATAAATCAACAAAAGAATTTACAGATAAAGATTGGGATAATTATCGTAATCACTCAGTGGGTTTTGTTTTTCAAAGTTACAATTTAATTCCTCATCAAACGGTGTTAGAAAATGTTGAATTAGCATTAACATTATCTGGTGTTTCAAAAGATGAGCGTCGTAAGCGAGCAATAGAAGTTTTAACTAAAGTTGGTTTAAAAGATAAATTAAAAAATAAACCTAGTCAACTTTCTGGTGGACAAATGCAAAGGGTTGCAATTGCAAGAGCGTTGGTGAATGACCCTGAAATAATTTTGGCTGATGAGCCAACTGGTGCTTTAGATACTGCTTCTAGTGTTCAAATAATGGAGCTTTTAAAGCTTATTTCAAAAGATAAGTTAATTATTATGGTAACACATAATCCTGATTTGGCAGAAAAATATTCTAATCGTATTGTAAAGTTGCTTGATGGTGTTGTTGTTGATGATTCAAACCCATATGATGAAGTTTATGATTCTAATGAAAAACAATTGCTTAGTATTAGCGATGATGATACATTAACCAAACGAGAGTTAAATAAAAAGAACAAGAAAAAAAGAATGTCTTTTTTTACTGCCTTGTCGTTAAGTTTTAAAAATCTTTTAACAAAAAAGGCAAGAACTGCTTTAGTTTCATTTGCTGGTTCAATTGGAATAATAGGAATTGCTCTTATACTTGCAATTTCTAGTGGATTTTCTGCATATATTGGACAAATGCAAAAAGATACATTAAGTTCTTATCCTGTTCAGTTAACAAACAGTAATTATAATATAGCATCATTAATGCAAATATTTTTATCTAATGATAGCGATAATGTTGAACACGAAAACGATAAAGTTTATACCAAACAAGAATTAACCGAAATGTTAAATAAATTTAATGCTTCATCTAGTAAAAGTGATTTAAAATCGTTTAAGGAATATATTGAAGGTGAAGGAAAAGAAGAAATTGAAAAATACACTTCTGCAATTCAATATATATATGGTTCTAATATAAATGCATATTATAGAAGTGGTGAAAATGGAATTATTAATGCCAATGAAACTACAGTTTTTGCTGATGTAATTGGAAGTTATCCATCAAAACACCCAGAAATGGCAGTTTCTGAAGATAAAAAATTAAGATATGGTCTATTAAGTTATATGTTTGGAAGTGGTAGTTCATATTATTCAAATGAATTTTGGTCAGAAATGTTAGATAACCAAGAACTTTTAAAATCACAGTATGAACTTGTTGGTGAAAACAGCAAATGGGCAACTCAATATAATGAAATTATGATAGTGTTAGATAAAAACAACGAAATTAGTGATTATACATTATATGGTCTTGGTTTACTAAATCAATCTGAATTAGAACAGTTACTTGATGATTATATTTGTAATCGGGATACACAGCCTGTTGAATCAACATTTGAATATGATGACCTTTTAAATCTTGAATATAAAATAATTTTAGAAAGTGATTATTTTGAAAAACAAGCTGATGGAACTTATGTTGATATAAGAACATTAAAAGACACTGATTATGAAACTTATCAAAATAAAATTGAAGCACTTTATGAAAATAAAGGTATAACTATAAAAGTAGCAGGTTTAATGCGTGAGAGAGAAGAAGCATCGGCATATAGCGTTTCTACTCCTATAGCTTATAATTCTTCATTAACTAAGTATGTGATAGAGCAAAATAATAAAAGTGAAATAATAACTAATCAATTAGAAAATCCAACTGTAAATGTTCTTACAAATACACCATTTGATACTAGTGATTTAAGTGTTAACTTAACAACAGTTTTGGCAACATTGGGTTATTGTGATTTTAGTTCTCCTGAGGGTATATATCTTTATCCAATTGATTTTGAAGCAAAAACTAACATTGCTAATTTTATTACAGATTATAATAATAAATGCATAGCGAACAATGAAGAAAGTAAGGTGATAACTTATTCAGATACAGTTGGAACAATGATGTCTACAATATCAACCATTATATCTGCAATAACATATGTATTGATTGCCTTTGTAGGTGTTTCTCTTGTTGTAAGTTCTATAATGATTGGAGTTATAACATACATCTCAGTTGTAGAAAGGACAAAAGAAATAGGTGTTTTAAGAAGTGTTGGAGCATCTAAACGAGATGTTAAACGAGTGTTTACTGCTGAAAGTTTTATTATAGGATTAACAAGTGGATTTATTGGTATTATTATAGCTTTAATTTTAACTATTCCAATAAATTTAATATTACAACATTATACTGGATTTGTTGGTTTAGCATCGCTTCCTGTACTAGGTTCATTGATTTTAATTATTATAAGTGTTTTATTAACTTTAATTGCTGGATTGGTTCCAGCAAAAATAGCAGCAAAGAAAGACCCTGTTGTTGCTTTAAGAGAAAATTAAAAAGCCTTTATTTAGGCTTTTTATTTTTTAAATTTTAATAAATATTCCTTATCATCAGAAGAAACCCTAAAACTATCACGACACTTTGAAATTGCTTTGTTAATAGTAAAATTATTTAGTTTATTGTTGTTAAAAAATTTTAAAGTTTTTTCCTTTTGTTTAATCCAACATTCACAAAGTAACCAAGCATTTGCCATATTTACATAATATTGATTTTCATTATAAAACTGGTTTAAAATATTAAAAATTTTCTCTATATATTCTTCATCTTTGATAAAATTAAATAAAATTCTTATACCAATTCTTTTAACAAAAGTATTGCTTGATTTTACATACTCAGATGCTAAATCAAAAAACAAATGTTTATTTTGTTTATTTACATTAAATTTTAATATATCGCAAGTGGCCCAATTATCACACTTTTTAGAATAAATGTTTAAATATTTTTTAAAAAGATTAAAGTCTTTTATTTTGCTAATCAGGTTGCCTATGATAGCGGTATTAGAATAGTTTTCCCATATCCACAAGTTTATAAATTCCAAGTAGTTACCTTTATAAATTTGGTTTGAAATTTTTTTAATTTCGCAAGATGGTACAGCAATACATTCCAGTTTAGTATTGATAATTTTGCTTTCCCAATCGCTTTTTGCTTTTCCTTTACTTAGGCTTTTTAAATATATTTGAAATGGTAGGATATCTTCGTTTGTCCAGTGGTCTTTTATAAGAAGCATATTTTGTTCCTTTTATATTAATTTTAATTGCTATTTAATTATTACGGTGATAATATATAGGTAATATGGAAAATGAAAAAAACAAGATTTCTAACGATGATGTTAACAAAAATTTAACAACAAAGCAAGAGATTATAAAATTTATTTCTTTTGTAGGTTTTTCTATTTCTGCTGGTGTAGTTCAAATTTTAATGTTTACTTTGCTTAATGAAACTTTATTTTGGGGATATTGGCCAAGTTATTTGATTGCATTGATTTGTTCTGTTATTTATAATTTTACAATAAACCGCAAGTTTACATTTAAGTCGGCTAAAAATATACCAATTGCAATGCTTATGGTACTTGGTTATTATGCTATTTTTACACCTCTTTCAACATTATGGGGTAATGCATTAACCACCATTGGTTGGAATGAATATTTGGTTTTGTTTATAACTATGGTAATAAATGTGGTGACAGAGTTTTTGTTTTGTCGCTATGTTGTTTATCGCAATTCTATTAACACAAATTGCAAGAAAAAGATTAGTTTAATCAATAGTGTGGAAGAGTAAAATCTCTTCTTTTATTTTTATTAATATTGAAGCGTTAGTTTATTTTAGCTTAACGCTTTTGTACTTTAATTTTTATTTAATTTAAAACTTGACATAAATTTTTGTATTTTGTATGATATTTTATGTAGAAATAATGGAAGAAGGTTGTTATGCAACAAGAAATAAAAGAAAAGTTTATTAAATTGTTTAAGGATAATATAAAACGAGATGGTTCTGATAAATTGCTTGATTGGTTGATAAAAACTGATTTTTTTACCGCACCTGCAAGCACCAAATTTCATTCTGCCTACGAGGGCGGATTATGTGAACATTCAATAAATGCTTACGAAAGATATTTAAAATTGGTTAAAAATGAATATGGTGAAAATTGGAATGAAATTATATCAGAAGAAAGCATTGCGATTATTGGTTTATTACATGATATATGTAAAGTTAATTGTTATAAAACTGAATTACGAAATGTAAAAGTTGATGGTAATTGGGTTCAAAAACCATACTATACTTATGAGGACAATTTACCGTATGGGCATGGTGAAAAGTCTGTTTATATTATAACTGGGTTTATGAAACTTACAAGAGATGAAGCTATGGCAATTAATTGGCATATGGGGGGATTTGATGCAAGGGTTCGTAATGGTGCAAGTTTGTTAAGTGATGCTTTTTATTTACATCCGTTAAGTTTACTTTTTCATATTGCTGATTTGCAGGCAACATATCTTGATGAAACAACAGAGAAATAGTTTTAAATAATAGGGGGACAAAGTGGAAAATACATTATATAAAAAAGGTCAATTAATAGATTTACATATACACACTCAGTATTCTGATGGAATGTACTCAGTTCCAGAACTTTTAGAATTTGCAGAAAAAAGAGGTTTAGAGGTAATGTCTTTTACCGACCATGATTTTTTAAGTGCTAATTTTGAAGTTAGGAATTTAAAAAATCAAGGCGGATATTCTGGTAAATATATAAATGGTTGTGAAATTAGTGTTTCATATAATGGTAAAAAATATGAAGTTTTAGCTTATGATTTTGATTTAGATACATTATCTGAGTTTGAAGTTTTAACACCAGAGTATCAATTTGGATTAGAAGAAGTTAGATTAGAAAAATTAAAAAGCCTAGCTTTAAATCTTGGTTTTAAAATTACACCTGGTTTAACTTTTGACCCTATATACAGAGTTGCACATAAAACATTTTTTCACGATATTGCTAAATATCCAGTTAATAATGCTGTTTATGAAAAGTATGGTATATTAAAATCAGACAATCTTTATAGAGAACATATGATAAAGCCTGGTTCGTTATTTCATTGTTTTGATATAGTACAGGAAACCCCAGATATTGAATTTGTTTGTAAAAAAATACATCAAGCTGGTGGTAAAGCAATTCTTGCTCATCCATTTAAAGTTTATGAAGAAGCTAATCCAAAACAATTAGTTCAAGATTTGTATGAAAAGAATATATTAGATGGATTTGAAAGTATTCATAAAAAATTTACACTTGAACAATGTGTTTGGATGTATAAATTTTGTTTGGAGCATAATTTAATTCCAACTGGCGGTTCAGATTTGCACGGTGATGGTTTTAAAATTGGTGGAAAAAGATTTGCACCCGAGTTGTTGGGGGCGGTTGCATATGCCGGTATTGAAATTAGGTTTCCAATTATGAAAACTGTTGAGGGGGTAAAAAAATAATGAATTCTTCTATTAGTGCGGTGCTTTGGGTTTTAGGTATATTAATTGCTTTTATTCCGTTAGTTTTAGCTATTTACAGATTTTTGCGTGTTAGCGAACAACAAACTCGCAGACATTATATAATTAGTTCAATGGTTGCAAAATCTATACAACCTAAATATAGTAAATTGCATATTTCACAGAATAATATTATAGCTATACCTGTTAGAAAAACAAATTTTCCTGCAACTTATTATGAAAATGGTAAAAGAAAACAATATGTAAATAAAAAAAATAAAACTGGTGTTTATGAATAAAATATTATTTGTATGTACTGGAAATTCTTGTCGTTCGCCGATGGCAATGTTTTTATTCAAAAAATTTGCAAAAGAAAATAATTTAACAATAAAAGCTGATTCAGCTGGATTAAATGTTTTGCCAGGTGATAAAATTAATGAAAAAGCTGTTTTGTCTTTAAAAAATTTTAATATTAAAAGAATTAAATACTATTCCAAACAACTGACTAAAAATTTATTTGAAGAGGCTAGTATGGTTATTACTATGACTGATGAACAAAAATATATGTTGCCTAAAAATAAAAAAGTTTTTAGTTTTTTTGATATTATTGGTAAAGATATTTCTGACCCTTTTGGTTTAAATCAAGATTGTTATAATGAGTGTGCAAAACAATTAAATAACAGTTTAAATTCTATTTATAATGCATATATTAACTTAATAAAAAGTAAATGAGGTATATAATGATTTATATAGGTTGTGACCATGGTGGTTATGAATTAAAATTAAAAATTATTAAATGGTTTGAAAAAATGAGTATACAATTTTGTGATATGGGTACAAATTCTACTGATAGTGTTGATTATCCTGATATAGCACAAAAAGTATGTTCAGAAATTTTAAAGTCAGAAGAAAATGTTGGTATTTTAATTTGTAGAACTGGTATAGGTATGTCTATGGCTGCAAACAAATTTAAAGGAATAAGGGCTGCTTTATGTCATAATGTTAAATTGTCAAAATTAAGCAGGGAGCATAATAATGCCAATGTTTTGGCATTAGGTGCAACTAATCTTTGTTTTAATAAAGCAAAAAAAATTATTACAACATTTTTAAATACTTCTTTTGAAGGTGGTCGGCATAAAGCAAGAGTGGATAAATTAAATAATTTATAAAATAAACAGGGATTGGTCAAGTAATTTTGAAACTAGCGGTATTTTTAGAGAAAGAAAAGAGTATAGATTAAGCTTTATCTTAAAATATACTCTTTTTTCTTTGTTATATAACAACATATACATCATAAGTCTTGATAGATGTTCTTGTTGTGCCACCTTTGAAAGTGCGTTGGATGGTGTGGGTTTCGGCAAATAGTTTTTTAAATGCATGCTCTATGGTATGCGGTTGGTTTATGGAATAGTTAAGATATATTTCTATTTTATCATCATATACTTTAATCTGCTTTATGAAAATCTCTATCGCTCTGTCTGGGCATTTCTTCATTGTGTACTTAAAAAAGTTTTGAATATCTTCTTTTGTAAGTTCGTAGCGTTCTTTGGATTGTTCGATAACTAACTTTTCTTGAAGG
>CALWTF010000006.1 GCA_944384415.1 uncultured Clostridia bacterium | reverse complement strand
GCAGGTGCCATTGCTCCTCCCATATTATTAACATCACAAACATTCCAATCAGTAACCTTACCTATGGTTGCTTTTGTTATTTTAACACAATTACCTTTTGATGCTAAAATTGAACATCCCGCCGCAGTAACTGTCCATTGTGAAGTTGGTGGCCGTTGTGTTCCAAGTTCCAACGGATATCTAAACTGTTTTTCTGCACTTGCAAAATGACTACCAGTAGCACAAGCCGTATGCTCACAAAATCCGCCCTCAACAAGGCAAGCTCCTATTATTAAACTTTCCACCATAGTACTACAAGCTCCAAAAATACCCAAAAAAGGAATACTTAATTCTCTGGCAGTAAAACTTGAACTTATTATTTGGCTCATTAAATCACCACATATCAAAACATCTATATCTTCATTTTTAAGATTAGAAGATTTTATAGCCATATTAACAGCACGCAATAACATTTTTCTTTCTGCTTTTTCATAACTGCTTTGTTCCAGGGTATCATCAGTTAATATTTCATCAAAATATTTAGCCATATTACCACGCCCTTCTTTTGGACCCACTAAACTATAATTGCCTATTATACAAGGTTGTTGTTCAAATACTATTGTTTGTCTACCTTGTTTTTTATGCATATTGTTTCACCTTCTTTTATTTATTAATTAAATTAAAAAATAAGATAAATTAAACCAGCAAAAATTGAAGCTACTACTCCAGTAACAATTACAGGACCAGCAATTGTAAACATTTTAGCACACAATCCAAAAATAATTCCTTCTCTTTTATATTCCATAGCTGGACTGGTTATTGAATTTGAAAACCCACTAATAGGAACTATAGTACCTGCACCTGCATATGCTCCAATTTTATCATATAAACCTACTGCTGTTAAAAAAGAAGCTAATACAACTATTATAATACTTTCCCAAGTGCTAGCTACACTTAACGGCATCTCAGGAAAAATTAATAATAAACAATCTTTTATCAACTCCCCTAAACAACAAATCAAACCACCAACCCAAAATGCGTGAAAAAGTGATGGCCAGGGTTTTGTTTTAGGTATTTTGCTTTGTAAATATTCATTATATTTTTTATCTCTTTCTATTACATCCATAAAATTCTCCTTTCTTAGTTAATATTGACAATTTTAAAATTTGAATACTTATTTTTTAATTTTTATAAATATTTTTTTTTCAATAACACAAAATAAAATTATCAAAAAATATTTAAGGAGATTTTTATGAATAAGAAAAAAACAACCGCAGTTCTTTCATTAAGTTTTGCTTTTGCATTAGCTTTTGGAGGTAGCACACTTCCAGATAATCAAAATAATTTACAAGAAAAATTAAAATATAATCTAGACAAGTTGGAGTCATTTGCATCTTGTACTTCTTATACTAATCCTGATGAAGTTTTACTTGATAATGATTATGTACTTTATCTTGATAATGGAAAATATTTTATTTCTAATTATTCAACACCAAACAATCAAGGTTTTTCATTACGATACAATTCAAATATTGATAACAAAAATTTAACTAATAAACAAAATTATTCAATGCCAAATAACAATAACACTAATAATACTAATACTGATAAAACTAACATTTCAAGTCAGAAAAACAGTGAAAACACAGATAAGCAGAATAACAATACTAATAATAATGTAAATAATAACAGCAATAATACTGCATATAATACAAACACAAATACAGGCAATTTAGATACTATGCAAAGAACAAATAATATTGATACTTATCGTAATAACACCAATTATAACTATGGAACTAGTGGAACATATGGAACAATGAATGGAATTAATAATGGTTATGGAGCTACGAACGGAGTTTACAATAATAATTCTACTTCCCCATATAATAATGGAACCGCAAATAATAATATCAACAAACAAAACATAGTTAATAATCAAGGAGGAGTAAACAACCAAAATATTTCGCCTTATGCAAACGCCGTAGAATTTAACATTAACACAAGCGATAATACATCAAAAAATGTTCCTACAACACAAAAAACACAAACAACAAAAGATTTAACCGAACAAAATGATAATAATACTTTTTTATCTAAATATGAAACAGAATTTTCAACAATTAATTCTCAACTTAAAAATCAATGTTCACAATTAAATGAAAACATAAAAAATGTTCGTACAAAACTTGAAAATTATCAAAACAGCACAAACAAAACTGAAACTCGTGCTTTACGCGCTTATAACAGAGTTTTAAATCATATTGTTAGTAAATTACAACGAAGTCAAATGGAAATGTTAAACAGTTCAACAAGATTGTATATATTAACCAACAGCTCAAACCAAGAAGACAAAGCTATTGATGCTGGTATTTTAGAAATGAAAACCGTTATTTCTACACAAATAGCTTTATACGAATGCGCTAATGAAGCTTTAACTGAAATAAACAACATATTGCCAAATTTAAATACATCAACATCTGAAGAAACAACAAATAATAATAACAACGATGAAACTTCAACAAATAATAATAATACTTCAACAAATCAACAAAGTTCAACAGAAGGTTCTTCAAATACAAACATTTTATCTAATACAAATAACACACAAAATTTAAACGAAACAACAATTGAAAAAACAAAAGCAAGTAAAAATGAAGAGGCACAATCTAACAGTACAGCCTCTTCTGAACCAAAAGTAATGATTAAAGATAACATAGAAGAAAAACAAACAGATAATAACAACGAATCTGATTCTAATATTAATAAAAACAACGAAAATATAAATTCAAACAAATCTGAATACAAAAACACTTTAACAATTTCAGATGATAATGATGATGATAATTCAAAAACACAAATCATAAAAAACAAAGTTAACAAAGATAAAGATTTAGGCAGCGACACAAACTTTAATATATCTATGCCAAAACAATCTGTTAATGAATAAATTTAGGTTTATATAATTAAAAATAAAAGGAACTTTACATAATAAGTAAATGTTCCTTTTTTATTTACAATAAATTGAAAAAGTTTTATTAAGTTTTTAAACTATTTATTTAAACTTTTATATCATTTAAAAGTAAATTTGTGTTTATTGATTTCTTCCTTCTGGAACCTTTTTTAATTTAGACTTTCGCTTTCTCTTGCCTTCATTTAAATATAAACTAATTTCTTCATCAGTATAACCATATTGTCTTAATATTGATATCTGAATTTGTTGGCGGCGGTCAATTTCTTTTTCTTCTGATTTTTTTATTTTTTCTTCAAATGTTTCATATGGACCACCATATTTTTTTATCAACTCAACAGCTTCTTTTGCTTCATCATATTTTCTACTTCTAATTAAAGTTTTTGCTAAATTTGAATATTTTACAACCATTAAAGGGTCATAATTAGGAGGTAATTTTTCATCTAAATTATATTTTTTTATTAATTTTTGCTTATCTTCAAAATTCATAACACACCTCAAGATTTAATTGATATATTATACCATTAAATTTTCATAATATCAATATTAAAATCAATTTTTAAAAAATTTAACAAATATTTTTAATGAAAAAATAAAAACCTTAATCAACTATTAAGGTTTTTAAATTAAAATTAAACTTTATAATTTCCATAAGTTTACAATTTTTTTGAAGGTACCAAACAACGATAGTTGTTCTATATCTTCATTGGCTACAATATTTATTTCTTTTTCTACAATACCATCTTTTGTTACAATAATTTTACCAACAACATCTCCTTTAAAGATAGGAGCTTTTACACTTTCTGGAAATTCATAATTAACCTCATATTGTTTAGAATCTCCTTTTTTGCACAATGCCCAATAGTCTTCTTCAGCTTTAACATTTATTTGGTTTTCAGATGCTTTTTGTAAATCAATTTGATTTGCCAAGTTTTCCAAACTGTTTACTAATTGTGTGCTTTCATAATTTGAAAAACCCCAATCGAATTGAGCACTTGCATCAGCAAATCTGTTAGCGCTACTATCAGCACCTAATACAACCGAAATTAATCTCATATTATTACGCTGAGCAGTTGCACATAAACAAAATCCCGCCTCATTTGTAGAACCAGTTTTACCAGCATCACAACCATTATAATTTCTAATTAATTTGTTTGTATTTGCCATTTCTGTAACTCTACCAGATGGGTGTGGATAATCTTCCATCCAAATACCACTATATTGGAAATATAAAGGATTTTTTACAACTTCACGCATAATATTAGCAACATCAATCGCACACGAATAATGATTTGATGCTGGTAAACCAGTACAATTAACAAAATTTGTGTTTACTAATCCAAGTTCATTTGCTCTATTGTTCATTTTTGAAACAAACTCTTGTTCTGAACCTGAAATGTGTTCCGCTAATGCCACACTAGCATCATTAGCAGAAGCAACAATTACAGCTTTTAAAAGATTTGACACAGAATGTTCAGTATTGGCATCTAAGAAAACTTGTGAACCACCCATTCCTGCTGCATTTGATGATACATTTACAACATCTTCAGTTGACAAATTACCTTTGTTAATTTCTTCTAATGTAAGTAAAATAGTCATTAACTTAGTAACACTAGCAATTGGTAATGCTTTATTTTGATTGCTTTCGTATAACACCGAACCAGTTCCACAATCTATTAAAACACTAGCTTTACAGTTAGGTGTTAAACTGTCAGCATTTAAAACAATTGAATTACCTTGACCACAAAACAAAAAAGCTATAATCAAACATAATGATAATAATATCGTTTTACTTTTACTCATATAAAACCCCTTTATATTTTATATGATTATGTTTTGCTTTTATAAAAAAAATATGTATCTAACTTTAAGATACACCTATAAGAACCAATGTAGAAATATATGGCATAAACATTGATTCAAGCAAATAACTAAAAAATACTAAACAAAAACAAGTTATTATACAACTGCGATGTTGTTTAATAAAATAACTACTAAAAACTGATATCCCTGTTCTTCTACAAGAAAAACTTTGTTCTAAACAAATCACACACCACATCAAAAGCGCAAATAAAACAATTAAATGAAATGGTAAAAAAATTAAAACAACATTAATTATTCCACCCATTTTATACAAAACTATTAAAATGGCACAATTTATTGCAAGTAAAAATGACCTATAAATAAGTAAAATAATTGTTATAAAACATAAATATGATGAAAAACTGCAAGCCCAAACCAACATAAATAGTCCAATAAAGGAAAAAATTCTAGAAAAAAATACTGAAAAAGCTGTAATATCTTTGTTTATAAACGATAATAGTGTAGAGTCAGGCAAATCCTCAAGAGCAATATCTTCAGCTTTTCTAAAACCTGCAACAAATCCAGCAATAATTCCGGCGATACAAACCGAAATTAAAATAACATAAATCCATTTATACCTGCTAAAATGCTCTTTAATATCTGCACTTGCAACAAAAAATAACCTTGATAATTTTTGTGATTTTGCCATAGTTTAAAATATGAAATTTAAACTTAAATTATAACTCTATTTTGCTAGTTTCAGTTATCATTCTTTTTATGTTAATTTCTTTATAAGATTCTAATAAATACTCTGAAGCTAAAACTATCAACTCTCTGCAACTAGGTTGTTTTTCAAAAAATATAATATCTAAGCCTAATTCCTGAGCTGTATTTTTAGCATTTAACTTTTCCCAAGCTGATTGTATTGCTATTCTAATTGAACGCTCAACATTTGCAATTGTTGTATTATGACATTTAGCAACATAATTATAAATATCGCACATATTAACAATGCCCGAATTACTATCATTAATATAAAACTTAATGCAATCTTTTAAAAATATTGTTCCTTGCGTTTTAAAAGAAAAATTAATTTTGAACAAAAATGATAATATTGTATTAAATTTAGTTAATTGAAATTTTTCAATATTTTTTACTAACTGACATTTATTTTGTATTATCGTTAAAAAAGAAGAAAATTTAAATAAAAAATCTTCATATGTAAGATAAACATAATTACCAGAATTAGAAGTGTTAGGTACTTCACTTTTATTTTCATACAATATAAAAATTAAAGGTACATAAAAAGGAGATTTTTCATTAAAATACTCGATAAAATCGCTATTTAATACAACAGAATCTCCATCTACTATTAAAAATTCTGGTTGATAATTTATTATTTTTGCAAATAAAATATGTAATTTACTTTCATATTCTAAAAATACATTCTTTAATTGCAAAAAAGGCTTTAAAGTGCTATTACATTTAGCGCCATTTATAAAATAATAAAATGCAGTTAACATATTTGCCCCCTATTAATACACAAATATATTAACATAATATTTTAAAATAATCAATTAATTTTTTAAAATATTATTAATTATTTATCATCCAATCAATATAAATTCCAAATCCTTTGGTAGCATCGTTTATAAATACATGCGTAACAGCACCAACAAGTTTTCCATTTTGAACTATAGGGCTGCCACTCATTCCTTGAATAATACCCCCTGTTTTTGCTATTAATTCTTTATCCACCAATTTAAAAACTAAACTTTTATTGTTAGAAACCGATTGATAATTTGTTTTTATTATTTCAATATCATATGATTTTATATTTTCACCATCTAAAGCACAATAAATTTCTGCTTTACCAACTTTTATTTGAGAACGACCAGCCACTTCTATTTCTTGTAAATTTAAATTATTTTTAAAATTTGAATCTAAATTACCATAAACACCAAAATTACAATTTTTATCTAAACTGCCTAACTCTTCTTTTCTAGAAATTGCCCCCAATATTTCTCCTGTAGTTCCATATTTAGCCGGTTTAATTCCTAATACTGAACAATCATAAACAGAGCCTTGTTGCACATTCATAATTTGACCTGTATTACCCTCAATAATAGGGTGACCCAAAGCACCATATCTACCATCTTTTTTTATATATGTAACAGTACCAACTCCACTAAGTTGATTTTGAACCCACACCCCTAGTTTATATCTTTTAGCTAACAAATCATAAGCAGGTTTTACATCCACAGAAAAAGCCTTCCCTTTTCTTTTTGCATTTATTTTAACTGTTTTTCCTTTATTATCTTCAGAATTGATTAATTTCTCAATATCTGCTGCACTAGATACTTTTTCTCCATTTATACTTTCAATAACATCTCCAGTGACTAATTCTTTATTTGGCAATGTATTAAAAAATCCATTTTCGGTCAAAACACTACTATTTGAAACAACAAGTAATCCATCACTAATAAAAGAATAGCCTAAAACCTGTCCACCTAAATATACGGTTTGTATATCATTATTAACCGCACGAACATCGCTAGAATAAAAGTCCTCATAGTAATCAACACCTGTTTGTGGGACATACCAACCGCTACACATAAAGATGGACAGAAAAAATAAAAATGAAACACTTGTTAATTTTTTTAAATAAGAAAACAAGTCCATATCTCCTTTTAAGATATAGTCTTGTTAGTTTGTCATTTTTTATGTATTAAATTTATAAAATTTTAGTTAATTTAAGCAACCAAACTTCGTTTATATGTTTGTGCTTTATTTAAAATTTCTTTTACATATTCCATTGATATTTCAGTTTTATTTCCACCTGCTAATCTTATTAATTCATTAATTCTTTCTAATTTATCTACGCAAAATATTTTAGAAGTTGTTTTGCCATTCTGCACAGATTTTTGAATTAAAAAGTGTTTATCTGCCATTGCACCAATACCAGCTAAATGTGTTATTGATATAACTTGATTACTTTGTGAAATATCTGCTAGTTTACAACCAACAGCATATGCCGTTTCACCACCAATACCCGAATCAACTTCATCAAAAATTAAGGTTTTGATTAAATTCTTACTGCCTAAAACAGTTTTAAAAGCAAGCATAAATCTTGACATTTCACCACCAGATATAACCTTGTTCAAAGGTTTTAATGGTTCACCTTCATTTGCACTAAACATAAATTGAACACCATCAATTCCGTTATAATTAAAATGTTCATTCTTGGAAAATTCGATTTTGATTATAGATTTTGGCATACCTAATAATTTTAGTTGTTTAAGTATTTGTTTTTCTAAATTTAAACTAAAATCTTTTCTTATTTCTGTTAATTTTATGCAAAGTTTATTAATTATATCAAGCTGAAATTCTTTTTGTTTATTATATGTAGATAAATTATATTCGCTATTTTCCAATATATTTAATTTTTCTATACAATTTTGTTGATACTTTAATAAATTTTCAACAGTTCCCCCATATTTTCGTTTTAAATTCTTAATTAATTCAAGCCTATTTTCAGTTTTTTCAAAATCATCATCACTCCATTCATATGTTTGAAGAATCTGTTCAGACATTTGGTTGATGTCTTCAAGTTCAATTACCACGCTTTGTAACCTTTGAGCAAGTGAATTAAAAGAAGTTTCAATATTATCAACACTAAACAACAATTTTGATGCCTGAGAAATAGAACTAATTGTACTGCTTTTATCATCTTCTGCATTTTCTAAAAGCATTGATAACTGTTTAATCGTATTTACCACTTTTTGAGTATTTGCCATCTTTTCTTTTTTAGCTATTAGTTCGTTTTCTTCATCAATAGTAATACCTGCTTCATTTAATTCTTTTAATTCAAATTGTAAAATATCCTTTTCTCGCTCTAACGAGCCCGACTCACCACATAAACTTTTTATTTTATTATCAATTTCATTTAATTTATCTATTTCTGTTTTTAAATTTTCTTTTAATTTAAAAATGTCTTGACCTATATAATTATCTAATAAATCTAAATGTTTAGAAACATCTAATAATATCTGTTGTTCATGTTGACCACAAACATCAACCAAAACAGATGATATTCTTTTTAACATTGTTAAACTTGAAGCATTACCATTTATATAAATTTCGTTTTTACCTTCTAAATTAATCTTTCTTGATAAAATTAAACAATCTTCAAAAACAATTCCCATTTCTAATAAAACTTGTTTAACATTATAATTATCAAAAACATCAAAAACAGCTTGTACTTGCGCAAAACTTTCACCAGTTCGCACAAAAGTTTTATCAGCCCTGCCACCTAATATAAAATTAATTGCATTTATTAAAATTGTTTTTCCTGAGCCAGTTTCACCGCTTATAATATTAAGACCCTCACCAAAATCAATAGATTGATTTTCAATTAACGCAAAATTTTTAATTTGTAATTTTAAAATCATCTGCTCACCTCAAACATATGTTCTAAAACAGATTATAGAACAGATGAACAATTTTTGCAAGTAAAATTAATAAACTTATTAAAAAAATACTAACAATTCACATTGTTAATATTTTAGTGTTTGTATATTAATTAATAATTAAAATTTATATTATATTTATAAACCAACAATTTCTTTAAGACGAGAAATTAACTTTGTAGTATTCTCTTCTCCATCAACAACAACCATAACAGTATCATCGCCATAAACACAGCCTAAAACATATTGTATAGAAAGTTTATCTATAAAGCCACATACAGCAGAAGCTGTTCCGCGAACAGTTTTTAAAACAACCAAATTAGCACTGGCTTTAATCCAAATAACCGATTCTTTAAAAATGCTAGCTACCTTATTAGAACCAACTTGATTATCATTTGCAACAAAGGCATACTTATATTTCTTTTTTTCTCCAACAATTTTAATTAAACCTAATTCTTTAATATCCCTAGAAATTGTAGCTTGTGTTACTTCAAAACCCGAGTTACACAAAGCAGAAACCAACTCTTCCTGAGTTTCAATTTCAAAATCTGATATTATTTCTATAATTTTAGATTGTCTTGCAGACCTAACCATATTGATGCCCCTTTGCATAAAAATAAATTTTATTCATTAATCTTTTTTCATTATACAATATTATTTATAATTATGCAACACATTTTTGAATTTTTATGCACAATAAATATACACAACAAAACCGCTATTTAATGCGGTTTTTAAAACCATTATGCATATTTATACAAAAAATTTTTAAAATTTATTTTCTTTTTGTAAATAAATTTAAAAATTTACCAACTTTTAACATTACATTTGTTGAATAATTTACTGCGTATGACTTTCCGGTAGCTTTACCCAATACAATTAATGAAGCTATAGTTGAACTAATTAAAATTGAAACAAAAGCATCATTATTTATGCTTTCAAATTCTGTTAAAATAATAACAGATATCGCAACTCCTCCAGCTCCACACAAAATACTACATATATCACCTATAACATCAGTACATATACACGATACTTTGTCGGCATTTTTAACTAATTTTAAAGCGCAATCAGCACCTTTTACTCCTTTATTTTTAAGCTCTAACAAAGGTTTAACACTACAAGCTGTAACCGCAACACCTATTATATCAAAAATAACACTTACTAAAATTAAAAATAATAATAAAAAGATAGATAATGCCAAACTAGAATACATTAACATAAACTCGGAAATTAAAGCAAACATAATGGATAGTCCAAGCGATAAAAAAAATATCTGCACATACCAAAATTTATTTGCTAATTTAAGCTTATTTTTATGTGAAGCATCTAATGCAGATATTTTATTTACTTCTTCCAAATTATTATCTTTCACTTTTGGCATTCCCCCCTTTTTATTATATTATGGAGAATACACAAAAATAACTTATTCTAAAGGTTTTTCTATTAATTTACCAAGTTCTTCTCGAAGTATAGTTATTTTGCCTTTGGCATCATTTAATTGTGAAAAACAATTTTTACAAAGTTCCACACCTTCAGAAAAAAGTTTGCTTATTTCTTCCAGCCCTACTTTCCCACTTTCCATAATCATTAAAATTTCTTCCAATCTTTTTACTTGTTCTTCAAAAGTCATTTAACCACCTTTCCTTTTATTTCACAATTTAAAATTGCATCACGCATTTCCACATCAATATTGTCACCAACATTAATATTGTCACAGTTTTTTATAATATTATTTTTAAAACTAACTTTGGCATATCCCATTTGTAAAATTTTTAATGGATTAAATTTTTCAATTTTGCTTATTAATAAATTAACATCATTTTCTTTATTTATAAACATGTTTTCTACTATCGTATACATTTTATTAGCTTTTTCTCGTAAATTAGGTTCAAGCTGAGAAGTTAAAACATCTGTTTGAAGAATCATTTGTTTTGCGTTTGATTGTAATGTTTCTGTTGTGTTTTTTAACTCATTTTGCACAAACAAATCAATTTTACTTATAACATTCAAAAAGCGTCTTTTCAATCCTTCAATATCAATTGAAATTAATTCCGCTGCAGCCGATGGTGTTGGTGCACGCAAATCAGAAACAAAGTCGGCAATTGTATAGTCGGTTTCATGTCCAACAGCACTAATAACAGGTTTTTCTGTTTGAAAAATTGCTCTTGCAATATTTTCTTGATTAAAACAACTTAAATCTTCTAACGAACCACCACCTCGAGCAATAATAATAACATCAACATTAGTAGTATCCAAAGCCTTTAAACCATCTATTATTGTTTGTTCTGCACCAATACCTTGCACTTTTGCTGGATATACCACAATATCAATCATAGGATTTCTTCTTTTTGTTATATCAATAATATCATGTAAAACCGCCCCTGTCTCTGAAGTTATAACACCAACTCTTTTAATAATTTCTGGTAAAGGTTTTTTAATTTCAGTTTTAAACAAACCCTCTTTTTCCAACTTGTTTTTCATTTCTAAAAACTGTTGATATAACAAACCTTGTCCATATGGTTGAATACTTATAACATTAAAAGAAAATTTTCCACCTTTAATATAATAATTAGGAGAACCTCGTACTAAAACCAAGTCTCCTTCTTTGGGTAAAACTTCTTCATCACCTATTCCAAATTTTACACAAACAAGCAACGCCTCTTCATCTTTTATATTAAAATATGCAATATTTCTAGAAACTTTTATATCAGAAATTTCACCATAAATTAAAATGTTATGAAGCAACTCTTCTGACATAAATATTTGCTTTATATAATTTGAAAATTGACTAACACTAATGACATTTTCACTCATTATTTTTACTTTCCTTAATAATACTTGCAATTACGCCATTTACATATTTAGCACTTTTTTCAGCTGAAAACTTTTTACATAGTTCTACAACTTCATTTATAACTACTTTTGTAGGTATTTCTTTGTTATATTTCAACTCATAAACAGCTAATAACAATGCAACATAATCTGTTTTATACAATCTTTTTAACTCAAAACCATTTAAATATGGTTCAATTATTTTATTTAATTCATCTTTTTTATTTAAAACACCATTATATGTTGTTGAAATATATTCATATGATTCATTATCAAATGTGTTATCAGAGATTGAAGATAACTCCTGCTCAAAGTCTACCCTATCATCTCCAACATTAAAAAGTGAAGAAAAAAGCATTTGATAAACAATTTCTCTATCTGTTTTTCTACTCATATATTTTAACCACCTTACATTTTATAAAAACAAAATAACCCACTTTATAAAAAGGGGGTATATTTTTATTATTTTTCGTTAGAAATGAACTCAACACCCATAACCCTAACATTAACCGATTGAATATTGAGGTTTATCATTGAACTTATACTGTTTTTTATATTCTCTTGAACACGAAAAGCGACATCGGCAACATTATAATTTGAATAAATATTTAAATAAACATCAATAACTAAACCATTTTTTGTTCTGCTAACTTTGACACCTTCATAATAATTGTTTGAAAACAACTTTTTAACAACACTACCACCAAAATTAGCACATAATGATGCAACGCCACTAATTTCTTTTGCAGCTAAATTAATTATAGATAAAAGTATGTTTTTGTTGTATGTTACAACACCTTTGTTAACAACTTCCTTATCGCTCACAAATAATAATCCCCCTAAATGTTCAACAAATCTAGTGTGGATTATATCATAAATTGAAAGTTAAATCAACTATTCAATTGGGATAATTTTTATATTGTCAATAGATTTACTGGTTTGTTCTTGAACAATTTGCACAATTTGAGCAACCTCACTTTCAGTTAACTCAGATGATTTCACCATAACATTAACATAAGTATCAGAAAAAGAAACAACAGTATCTTCAAAACCTTTTGCTAAAATGCAACTTTCTAATACAAGTTCTTTTTCAATTTTTGCAGCTAAATTTTTTAAACTAGTTTCCGCACTTTCTCTAGATTCTTCACTTGTATTAGCGCTTTCAATAATTGATGTGTAATACATTTTTTGTTGTGTTCTTGCAGTATCTCTATCAGCACGATAACTTTCAAAAAAAGACAATGTTTCACTACCAGAAACAATTTGAGTTTGTTCAGCTTGTGTATTTAAAGATAAATTTAAAAATCCTGTTGCTACCAATAAAACCATCATAATACTTAAAACTATAATTTTCTTTTTCTTTGTAACCATATATATTCTCCTTTTTATTAATTACCTTTGAATATTTCAACTTGGCTTGATGTTACTGTAAGCAAAGCTTGAACAGCTTTTAACAAATCTAATTTAACACGAACATCGTTAGCCCCTTCTGCTATAACTATTACTCCTTTTATGTTAGGCATTTTTTCCATAATAATTATAGGAGTAGTTGTTCCATTACCAGTTATTAATACTGGTTCTACACTAACAGTTTCAGTTTTACTTTCATTAACAGTACCACCACTTGATGTTGTAGAATTTGATGTAACTTTTTCATCGGTAGTAGTTGCCAAAATTACTTCGCTATTACCATCAAAAGTTATCATAACATTTACTTTACCTGCTCCATCAATATTACCTAGAACACTTTCTAATCTTGATTCTAATTCTTGCGTGTATTGACTTAAAGATGATGAAGAATATGTTTTATTACTATTGCTTGAAGTTGTTTTATCATCGCCAAAATCTGCAAACCAAATCAATAAAACCAAACAGGCTAAAATTACAACCAAAATTATTTCAAAATGTTTGATTTTTTTAAGTTTTTCAAACCATTTAAATTTATTTAAAAAACTAAAAAATTTTTTTTCAGCCATTTAGAATTATTTGTTCCTCCCTTACTCCAGTAAATTCTATTAACAAATCTTTAATTGTGGTATACTTATTTATATGCTGGTTATTTTCATTAAGAACTAAATTAGTTAAATCGACAAAAATTTTTTGTATTTCAAAAATTAAATTATCCGAATTATAAGTTACTAAAATATCTAAACCATAAAATCCCCTTTCTTCAAACTGTTTATTCAAACTTTCCATAAGTTTATCTGCTTGTTCTTGTTTTAAATTATTTAAATAATTTTCATTTAATTCGGTTGAAGAACTTTGAAAAATATTATTAAAATTAAATTCACCATTTAAAAGTTTTGGTATTGGAGAAACTAAAACAAAAATAAAAATAAATGAAAATATACTTTTTATATACTTGTTAACTTGTCCTGATGGCAAAATCAAATCTATAATAATCGAAAGTATAACTATACCAACTAAACTTAATAAATAATCTGTTAATACCATTTGTTACCTCACAATGAGTTTGAAGTACATAAAATAAGACCCACAGTTACAAAATACATAAAAGCTATGCCTAATAAAATCATAACAAGTAAATTAAGTAGTTTTGAAACAGACACTAAAAAATCTGGCACTTTACTTTCTGTTATTGGCTGTAAAATTCCTGCACTTAACTTTAAAAATAAAATACACACCGCAATTTTTAAAACGGGTACTATTACTGAAGCAAACAATAAAATTAGCCCAACCATACCGACAGCATTTTTTATTAAAACACTGCTTGCCATTGCAACATTAAAACCATCGGATAAATAACCACCCAAAATTGGAACATAACTTTTTAATGCAAATTTCATAGCTTTAATGCTAACACTATCAAAACTTCCCGCAACTATACCTTGAATCATTAACACAAAAAGAAAAACACTAAAACAAATTCCAGACAACCATTTCAATATGCTTTGAAAAAATGAAATTATTTTATCTAACTTTATATTTGATGAAATAGAATTAACAATTGAAAAAATAAATATAACAATTAGCATTGGCATAACTAATACACTGAAAACTTGAACAATAACTGAGGATAAAATACCAACCGCTGGTTGAAAAATGCCAACTGAAACCACACCACCAACACTAGCAAGCAAAGTTAAAAGAATTGGAAACAATAATTGCATTTGTGAAGATATTGAATTAATTAAATTTTGCGACATAGTAAATAAACCAATTATTGTAGAACTTACAATCACAACAACAACAGCAAATGCAACAAAATTTACTATTTGTCCAATAGATTCACTTGATTCTTTTCCTTTTAAACTTCCAACCAAACTACAAATTACAGTAATTGCAACAATCGTTGCAAGTAAAGGAATAAAATCTAATATCTCACTAAAAAAAGTGTTTATTATGGCTTGAAAATATGTAGAATAATCACTACCAAAATCACCTTGTATTAAATTTGAAACTTTTTGCCAAAAACTTGATGAACCAAAAATGTTTGTTCCTTGTTCTGTTAGTTCTGCTATTTCTTTATCAAAACTGTCTAAGCCAAGATTTCCTAATTGTTCATTTACATTATCTTGTAATTCCTCTTCCAAATTTGAAGATTCACCAAGACTTGAATTGTCAGCATAAACACAGAAATTACTACCATTGCAAAAAAATAAGTTAAATAATAACAAAATTAATAATATTTTTATATATTTTTTTATATTTTTCAAGGCATTATGCTCACAATTAACTCAACAAGTGAGGTAATAATAGGTATAGCTAAAACAAAAATTGTAAGTTTTCCTGCTAATAAAATTTTACTAGCTACTGCAGTATTGCCACTGTCAGAACATATATTAGAACTAAATTCTGTAATATATCCTACCCCAACAATTTTCACTAACAACATCATAATGTCACTATCTAAATTTGTTTTAGCCATAATATAATCAAAAAGACCAATTACATCTTCAAGCAAGTTAACAATAAATAAAAACACAATAATTGAACCAGCAACTCCAATTAACATTGCAATCTCTGGTTTTGAAGGCTTTATAACAAGAACTGCAACAGTAGTTATAAGAGCAACTCCAATAATTTTGAACAGCTCATCCACAAACTACCTCCTTCCTTTAATGTCAATAAAGATAAAATAAATTCCCTACTGTTGAAAATAATTCAGAAATCATATCAACAACCATAGTAAGCACAACAACAAGTCCAGCTAATGTAGTAAGTGTTGCAATTTCTTCTTTCCCAGCTTGTTTTAAAACTTGTGCCACTACAGCAATTAAAATACCAATTGTTGCAATTTTTAATATAATTTCAACTCCCACACATCACCTCATTATAATACTAAAATAAAAACAGCTAAACCTAACATAATACTTAAATTAAAACTTAATTTACCTTTTTTATTCAATTCATCTTTGACAATCAAAATACATTCCTCAAGATAATTTTTTAAATTTTCTATTTCTTTTTTTTGTGTTGTAACATCAAGCCTGCCTAATTTTAAAAAAAATTCTTTTATATGAAAAAATTGCTCATCATTAATTATCGATTGATTTTTAAACCAATCATTCAAATTATTTTCTAAAGAATAAATGCTTTTTTGGGCTGAAATAATTAAATTTTGAAAATCTTTATGATAAATTTTAGCATCAAAAATTTGATTTAATTTGTTTTGAAAAAACCCAATTTCAGCATCTAAATTTTGCAAAAACAAAATAAAATCATCATAAAATATCTTTCTGGTTTTATAACTATTGTAAATATTCATTCCTATAAAAGTTATACAGCCAAATAAAACAAAACCAATTAAAGCTGTCATAATTAACCTGAATAATATAATAATTTTTTATTTGAGTCATAAATTGAATCAACAATACCAACACTTTCTCCAGAAGATAAAACAACTATTCTTTCAAAAAACTTTTGATTAAGTAAATGTTCAAAGTTTTGTTTTTGCTCCAAATTTTTTAAATCCAAAGCATGAGCTGTTGCTATAATTTTAACACCAGAACCCATAGCATATTCAACTGCATCAATATCATTTATATTAGCTAATTCATCTAAAAAAACAACCTCAGGAGCAAGTGTTCTTATTCCATTTTCTAAACCAAAAAGTTTTGTACAATTTGTGTTTACATCAACCATAGGTCCTAAATTTATTTGTGGTTCACCTTGATTACAACACGCTATTTCACCCCTTTCATCAATAACTAAAATATTTTTAGCTAAAAATTTTTTAGAAAACTGCTGACATAAATCACGCAAAAATGTAGTTTTACCTTTACCCGGAAGTGAAATTATCAATGTACTAAATATTTGTTTATCATCGAATAAATAAGGTAAAACTTTTAACGAGCAATTTTTTATTTCATGAGGGATTCTTAAAGAAACAGAAGTAAAATTTTTAATGGTTTTAATAATTCCATTTTCCTGAACAATTTCTCCACAAACACCAAGTCGATATCCATTTTTAAGTGAAACAAATCCCTGTTTTATTTCTTCATTAAAAGCATAAATTGAACATTCACAAGCTTTAAAAACTACATCTTCAATATCTTTTTTACTACATATAATTGCATCTGAAATATTGTCGGTAATTCCAGTTTCTGACAAAAAATATAATCCACCAAAATTAACTATAACTGGCTGATTTATTCTTAACCTTATTTCTTGCAAGCCTTTTATATTAACATTTTCTAAAGCCATTTGAATATTTTTAGGGAAAATTTCTAACATAATTCACCTTTTTTATTTTAGTATATTTTGATAGTGCATTTTATAGAACAAAAAAAGATGAGCGAAAAAACTCATCTTTTATCATTTTATAAAAAATAATTAATTTTGTTAACTATGCTCTTTCAACATATTCTCCTGTTCTTGTATCAACCTTTATTGTTTCATCACTAGCAATAAATAAAGGAACTTGAACCACTAAACCAGTTTCCAATTTAGCTGGTTTGTAAGCCATTTTTGATGTATCACCTTGAACACCAGGTTCACAATCTACAATCTTTAAATTTACAAATAAAGGTGGTTCTATACTAAAAACTTTATCTTTAAATAGCCTAAATGTAACTTCAGTGTTTTCAACCATATATGGTAAACAATCCTCAACCATATCTTTTCCAAATGGCACTTGCTCATAAGTTTCTGGGTCCATAAAGTAATAAAGTTCACCATCATTATAAATATATGTCATTTTCTTTTCCATAAATGTTACAGGTGGAAATTTATCTGTTGGGTTAAAAGTATCCTCAACTACTGCACCTGTTTGAACATTTTTCATTTTTACCCATACCACAGCCGAACCACGACCATGTTTGTTGTGCTCGTAAGCCATTACTGTATAAATTTGGCCATTTCGTTCAAAGCACATTCCTTTTCTTAATTCAGAAGCTGAAACCATAAAAAATTTCTCCTTATCATAAAATTATATGCAATTATTTTATCATATTTTAGTTAATAAATCAATGCAAACTTAAAAAATATTCCAATATTTTTTTAGCATCAATAGCTTGAGTTCCTCGAGATTCGCATATAATATTAGGTTTAATTCCTAATTGTACAATAGCATCTATCATAGGCTCAAAATTAGGACCAAAATCAGTATCTTCAAATGTTAGATGTGATACTTCGCCCTTATCACTGTATTTAATTTTTGAAAAATGTATATGACAATTATTTGTTTTTTCAAAACCTAATTTATCTATAGATTTATTAAAAATATCAAGAAAATCTTGTTTGCTTTTCAATGCACCCTGCATTATACAATTTATATGTCCAAAATCAAAACAAGGTACTACAGACTTATCCCAACTAGCCATTTCTATAATTTCATCAACATTTCCAACTTGCGAGTATTTCCCCATAGTTTCAGGCATAAGCCACATATCATCAAAACCAGCATCATAAAATTTAGGTAAAAAATTTAAAAAATTATTTTTCAAATTTGATAATGCTTCTTCTCTTGTCATTTTCATTTGTGTTCCACTGTGGAAAATACATCTGTTACCACCCAAATTTCGCAAGTTATTTAAAGTAGTTAATAAATATTTAGCATTGCTTTCTTGTGATTCTTTTGTTGGATTACAAAAATTTATAAAATACGGAGCATGAACACTTACTTCTATATTATATTTTTTTGCTTCTTCACCAATTGCTTTTGCAGTTTTTTCTGAAAGAAATCTTCCTAATGTTAATGGATATTCATAAGAAGTTAATCCCATATCATTTAACCATTTTGGTGCTTGAACACTTTCTTTTAAACCATCTTCAAAAAATTTATCCGAATTTCCAGAAGGACCAAATCTAATCATATATTTCTCCTTTTAAAGCAACCAAGTTTTCATTTTAACTTTTTTGTTTTCAACAATTGCTATTCCAATTGTTAAATCGTTTTCTTTAACCAAATATTCTCCATCAAAAATATCATAATCAATTATAATTCCGTTTTTTAATGTTTGAATTTGTAAAGATGACAAAGGAAGAATTTGTAAATCGTGTAAAACATAATCAACAGGTATAATATCATCTTCTGTAATATTATCAAGTGTTTTTGATGTTTCTACTGCAAAAATGCCACTTTTTACTCTTCTTAATTGAACCATAGTTGCATATGTATTAAGATTTTTAGCTAAATCTCGGCAAATACTTCTTATATATGTACCACCACTACATTCTATCAAGAATTGAAATGATTTATTATTTAACTGTTTTAACAATTCAATATTATAAATATATATTTTATGAGGTTTTATTTCAAAACTCTTCCCATCTCTGGCCATTTGGTAAGCACGCTGTCCATTAATATTTTTAGCAGAAAATGCTGGTGCTGTTTGAAACTGTTCACCTAACAATTTTGGTAAAACATTAATTATTTCTTGTTTGGTTGGTATTCTTCCTCCATCAAATTCTATTTCTTTTCTTTCGCTATCCAAAGAGATAGTTTGATACCCAAACTCAAAAGTTGTTATGTAAGTTTTATGTTTTTCTTTCATTTTTTCGAACAATCTATTAGCTCTTCCAACAGCAACAACCAAAACACCACTTGCTAGTGGGTCAAGTGTTCCTAAATGACCAATTTTATCTTTTATATTAAATTTTTTCTTTATTAGCCATACACACTTTGCAGAACTAATTCCCTGAGGTTTATCTATATTAAAAAATCCATTCATTTTTTTAATTCCCTTTTGCATTCACAAACCAAAGCATTTAACGCTTTTTTCAGTTCACCTTTTAGCGTCAATCCAGATGCTTTAATATGTCCACCGCCATTAAACCTATGTGCAATGTTTGCCACATTAACATCATCACTAGTAGTTCTTAAACTTACATTCCAACTATTTCTTTTTTCACTATCTTCATTAATATTTATGGAGATTTTAACATTTTTTACATTTTGTAAATATGTTACTATAAATTTACTTTCATCGTGTTTACAGTTTGCTTTTTCGTAGTCTTCCTTTTTTAAAATTGAAACAGCTATTTTACCTTTTTCAAAAAATTGAACAGAATTTATTGCTAATTTTGTCAATTCAAAATTTTCTGTGTCAGCAACTCCAAAACAGTTAAAAAACATTGAATTTGTATCTGGTGCCAATTTTTTTAGTTCACTTAAACATTTAAATGTTTTACTATTTGCCGAGTCATAGAAAAAGCAACCTGTATCCATATAAATACCAGAGTATAATAAACTTGCAATAGCTTTATCAAATTTTACAACATCTTTGAATAACCAAAATAAACATTCACAAGCACTTGACATTTTTGCCACATAATTAAATTTACAAAACTTAGTATTATCTTCATAATGATGGTCGATTTGAAAGGATAAATTAATTTTATCAAAAATTTCACGACAATTATCTGATAATCTTTTATAAGTGCTACAATCAAGTACAATAGCCATATCAAAATTTTCTTTTGTTTCTGTTTCAAATTTAATATTTGGAACAAATTTTAATATATTTGAACTTAACTCTTTTTCAATAAAAATATGGGCTTCCTTGCCCATTTTTTGTAAAATATAATACATAGCAACAGAAGAACATATGCTATCATGGTCACTTCTCATATGAGAAAAAATTGCTATTTTATTAGAACTTTTTATAGAATTTAAAATATTTTCTTTAAATTTTATCAAATTTATTCTCCTTTATGAATATCTAATTTAGATAAAATTTTATTCATTTTTTCAGACTCATCAAGCCCGTTATCTAATTTAAAATGTAGTTCAGGGGTTATTCTTAAATCAACTTTGTGTGCGATTGTTTTTCTTAAAAAAGGCACACAATTTATTAATGCATAAAAGGAATTTTGCTTTTCTTCCTCAGTTAAACCGTAAATACTAACTAAAACATTACAATGACTTAAATCGTTTGTTGTGTCAACATTAGTAACTGTTATAAAACCTTTAACATTTGGATTTCTTAAGTCATTAGCAATGGTATTGGCTAAAACTTTTTTTATTTCTGCATTTACTCTTTCAATTCTATTACTCATTTTACCCCCTTTTTGTTATTTAGTCTCTTTCAACTTCTTCCATAATATAAACTTTTATAGTGTCACCAACTAAAATGTCATTGTGACCTTCAAGTTTTATACCACATTCCATACCCTCAACAACTTCTTTTACATCGTTTTTATCACGCTGTAAAGTTGTGATACTTGTATCAACAATTAATTTGTCATCACGATATAAACGCAGTTTTGAATTTTTTGTAATTTTACCAGAACGAACTACACAACCTGCTATAGTTCCAATTCGACTAATTTTAAATGTTCGAATAACCTCTAAATTACCAATAATTTTTTCTTCAAACACTGGCTCACGCATTGACTTAATAATTTGTTCTACTCGGTCTACAACTTGATAAATAATTTTTGATAAAAATATATCAATTTTTTCTTGTTCTGCCAAAGCAGAAGCTTTTGAATCAGGTTTAACATTAAAACCAACAAGCAGAGCGTTTGAACTATTTGCTAATGCTACATCAGTTTCATTAATTGAACCAACACCACCGTGTATACATTCAACACGAACTTCATCGTTTTGCACTTCATTTAAAGTTGCTGTTAAAGCTTCAAAAGAACCTCTAACATCTGCTTTAACAATTATATTAAGAACTTTCTTTTCACTGTCTGCTGATTTAGATAAAAATTCTTCCATTGAAAAAGAAGTTTTTTTGTTAATTTTGTCTGCTTGTATTTTGCGTTTTCGCTCTGCTAAAACTTGTTTACTCATTTTTTCATCAACCGCATACAAAACATCACCAGCATTTGGAACACCATCTAAACCTAAAACTGCTACCGGAGTACTTGGAAGCGCTTTTTTACAGTTGCTACCTTTATCATCTACCATAGCTCGAACTTTTCCAACACAAGTTCCACAAATAACAGTATCACCAACTTTTAATGTTCCATTTAAAACAATTACAGTGGCAATTGGACCTTTTCCTTTATCTAATTTTGCCTCTATTACCATACCTTGAGCGTGTTTATCTGGATTAGCCTTTAATTCTTGTAATTCAGCAACTAACAAAACTGTTTCAAGTAATTTATCAACACCCTGTCCTGTTAAAGCAGAAATAGGAATAACAATTGTATCACCGCCCCATTCTTCTGGAACTATACCTTCAGCAGTTAACTGTTCCTTAACTTTTTCAATATTAAATTCTGGTTTATCCATTTTGTTAACAGCAACAACCATTGGAACATTTGCTTTTTTTATTATTTGAATTGCTTCTTTTGTTTGAGGCTTAATGCCATCATCTCCAGCAACAACCAAAATTGCTATATCTGTTACACTAGCACCACGACTGCGCATTGCACTAAAAGCTGCATGCCCAGGTGTATCAATAAAAGTAATTTTTTGTCCCATCTTTTCAATTTGATATGCTGATATGTGTTGTGTTATACCACCTGCTTCTCCACTTGCAATATGAGTATTTCTTATATAGTCAAGCAAAGAAGTTTTCCCGTGGTCAACATGTCCTAAAACAGTTACAATTGGTGGACGACTTGATAAATTTTTTTCATCTTCAGTGTCGTTTGATGAAAATTCTTCTGCCAACTTTTCTTCATAAGTTTTTTCAAGTTTTTGTTCAAGAATAACACCTAATTCACTTGCAACTAATTCAGCTGTAGTAAAATCAATTACACCATTAACATTTGTCATAATTCCTAAAATCATCAATTTTTTCAATATTTCAGAAACTGATTTCCCTGTTTTTTCAGATAAATCTTTTATACCAACCATTGGTGTTGTAATAACAGCGTGGTCAATAGGTGCTTGAACAACTACAGGTCTTTCTTTCTCTTTTTTGGTTTTTATTTTTCTACTGCCCATTATTCGTTCGGTTATAGAATTTTCTTCGATAATACCACGACGCAATAATGTACGCTTAGATTTTGGGGAACGCTCATATTTATCTTTTCTTTCAAAATCTTTTCTTTTGTTGTTTTCAAAGGACCTTTTTTGAACAGGAAAACCGCCCTGCTGAGAAAAATCAATAGAGCTAAAATCATTTTTTTGTACTACATTTGAATTTTGCTGTTTATTATTAAAGTTGCTTGCAGCAGTTTTTTGATAATTATTGTTATTCTGTTTATTAAAGTTATTATTAGGCTTTTGTTGATTTTTGGAAAATGAATGGTTAAAAGATTTGTCATCTCTTTCTTTACCCCAAGATTTTACATTATCTCGTTTAGGTTGAACAATTTTTGGTTCAGAAACAACTTTTTCATCTTTTTTAATATTATCGTTTTCAACAACAATTGTATCATTCTCTATTACAGGCACTTTCTTTTCAGCTTCTTCATTAGCTTTTTGTTTTAAGTTATCACGCACCTGTTTTGTTATATTTTCCATTTTACCTAATAAACTTTTTACTTCTTTATTCATTTTTAACAAATCTTTATTATTAATTTGAGATAAACGAATTAAATTATCAAAAGTTACTTTTTGTTTATTTGCGTTGTTTTGTGTGTTCAAATTTCACCCCTAAATTTTGAATAGATTATTTCAGCAAGATTTTTATTAGTTAATGCAACAATCTTGCAATTATCTGTTTCTAAAAGTTCATTTAAGTTATTAACTTTTTGAACAAATATATTTTTAACATTAGAAATATAACGATTAATTGAGTTCCCTGATTCTGCAACATATATAATTAAATATATATGAAGTTTGTTTTTTTTAATATTATCAAGCCCATAAATTAAAGCATTTGCTTTTTTTGCAAGATTTATATACTTTTTAATTTGATTGTTGTCCATCAATATACTCCTGTATCATTTGATAAACTTCATCTTTAATTTCACATTTAAATGCACGATTTAAACATTTGCTTTTCTTTAATTTTGATATACAAGCTTCTTCTTTACAAATCCACACGCCTCTACCTTGAAGTTTTTGTTTAAAATCTATTACAATTTTATTATCAATTTTAACCAATCTGATTAACTCATTCTTTGGTTTCATTTCTCTATTTATTGCACACATTCTAAGTGGAATTGCCATTTTAACCCCTTAAAAATTTTTAAACAATGGTTTCAACATCATCAAACAAATCTGAACCATCTGTAGATATTTCTTCAAAATTAACTTCCTTAGGTTCAGTTTTTTCAGAAGATTTTGCAGCTGAAGATTCACTTTTTACATCAATTTTCCAACCTGTTAATCTTGCCGCAAGGCGAACATTCATACCTTCCTTACCTATTGCTAATGAAAGTTTATTATCTGGAACAATAACTTTACTTGATTTTTCATCTTCATTAATTTCAACACTTATAACTTCTGCAGGACTTAATGCCGCCGCAATATATTCAAATATATCTTGTGACCAAGGTATAATATCAATTTTTTCACCATTTAATTCAGAAACAATAGCATTAATTCTTGTACCGCGTTGGCCAACACAAACACCTACTGGGTCTAAATTTGGATTTGAACTAAATATGGCAATTTTTGTTCTGAAACCTGGTTCACGCACTATGTTTTTAATTTGAACTTCTCCTGATTCAACTTCAGGAATTTCTAATTCAAACAATTTTTTTACAAACCCAACATTGGTTCTAGATACTTGAACTAATGAACCATAATTAGATTCTTTAACTCGTTTAATATAAACCTTAACTCTATCACCAATTTCAAATTTTTCACCAGGGATTTGGTCATTTTCATTTAACACCCCTTCAGCTTCAACCCCACCAAGTTCTAAATATACATTTTTGGCATCAATATTACGCACTATTGCTGTTGTAATTTGGTCACCTTTTGTATTTAACTCGGCAGCTATGTTACCTTTTTCGGCTTCATTTAATCTTTGCATAACTACCTGTCTTGCTGTTTGAGCTGCAATTCTTCCAAAAGATTTTGGAGTAACCTCTTCCGAAACCATATCACCAACTTTATATGTTGATTTAATTTTTTTTGCATCTTCTAAAGCTATTTCTTTGTCTGGGTCTTCAACTTCTGTTACAACAGTTTTATATGCGTAAACCTTAATTGTATTTTTTTCTGGATTTAACTTAACTATTGCTGATTTTGCCTCACCAAAATTCTTTTTATAAGCACTTGTAAGAGCAGCCTCTAAAGTTGATATAAAAAATTCTTTATTAATTTTCTTCTGTTTTTCTAAAAGGTCCAAAGCAATAAAAAAGTCTTTACTGTTAATCATAATATCTCCTTTAAAAATTATGAGTGGGAATAAAACCCCCACTCATAGCGTTTATAACACAATTATTATAACATATATACAACACAATTGCAATAGTTTTTCAAATAAGTTTAATAAAAACTTTTGCAGTAGCAATAGCATCATTAAGTGCTCGATGCGCATCTTCCAAAACTATGCCCAAAGCTTTTACAACAGTTCCTAATTTATAATTATGTAATGAAACCACTTTTTGTCGTGCAAGCTCTAAAGCATCTATTTTTTCATTATTAAAATTTAACCTTAATTTTTTACCATTTATTTGTAAAAATTTATTATCAAACGCTATATTGTAAGCACTTAAAACACTTCCTTGAGTAAATTTATAAAAATCTGGTAAAACCATATCTATTGTTGGGGCATTTGAAACCATCGTGTTTGTTATTCCAGTTATATTTTGAATTTCATCTGGAATTTCAGTTGCAGGATTAACTAATGTTGAAAAAGTTTCTACACAAACACCATTTACAACTTTTACTGCTCCAATTTCAATTATATTACAATTTTCAGCATTTAAACCTGTTGTTTCAAAATCAAAAACAACAACTGATTTATGTTCGTTCCACCATTCTTGATTTTTTGTTGAGTTGTTAGAAAATAAATCCATTTGAACCATATCGTGCATAGGTTGTGGTTTTACGCACAAATATTTTTCTTTTGCTTTTCGCCAAACAAATGTCTTTTCTTTTGTTATCAAATTACAAAATGCTAGTGAACTTGCTCGTAAACTTGTTCTATTACCAAAAGAACTTGGTGTTCCCATAACGACTAATTGAGAACCTTCTTCTACCCGCTCCAAATCTTTTAACATATTTTCGTTAGGAAAAATAACAATTTCAACACTTCCTGTTGAATCTGTTAATGTAAACGAATACTTCTTTTTAGTTTCTTCTAAACCGTGTTCTTTTTTTAATTTAGGAACAAAATCTATTAACAAAATATTTGAAACAGTTCCTGCTACAGTAGTTTCTTTATCATCTAAAACAATATCACTTATAAAAACAAGAGATTTAGTTATCAATTTACCAAAAATGCTATCTAAAATTTCAATTTGTATTTTATTTATTTTATTCTCTTCTTCCAAACATTGAAATAAGTCTGCATTAGGAGAAATATCTTCAATATCATCTGTAATCAATACATTTTTTACAATCTTTTCCAAATTTACAGTTACATCTTCAAAAAAACAATTGCTCAAAAACTTTGTTAATTCTAACAATTTATTACTTTCTCGCAACATAGATTCAGCAGTTTTATCACAAAAAATTGTAATATTTATATTTTCATTAACTTTTTCAAATTTAATATCATCTTTTAATATTAAAGATTTTAAAATAGGAATTTCTTTGTCTAAAAAAACAGAAATCGCATTATAAATAATATCTTCATCAATAAAACTTTGTCTAAATTTAACCCTAGTTTTACAAATATTTTTTATTAATAAACCAAGCTCATTTGCTAACTTTTGTTTAGTTTCTACAGATGGTTTTGCTAAATTTTCAGGATACAAGAAAGTGAGAACACATTCATTCTCACTTTCTTTAAATTGTGCAGAATTAAATTTAAAATTTTTAAATTCTTCTTTTTGTAAAATATTTTGTATTGACAAAGCTTGTTTCCTCTCTTAAGTAATTAAATTATAAAAATCAATAAATATAATAAATGCAAATAAAACACATATTCCAGCAAAGTGTATCCAACCTTCAATTTTGCGATTAACAGGTTTACCCCTTATCCATTCAATGGTTGTAAAAAGCATTCTTGAACCATCTAATGATGGAAATGGTAATAAATTAAACATTGCTAAATTTACCGAAATAAATGGTAAAAAAATAAATAAATTCATAATATTTAATTGTGTATACTCTGCCATTACCCCAATAGTAGTAATTGGCCCACCAATACTTGACCAGTCAACACTGAATGTAAACAATTGAAACAAAAATACAAGTATTTGCCATGCCATTACACATGCAACCGGCACACAATAGATTAACGCTTCTAAAAATGAATATTTATAATAACCAAGCCCTATTCCTAGCATTCCAACTTCATCTGAAGCATCATCAGGATTAGCATATTTAGTTAAATTTAATGTTACTAATTCACCATTCCTTTCAACAATAAAAACGAATTCATCACCAACTTTGTAGTTTTGCACCAACTGATTAAACATATTTCCTTCAATAAAACTCACCTTTATTGCTGTTTCTTCAGTATCACCAACTTTTCGAATTATATCGCCTTCTTGTAAAGTATCCTTACCTAATGCTGTCATTTGTTGAATGTGTGTTTCAGATACACTGTCAACAGTTCTTATATCATAACCAAAACCAATTAATAAAATAAAGGCAAAAATTATAGCAGATAAAAAATTGAAAAGTACACCACCAAATTGTACAAGTAATCGTTTCCAAGGTTTTTGATTATTGAAAGCTTTAGGGTCAGAATCTTCCTCATCTTCACCTGCAAAAGCACAATAACCACCTAAAGGTACAATTCTGATTGAAAAAAGTTCACCACTTTTCAGTGTTTTTTTAAAAATGGCTTTTCCAAAACCAATTGAAAACTCATTTATCTTAAAACCAAGTTTTTTACCTATTATATAGTGTCCAAATTCGTGTATTGTTATCATAATCAATAAAACAAACAAAGCAAGTAATACATACAATATTGTTATCATAACACTTGAAAAACTTGCGAGTGATAAAATAAGCACAAATACTCCCCCATATTATTTTAAAATAGTTTATGCACCAAATATTGAAAGTATAATTATAAATACAATTAAACAGTTAAAAACTAAACCATTTATCCTGTCCATAATTCCGCCATGTCCAGGTATCATAGTGCCAAAATCTTTAATTCCAGCTCTACGCTTTATAAATGAAGCAGAGATATCACCAAACATATTAAACAATCCGCAGAACAATCCTATAACTAAAAATATCCATACATTAATTCCATTTTGAACAAAAGCCTCTGCATAACCTTGATTAGCATTAAAACATACAAAAACTAACAACGCACCTATAATTGAACCTAAAATACCGCCAAAAAATCCTCCCCAAGTTTTGCCTGGTCCTAATTTTTCTAAATTGATTTTTTTGGTCTTTAAAAATCTTCCAGTTAACATAGCAGAAGTATCTGCAGCCATTGTTGTTACAAAAAGCAAAACTAAACCTAACAACCCTACATCAACAGAATTTTGTGGATAAAATGAAGCAAAATGATTAATTAAAAACACAAAACTTAATAAAAATGTTGGATATATGCAACCAATAATTGTGTTCATACTTCTTCTTGCAACATAACACCATTTATTACCAATAAAACCGTCTTCACTCATTTGTTTTGCACAAAATTCAGGCATAAAGCTAGCAATTATAAGCCACAAAAGCAAAAAAGTTAAAACCAACAAACCTATCTCAACTGCAAGATATGTTAAAAAAGTTGTTTCATAAGATATACAAACTATTAATGCAATAAAACTAATAATTGGGAAAACTCCCATACCAACAATATATGCAGGCTTACCCGAGTTTTTTAATAAAGACTCAATTTCAAAAGCTCCCATAATCATCATAAAGCCTATTAATATATCAAATAAATATGTTGTGGCTTCACTTATTTGCCTTAGTAAAATTGATACAACTACAATCAATAAAATTACTGATGCAGATATTAACCTTGGTTTATAATTAGCCGGATTAAAATTTTTATCGGTCATAAAATTCTCCTAGTTTAAACTTGTTTTAGATATTTAGTCTGCCAAATCTGCGCTTGCGATTTAGAAAAACTATTAAAGTTTTTTAAAACTCTTTAACTAAAAAATCGTGCCAAAGAGTTTTAGTAAAACACAATTCACTATACTATATTTGAAACATCATAAAGTTTGATAATTTTCGCCACTTGTTCTAATAACGAAACTTGGATTAATTGATTCTGAAGTATCAGATAAATAACTAAACTCAACTTAAAGTAAAACATATTAAAAATGTAATACTAAATTAGAAATAAATTATGGTTTTTTATATTTTTAAGCTTTGCTTTGTTATTCAAATTTCTAAGCAAGCCCAAATAATATGCGCCCACCTACAAATTTTATCCATAATTATTGCTATGTGATTAGGTAACTTATTTGCATTTAATTTTTTTTAATTTTACTTTATTAAATAGTAATTTCATTAATAACCACTTTAACTGATATAATAAATATTTACTAATATCAGTATTTTATGCAAAAACAATTAATACTTGTTGTTGCTAAATGGGAATTAATTAAATTAAAATTTATATTTCCATTATCTCTTTTTCTTTTTGCGAAACTGCTTGGTCAACTTTTGCTGTCCAACTATCTAATATTTTTTGAACTTCTTTTTCTGCTTTACTTAAATCGTCTTCTGTTATGATGCTTTTCTTTTTAAGTTCCTTAAATTCATCTAATGCTTCACGACGACCATTTCTCATATTAATTTTGCAATCTTCAGCAAATTTTTTTACAGTTTTTACTAATTCAACTCGACGTTCTTGTGTTGGTGAAGGAACAAACAAACGAATTACTTTTCCATCATCACTTGGATTAAATCCTAAATCACTTGCTTGAATTGCTTTTAATACATCACGCAATAAAGAAGTATCCCACAAATTAATAGCAATTGTTCTAGGGTCAGGTGTTGTAATATTAGCAATTTGATTTATAGGTGTTAACGAACCATAACATTCAACCATTAATTTGTCTAATAATCTTGGATTTGCACGACCTGCACGAATTGTCATAAGTTCTGATAACATATGGTCATAATTACGCTGTAAATGATTTGTTAAATTATCATATATTGTTTTATCTTCTTGATTTGTAAACATCAACTTTCCACCTTTTATATAATATGAATTAATTTTACACCATTTTATATATTTTGGCAATTAAATATGCAAGAAAAAAAGCCCGAACAAACGGACTTTTTACAAAATTATTGTGCTTTTTTTGTTTCTTCAATTTGCTTTTGAATTTCTTCAGCAAAATTTTCTGTACGCTTTTGCAAACCTTCACCCATTTCATAACGAGTAAAACGACGAACAGAAATTTTTTCACCTATAGACAAAACAGCTTCGTTAATAATTTCTTTTACTTTCTTATCCATATCTTTAAAATATGGTTGCTCTAATAAACATACTTCTTGATAATATTTATTAATTCTTCCGTCAACAATTTTCTGAGCTACTTGTTCAGGTTTTCCCTCATTCATTGCTTGTTGTAAATATATTTTGCGTTCAGCTTCTAAAGTTTCAGCATCTACATCTTCTATAGAAACAAATAAAGGTTTACTTGCTGCAATTTGTAATGCTAAATTGTGAACTAACTCACGAAATTCAGGATTTTTTGCTACAAAATCAGTTTCACAGTTTACTTCAACTAAAACACCAATTTTACCACCTAAGTGTATATAACTATCTACTATACCTTCAGCAGCTATCCTTCCTTCTTTTTTGGCAACAGCTGCTTTTCCCTTTTCTCGAAGCCATTCAACAGCTTTTTCCATATCACCGTTTGATGCTTCTAACGCATTTTTACAATCTAACATACCAGCGTTTGTTCTTTCACGCAAAGTTTTAATTTCTTGTGTTGTAGCCATAACTAAATATTCCCCCTATTATTTTTCTTCTTTTTTATCTGCTTTTGGTTCTTTTTCTGTTTTTGTAGTTTTTGCGGTTGATTTTGCAACTGTTTTTTTAACAGTTACTTTTTTATCAGGCTCACTTTCAGCTTCTTTTTTAGATGTTTCTTTTGTTGCTACTTTCTTTGTTGTTTTCTTTTTTGCTTCTTCTTTAACTGGTTCAACTTTCTCTTCTGCAGTTTCATCTTTTTGTGTCTCTTCAGCCTTTTGTTCTGTTACTGTTGGTTCTTTAAAAACTTTTTTTGTAACCTTTTCAGCTGGTTCTTCAACAGATGTAATTTCTTCTGCTTGTTGTAAACTTACACCATTTTTTGCCTCAAGTATTGCATCTGCAACTGTAGAAGCAATTAATTTAACTGAACGAATAGCATCATCATTTCCAGGAATTACAACATCTACAAGTTCAGGGTCACAATTTGTATCAACAAGTGCAACAACAGGAATACCTAATGCACGAGCTTCTTTAACCGCAATGTGTTCTTTTTTCAAATCTACAACAAATAACAAGCCTGGTAAATCTGTCATATCCTTAATACCACCAAGATTGCGTTGTAACTTATCTTTTTCAGCACGAAGTTTTATAACTTCTTTCTTTGGGAAAAATTCAAATTCCCCTGTTTTTTCCATTTGGTTTAATTTGTTTAATCTGTCAACACGGTTACGAATTGTTTTAAAGTTTGTTAATGTTCCACCTAACCAACGAGTGTTAACATAGTACATGCCACATCTTTCAGCTTCTTGTTGAATAGCTTCAGATGCTTGTTTTTTTGTTCCAACAAATAAAACGGTTTTTCCTTGTTCGGCCATTTTCTTAACATAATTATAAGCCTCTTCAACTAATACTACTGTTTTTTCAAGGTCAATGATGTGTGTATCATTTCTTGCAACGAAAATATATTTGCTCATTTTAGGATTCCATTGTCTTGTTGGGTGACCAAATTGAACCCCAGCTTCAAGCAATTGTTTTATTGAAATTACTGACATAAATTTTCTCCTTTAACTTATTTTGTTTTAGTCCTCCCGTTGATGTTAAAACTCATTGTGCAACCTTTAACAAAAAAGGCAACTACACTCAAATAACCAACGGTGTGTATTTTCAACGAGTCAATTCTACCACATACTTAATAAAAAATCAAGGGGAATTTAACACATTTTTATTTATAATCAAATAAAAAAAGAGCCAAAAAGCCCTTTTTAAAAATATTCTTATTTAGATTTTTTAGTTTTATCAGTCTTTTTAGTTTTCTTTTCAGAAGATTTATCAGTATTTTTTTCTAGTTTTTCTTTTTCCTCATTTACCATATCAAGATAAATTTTAAACACATCATCAATCAACTTGTCTTCAATAACAACAGTTAAAATCGGAGCGCCACTTTCATCTTCTTCAAACTTGAAAACAACTGCTTCATCATCTTCTACACCATCAATTTTATCAATAGGTTTCAATAAAGCATATAAATCATCTTCAAAAGGTATTAATGCAACTTGTTCAAATTTTACAGCCTTATCATTTTCATCATATAAAATAATAGGGTCAGAATTTGTTTCATCTAATAAACATTCAATTGGATTTTGTTCTTGTTCCATATTAATCTCCTTAAATTTTATTTGCTTGACTATCCAGCCAACTTTGTAAAATTAAGCAAGCAGCAACTTTATCAATAACCTTTTTGCGATTTTCTCGTCTAACATTTGACTGAATAAGCATTTTTTCAGCGGATACAGTAGTTAATCGTTCATCATTGAAAACAATTTTTGCACTAATTAGTTTTTGTAATTCACTACAAAAACTTTTGGTTTTTTCAACCCTTTCGCCTTCAGTTCCGTCCATATTTAGTGGTAAACCCACAACAACTGTATCAACATCATATTTTTTTACGATGTCAGCAACATATTGCAAATCTTTTTCACGATTTACCGTTTTATATGTTTCCAGACCAGAGGCAAAAAAACCTAAAGGGTCGCTTAACGCCAAACCTATTCGTGCATCACCATAATCCACGCCTAATTTACGCAATTTACTCTCCTTTGCTTAACTTTTACCAGTTTATCATACTTTTAAACATTTAGCAAATAAAAATTAGAATAAAATTAAAAAAGATATTTAATTAACCTAAGCAAAAAAGTTATTTCAACACATTATATAAAAATTATAATTTTTTTTGTTTTGAATTTTTAATTCTTATAATTTGCTCTTTATCTTCAAATTGTTCTGTTTCGTTTTTTATATCTTCAGAATCCAAATAAATAACTGAATTCAATTTTTTGTTAAAATTATAGCTATAATTTAATGATAATGAAATTTGAGTAGTTTTTTTATCAATTTTTTCTATTTCTTCATTTGTATATTTTTTGTTTGAAAAGAATACTAATACAATTGATAAATATCCTGTTGCAATAATTAAGATAACAGGTAAAATGCTTTTACATAATAAAATTGAGATTATTAATAATATTGTAGAAAACAAAAATTCTTTAAATTGAAATTTTAAAGCAAAACCTAATGTAATTTTACTAGATTTTTAGGTGTTACTATAAATTTAGCTTTTTTACCAAACATTCCTAAAAGAGCACTTATTAGTGAAGTTGTTAACATTGAACCATATAGTATAATAACATTAAAAAATAAAAAAGAAATCTAAAAATATTTATCCTAAACAACTAACAAAAAACATCATTCAACATAGGCGAAAAGAAGAAAATCATTGTTGGTATTATCATCCATAAAGTATAAACACTACCCAAATCAATAAATAATAACGGTGCAAAAATTAAATTTAAAAAAATGTAAAAAGCAAATATTGCAGTTAATGGTAGATTATATGTAAATAACACAATATCCATTTTTTCGTACCATTTCATTTTTGATTTTATAATTTTACCAGTATATCTTTTAATAAATTCCAAATTTCCCTGTGTCCATTTTAAATGTCTTTTCTTAAAAGCAGCATAATCTACGGGATACTCTTCTTCACATATAATATTAGGAGCAAAAGCAACATAATATCTATAATTCCTTGCCTCAATGCTCAAACACAAATCTTCTGCTACCAAGTTTGGAAATCCACCAACCTTTTCATAACAATCTCGTTTAATCATTGCACCGTGCCCTAGCATTGTAGAAAAACCATAAAAATGTTTCATCGTTTGATATGTAGGCCAGTGAGAATTAACCCCTATGTGAAAAATTTTCATAAAAAAATTTATTTCTTGTTGACACATGATTAGCTTGTACAATTCCAATATTAGAATATGTATAAAAATATTTAAGAGATTCAACAACATAGTTATAATGTAAAATCTCATCTGAATCCAAAATTACTACATAATCATATCCATCTTTTTTACATTCCTCACTCATAAGATAATTATTTATATTACCCGCTTTAAAACCAATTCTATTTTCTCGTCTTATTACTTTTAAATTATGTTTTAATGCAAAATTATCAATTTCTACCTTGTATGATTCTTCAGTTGAATCATCTAATATAACAGTAGTAATATTTCCATAGCTTTGTTTCATACTTTTTTCTAAACTTGAAGCATCAAAATCGTTACAAGTACAATATACCATTAAAACTTTATCATTGACATTTGACACATCAGTTTTCATAACTACTTCATATTTTTTTGTACAATTTTCTTTTAACAATATAAAACCAAATTACATATATAAAATCCTTTACACCATTAAGCCAAAAATATGAAATAAATATTGCATTAAAAACCAGAAGTATTGTTGCCAATACTCGAACAGTATCAGATATTGTAGCACCTTCAACAAATGGTACATTTATAAAACTTTTAACAAAATAAAACCATAAAAAAACTGTTAAAACCGTCCATATCAAAAGTAAGATTAAATAAAGTACAGGAACTTTTTTCATTACATCATTATTTCTACTATTTTTCATGTTGCACCTTTTTAATTAAAACTTAATTGTTCTATCAAATAAAACAATTCATTGTCAAATTTTAAATAAAAAAACTCTATCAATTCTGATAAAGTTTTTTTAGGTAATATTACAAATTTATTTTTTTGCTTTATTTTTCATTTTTGTAAATTGCTTTTTAACCTTTTCATAACCTTGTTCCATAGCATTTTTTATTGGTTTACTGAAGGTTACAAGAGCCATACCGCCAATCATCCCTACCAAAACGCCAATACACAACTTTTCCATCACAAAACCTCCTTTTTTCAAAGTTAGTTTGTGAAAATGTTATAAAATAATAACAGGAAAAAACTGGGAAATTATTCAACAGTATTCTTTGCTAAACGAGCTTGTTTTCTTTGATAATCAGCTATAGCATCTTCAATTGTCTGTTTTGCAAGGTCGGTTAAATAAACTTTTTCGTGTGGTAATTCTCCAACTTCTTTTAAAATATCTTCACCTTGAATTTCTAAAACTTCATCTACAGTTTTACCTTCCATCATTTTTGCAGTTATTGAACCAACAGCAAAAGCAGCAACACAACCAAACACTTGAAACTTGGCAGAAGTTATAACCTTTGTATCTGCATCAACTACAATAAAAAATTTCATAACATCAGAACATACAGAACTATAAACTGTTCCTATAGCATCAGATTCTCTCATTGCACCAGCATTGGTTGGTGACTTAAATATTTCCATAATTTTGTTACTGTACATTATTTATCTCCTTTTTTTAATCTTCCAACCTGTGCTTTTGTTACAGGAGAAATATGTCGGAGTTTTTTTATAACACTTACCAAAACATCAACAGTTTGGTCAATATCTTCTTTAGTTGTCATTTTACCTAAACTAAATCTAACTGTTCCTTGAATAAGGTCAGCAGGAATATTTAATGCTTTTAAAACATGTGATTCTTGTAAAGAACCAGATGAACAAGCTGAACCAGTTGAAACCGCAATACCTTGCATATCTAACATAAACAATATACTTTCACCTTCCACCATTGCAAAAGATAAACTAGCATTATTTGGTAACCTTTGAACAGGATGTCCATTTAAATAAACCATATCAATTTTTTGCTGTACTTGTCTTATAAAATAATCACGCAATGACTTTAATTTTTTACTATTAGCTACGATGTCTCTAGTGCAAATTTCAACTGCTTTTCCAAAACCAACTATACCTGGTGTGTTAACTGTTCCAGCTCTTCTACCACTTTCTTGTTCACCACCTGTCATAAACCTATCAACAAGTAAACCTGAACGAATATATAAAGCACCAACACCTTTTGGACCATATATTTTATGAGATGACAAGCTCATTGCATCAATTTTCATCTCTTGAACATTCAAATTAATTGCACCTAATGCTTGAGTTGCATCTGTGTGAAAAGGAATTCCTTTTTCATTTGCTATACTGGCTATTGCTTGAATGTTTTGAATTGTTCCAATCTCATTATTAGCTGCCATAATAGATATTAAAATTGTATCTTTACTTAAATAGTGCAGTAATTGGTCAATTCGAACAAAACCATAACTATCAACATCAAGATATGTAACTTTAAAACCTTGTCTTTCCAAATCAGCACAAGTTTCCAAAATACTTGGATGTTCAATTTTGCTTGTTATAATATGATTACCACGAGTTCTGTTTGCATTTGCAACACCTCGTAAAATCCAGTTATTAGCCTCAGTTGCACCACTTGTGAAATATATTTCATTAGGTTTACAACCAATTCCCTTAGCTATTCGTTCACGAGCTAAATCCACAGCAGCTTTCGCATCACGCCCAAAACTGTGTAAACTGCTTGCGTTACCATAGATGCTATTAAAATATGGCATCATTTCAGCTAAAACTTCACTATTTAACATTGTTGTAGCTGCATTATCAAGATATATTTTCTTGTCCATTAAACACTCCTTATTTTTAGTTGATAATTATTTAAATCTAATTAATTCTAGCACAAAACACTCAAAGTGTCAATACCAAAAATGGTAAAGTAAAAATAAAAAAAGCCTTTAAAAAGGCTTTTTTAGTTGTTGGTTTTGTCTTCAATTAAATCTAAAATTTGCTTTTTTTGTCTAAAACCAATTTCACGAGCTACTTCCTCGCCATTATTAAACATAATTAAAGTTGGAACACTTATAAGCCCATATTTTTCTGCAATTTCCATACTTTCATCAATATCTACTTTATAAATTTTTACATTGTTTGTTTCATCAGCTACCTGTTCCAAAACAGGTCCAAGCATTTTACAAGGACCACACCATGTTGCAAAAAAATCAACAAGAACAGGTGTTTTGCTTTTTAAAACAACCTCTTCAAAATTATCCTTATTTACATGTAAAATTTCTGCCATAAAAATCACTCCTTTTTATTTATTAGAATTATAGTATGCTTTTTTTTAAAAATCAAACTAATTTGTATTGTTTTTTAAATATTCAACAAGACTTTTTAATTCAATTTGATTTTCTTGTTTGGTTTTTAAATTTTTAACAGTAATGGTTTTGTTTTTTATTTCATTATCACCTAGAACACAAACGAAATTTGCACCCAACTTTGAAGCAAATGCAAATTGTTTCTTTAAACTTTTATTAGTCAAATTGCATTCAACTGAAAAACCTTGCTCACGCAAATTGTTTGCTATAAGGTAAATATCTGAAATTTCAACATTGCCCGCATTTGATAAATAAACATCAATGTTTTCATTTTGTTCATTTAATAACAAAACTATACGGTCCAATCCCATTGCAAAACCAACACAATTGGTTGGCATACCACCCATTTCCTCAACAAGGTTATCATATCTTCCGCCCCCACCTATAGATAAAGGCTTGCCATCAATGTTATTTGCCACAACCTCAAAAACAGTTTTGGTATAATAATCAAAACCTCGAACTAAATTTTCAACCACTTCAAAATTAACACCAATTTTTTCAAGTCCATACTTAACCATATCAAAATGATTTTTACAATCGTTACATAAAAAGTCTTTTAACTTTGGTGCGTTTTGTAAAATTTTTTGACAATTTTCATTCTTACAATCAAGAATACGCATTGGGTTTTTATTTGTTCGTGTTTTACAATCTTCACACAATTTATCTTTATTGCGTTCTGCAAACTCTTTTAAAGCTTGGTTAAAAAGTTTTCTACAATTAGGACAACCTATTGAATTTATTATTAACTTTGTATTTTTTAAGCCTAATTTTTCCACAAACAAAGAACACATTTGCATCATTTCAACATCTGCCCAAGCACTTTCATTACCAAAGCATTCAACACCAAATTGAGAAAATTCACGATATCTGCCAACCTGAGGATTTTCATAACGAAAATTATTCCCTATATAATAATATTTTTGTGGTAACGGTTGATTTTGCAAACCATTCTCTATAAAAGCACGAACAACACCAGCAGTACCCTCTGGTCTTAAAGCCATCTGTCTTTTCGCCTTATCTTCAAACAAATACATTTCTTTAGTAACAATATCGCTAGATTCTCCAACACTTCGTAAATATAAAGATGAATCTTCAAATGTCGGTGTGCGAATTTCAGAACAATTAAATTGTTTTGCTAAATCAACAGCAATATTTTCCATTTTGTGCCACTTGTTTATTGATAAACCGAATATATCTCTTGTTCCTTTTGGTTTTTTATACATAATATACTAACCTTTTTTATTTTTTACATAATGTATTTTGATAAATCATGTTCTTTTAATGTTTTACCTAAAACTCGGGTAACAAATTCTTTTGTAACTTTTACATCAACAACAGGGTGGTCTCCACTTGCTTCAAAACTGATTTCTTCTAATAGTTTTTCCATTATTGTATATAACCTTCTAGCACCTATATTTTCCTTTGTGTTATTTTCTAGTTCTGCAATTTTAGCTATTTCGCCTAAAGCTTCTTCATCAAAAGAAAGATTAATATTATCAACTTTTAACAATTCAATATGTTGTTTTGTTATAGCATTTTTAGGTTGTGTTAAGATTTTTAAAAAGTCTTTTTGTGTTAAACTTTCTAAATCAACACGAATTGGGAAACGACCTTGTAATTCTGGAATTAAATCTTCAACTTTTGCTATATGAAAAGCCCCTGCTGCAATAAATAAAATATAGTCAGTTCTGATAGTTCCATATTTAGTGGTAACATTGCACCCCTCAACAAAAGGAAGAATATCACGCTGAACACCTTCACGAGAAACATCAGGACCACTACCATTTCCACGAGTCATAGCAATTTTATCTATTTCATCAATAAATATAATTCCTTCCTGTTCTGCTCGATTAATACCTTCCTCGTTTACTGCATCCATATCAATAAGTTTTGAACTTTCTTCATCAACTATATGTTTTCTAGCAGTTGCTACTGTCATTTTTCTAACACGCTTGCGTTTTGGTAAGAAACCACTAAACATTTCTGTTAAATTTGAGTCTTGTCCACCAGCCATAATTTCAAGTGCTTTTGGAGCTTCAACAATTTCCATTTCAATAACTTCATCGTCGTGTTTACCTTCAGCAATCTCGTTAAATAAAACTTCCTTATAGTTATCAGGTTCTTCACTTTTAACTAATGTGCTTTTGGCATACATAATATCACGAATTTTTGTGTTTGCATTTTTAGTAGCTTGTTGCTTAACATTTTCAAATTTTTCAGCTTTAACCATTCGTATTGATTGTTCAACAAGGTCTCTAATCATACTTTCAACATCACGGCCTACATAACCAACTTCGGTATATTTTGTAGCTTCAACTTTTACAAATGGTGCACGAACCAATCTTGCAAGTCGGCGAGCAATTTCCGTTTTACCAACACCTGTTGGTCCCTTCATTATTATATTTTTTGGGGTAACATCTTCTTTAAGCTCTTCACTTAATTTGCTTCTACGATAACGATTACGCAAAGCAACAGCAACAGCTTTTTTTGCTTCTTGCTGACCAATAATATATTTATCAAGTTCTTGAACTATTTGTTTTGGTGTCATTTGGTCCATAAACTTAAACCTCCTCAATAGTTAAATTACTGTTTGTATGTGGACAGTAGTGACTTGCTATTAACAAACTTTTTTCCACAATTTGTCTTGCATCTAAATCAGTATTATCTAATAAAGCTTTTGCAGCAGCAAGAGCAAAGCAACTTCCAGAGCCAATTGATATTACGCCATCATCTGGCTTGATAACATTTCCATCGCCACCAGTTAAAAGATACATTTCACTATCATTAGCAACTATAATATGAGCTTCTAACTTGCGATATGCAGTATCAACGCTTTGCCAAACTGATTCTAATTCTACTACTGCTCGTTGTAAATTGCCTGAAAATTTTTGTAAATTACTTTCCAATTTTCTAAGCATAGCAAAAGCATCAGAAACTACACCTGCAATTCCTACTATAACCTTACCATCGTAAATACGACGAACTTTTACAACAGAATCTTTTATAATAAAATGCTCACCTAATTGTGCCTGACTGTCACCACCTATAACTGTTTTTCCATTTCTTTTAACGCCTACAATTGTAGTGCCTCTTATTACATCCATAATTGCTCCTTAATATTTTTAATTTCATTTAAAGCCCTTTCGGCTAACATTTGTTTCTTTTTATCTTTAGGTGCATTTATTGGGGATAACAACCCCCAAGTTATATGCATTGGTTGAAAATTAATCTCACTTGCACAAACAAGATAATTACCCAAAGCACCTAAAGCGGTTCTACTTGACAAAATATTTTCTGAACCATTTAGATATTGTATCATATATATTGCACAAAGACAACCCGATGCAATGCTTTCTAAATAACCTTCAACTCCACTTATCTGTCCAGCAAAAAAAATATTTGGATTAGTTTTTAAATTAAATTTGTTTGTAAGCAATTTTGGTGCATTTATATAACTGTTTCTATGCATTGCTCCGTAACGCGCAAATTCAACATTTTTAAGAGCAGGAATAAGGCTAAATACTCGTTTTTGCTCTGGATAAGTTAAGTTTGTTTGAAAACCAACCATATTATAAAGATTGCCTTCAATATTCTCTTTCCTTAACTGTAATACAGCATAAGGATTTTTGCCTTCCAATTTAAATCCAACACCTTTCATAGGACCAAATCTTAAAACATCTTCTCCTCGCTTAGCCATAACCTCAACAGGCAAACAACCTTCAAACACTTTTTCATTTTCAAACGATTTTAATTGAACACGCTTTGCATTAACTAATTCTTGCCAAAATTTTAAATATTCTTCTTTTGTCAATACGCAATTTATATGGTCACCATCACTGTTGCTCCAACGGTCTGCAACAAATGTTTTTGACATATCAACACTGTCGGCATAAACAATTGGTGCTAGTGCATCATAAAAATAAAAACTTTCTCCAACTAAATTTTGTAATTCTTTTGCTAAATCATCACTTGTTAAAGGGCCTGTAGCAATAATAACTGGTTTATCCAAAGGAATTTTTGTGACTTCTTGTTCAATAATTTTTATGTTTTTGTGATTTTTTACCATATCAGTTACTAACTGAGCAAACTTTTCCCTATCAACAGCTAAAGCATCACCAGCAGGAACTCGACATTTATATGCACAACTCAAAACTGGACTATCTAAAATTTGAAGTTCAGCTTTTAATAAACCTGTTGCAAATTCAAGCGATGTGCTTTTAAAAGTATTACTACAAACTAATTCACAAAAATTTTTATTTTTATGCGCTGGTGAAAATTTTTTAGGTTTTTGTTCATAAAGTTCAACTTTTATTCCGTGGTTGGCAAGCTGAAGACTTGCTTCACAACCGGCTAGCCCCGCCCCCAAAACTGTTACTGTTTTCAATAAACCTTGCTCCCTTTATTCTTCATCGGTTTGTAATTTTTCATATCGTGTATAATTACATTTTTGACAATAATATTTAATATTACTTTCTCCAACTTTTTTAAGCATTAAACCTTGACATTTTGGACATTTTTCATTAGTTGGCATATCCCAAGCAACAAAATCACAATTTGGATAGCCACTGCAACCATAAAATTTTTTGCCTTTTTTACTATATCTTTCTATTAAATTTTTACCACAGTTAGGACATACACCAACAACAACTTCAATGCTTTTTATGTTTTTGCATTCAGGATAATTTGGACAAGCTAAAAATTTACCATATTTACCATTTCTTACAACCATAAATGAACCGCATTTATCGCATTTTATGTCTGTTACTTCAACTGGCATTTCAACTTTATCAGGGTCTCCACTTGCTTTTTCAAGTTCAGGACGGAAACCATCATAAAATTTTACAATCATTTTTTGCCAATCAACAGTTCCTACTGAAATATCATCAAGTTTATCTTCCATTTCTGCTGTAAATTTTATATCCATTATGTCTGGAAAATATTTTATTAAAGTGTCACAAACTATACACCCTAGTTCGGTAGGTTTTATTTGTTTACCTTCTTTTTCTGTATATTCACGGTTCTCTAAAAGAACTATTGTTGGTGTATAGGTGGCTGGTCTGCCAATTCCTTTATCTTCCATTGTTTTTACTAAACTTGCTTCAGTGTATCTAGCAGGAGGTTTAGTAAACTTTTGTTCAGCTTTAATCTCTTTTTTATTTAATATATCATTTTCATTCATTTCTGGCAATAAAGCTTGTTCACTATCCTCTTTGTCATTGTTATCAACAAAGTCTTGATAAACCGCAGTATATCCAGCAAATAAAACTGTTCTACCAGTTGCTTTAAATTGATAATTGTTGGCTTCAATTTCTACAGAAACAGAGTTGTATTTTGCTTCACTCATCTGACTTGCTAAAAAGCGTTCATAAATTAATTTGTACAGTTTATAATTATCTGTTGATAAACTAGATTTAACCATAGCAGGAGTTATATTTAAGTTAATAGGCCTAATTGCCTCGTGTGCATCTTGAGCACTTTTTTTACTTTTATAAAAATTAGGTTTGTCTGGAATAAATTTTTCTCCATAAGTTTTTACAATATATTCTTTTGCCATAATTTGAGCCTCAGGAGAAACACGAACAGAGTCTGTTCTTATATAAGTTATTAACGCTATTTTACCTTCACCCTCTACATTTACGCCTTCATAAAGATTTTGTGCAGCACTACTTGTTCTTTTAAGGTTCATACCTAACTTGTTTAAAGCATCTTGTTGCATTGTACTTGTTATATATGGGGCAGGAGCATGCGTTTTTGTAATACTTTTTTTAATGTTTTTTACTTTCCAAACAGCACCATCAAGGTCATTAAGAACCTTATCTTTTTCTTGCTCATTACCAACTTTAAATTTTTTCCCCTCTTTTTCGTACAAAGAAGATTTAAACGGTAAACTTTCTGTACCATTTTGTGTTTTAGTTAAAAATGCAGTAATATTCCAATACTCTTCTGGTTTAAAATTTTGAATTTCTCGTTCTCGTTCTACAATCAATTTTAATGTAACAGATTGTACTCGCCCAGCACTTAACTTTGGTTTAATTTTTTTGCTTATTATTGGAGAAATTTTATAACCAACCAAACGGTCAAGAACACGCCTTGCTTGTTGTGCATTTACTAAATTTTGATTAATTGGTCTAGGACAAGTTAAAGCATGTTGTACCGCATTTTTAGAAATTTCGTTAAATTCTATTCTTATATCTTTGTTACAATCAAGCCCTAAAATATATGCTATATGCCAGCTTATTGCTTCACCTTCACGGTCAGGGTCAGTTGCTAATAAAATTTGTTCAGCATTTTTTGCTTTTGCTTTTAATTCTTTTATAATAGCCTTTTTATCTGGCATAATTTCATATTTTGGTGCAAAATTATTCGTCATATCAACTGCCAAAGTTTTTGCAGGCAAATCCCTAACATGACCTTTTGTTGCTAAAACTTCATAACCTTCACCTAAATATTTTTGAACGGTTTCTCTTTTTCCAATACCTTCGATAACAACTAATTTCATTTATATACTTCCCTTTTATATGCTAAAAAAATTTCCAGCTAGTTTTTTTATTAAACCACGAATTTGCATTGTTGTCAACAAACTATTTAAAGTTTTAGTATCTAACTGACACTTTTTTGCAAGTTCATCAAAATGCAATTCTTCAATTTGTAATGCGTCTATAATTATTTGTTCATACAGTGTTAATTGTTTGGGCACAACTTTATTTGTTTTTTTGTTTAATGACAATTGATATTCTGGAAACTGTGAAATAATATCAGCAGGTTCACAAACACAACACCCCTGCATATTTTTAATTAAATTGTTTGTACCAACACTTGTTTTACTGTCAACTCTTCCGGGTAAAGCAAAAATATTTCTACCATTATCATTCGCAAAGTTTACAGTGTGTAATGAACCACTTTTAAAACCTGCTTCTGGCACGAAAACACCCAAAGAAAGACCTGCTATAATTCGATTTCTTTGAACAAAATTAAAACCTTTCGGTAAGTATGAAGGTGGATTTTCAGATAATAACAATCCACCATTTTCTAAAATTTGCTTAGCAAGATTTGTATGAATAGCAGGATAGATATTGTTTAAACCACCTGCTAAAACCGCTATAGTTTTACCCTTAGCCTTTAAAGCACCTAAATGTGCATTGCCATCTATCCCTTCGGCCAATCCACTTACAATTGTTAATCCCGCTTGGCTTAATTCAAAAGCAAATTTTTCTGCTTGCTCGGCACCATATTTTGAACATACTCTTGAACCTACAATTGCTATGCAGTCTGTTTTTAATAACTTTATTTCGCCTTTAAAGTATAATAGTGTTGGAGGGTCAAAAATTTGTTTTAATAATTCAGGATATTCTTCATCATCAATACAAATAATATCTGAATTAGTGGCTTTTAACCCTTTTAAATGCCTTTCAACACCATTTTCTATAATAACATCTTTTAAGCTTGAAATTTCTTCAACACTTAAAACTTCTAAAATTTCGTCATTATTTTGCCAATTGTTCCAAAATTCTTCTGATGAACCATAAAAATTTATAACTTCAACTTGTTTTTTAGGCGGAATTTTAGCAAGAGATAGTAAAATATAAGCTTGTTTCAAAACAACACCTCTTAATACCAATATTTTTTATCTAACGAACGATAACCAATTGCTTCTGCTAAATGACTTATTTCTATATTTTCTTTTTCATCTAAATCAGCAATTGTTCTGGCAACTTTTAAAATTCTATTAAAACCTCGAGCAGATAATTGCAAATTTACAAATGCCTGTTTTATTAAATTTTCACTTTCTTCATCAAGTTTGCAAAATTGTTTTATTTCTTGAGATGACATTTTTGCATTGCAAAAATGATTACTTCTAGCAAATCTTTTTAATTGAATTTCTCTTGCTTTATTCACCCGTTTTCTAATTTCACAACTTGGTTCTTCAAGTTTTTCATTTGCCCTTAATTCCTCATAAGAAACACTATCAACTTCCATATGTAAATCAATTCTATCCATTAATGGACCACTAAGTTTTGATAAATATTTTTGTATTTGCGATGGTGTGCATCTGCATTCTCTGGTTTTGCTTCCAAAATTTCCACACGGACAAGGGTTCATACTTGCAACCAGCATAAATGATGAAGGATATTCTAAAGTAGCATTTATTCTTGAAACTGTTACAATACCATCTTCAAGTGGCTGACGCAAGGTTTCAATGCTATCTCTTGAATATTCAGG
>CALWTF010000005.1 GCA_944384415.1 uncultured Clostridia bacterium | reverse complement strand
CCTTAATTTAATACAAATTAATAAAAACTAAACACCCTTTTCGGGTGCCTAGAATATTACCCTATTATAATAGATATATTCATTTTTGTCAACTGTATGATAACAAAATATTAATAAATTGTTTTATATTTATTTTCTTTTCTTAAAATGTAAAATCTTATAAATAAACCCTGACTTAATCTTAACAACACCAAATGGACATAATTCTTGACAACAAAAACATCTTATGCACTTTTGATAATCAAAACTTGCATACATTCCCCCACCATTTTTGGGTTTCATTTCAATAGCTTTCATAGGGCAATGTGTATAACATTTTTGACAACCCCTACATTTATTTTTTGAAACGACTGGACGCTGTGTAAACATTTTATTTATAGGTACTTGCAAAAATTTTGGTATATTACTTGAAAATGGAGTAAAGTTATTAGGAGTTGGAACATTAACATCTTTTTGTACAAAGTTTTCTAATTTTTCACCAACAACAATAACATCCATATTAGAATTCAAATATCCTCTTTTTATTCCACATTTAGTGGTTGGCATATCAAATGGATTCTTACCCAAAATCTTACAGCCAACAACATCTAAACAAGCAGGATTTTCACTTGCTATAATAGCGTTAAATTTTCTTGGATTACCATGTGTAGGGCCAGCTCCTTCCATACCAATAATTGCATCACATATATTTAAACAAAGCTTTAAGCCTAAATAATCACAAATATCATACAAAAAATCAGAAAAATTATCCAATGTTTTAAATCTTGCGTGCATTTCCACTTTGGTTAAACCGGGTATTGCTCCAAACATATTTTTTACTGCATTTGTAAAACCAGTAAAACCATGTGTTTTTAATTTGCAAAGATTGATAATAACATCAGCTTCTTCAAGAACATTTAATATTTCAAATTTTCTTGCAACTTTTGTACTAGTATCTTCCACCATTTTTACATCAAAATCATCATTGCATTTAGCTCCAGTATTCTTTGCAACATTATTCATTCCACTTGCATTATAAATTCCTGCCAAAAATGCCGAATTATATGGCCCTCCAGGACTATCAACTAAAATGCAATTTGCACCCTCATTAATTATTAATTTAGCAACAGCTTCAACAACTGAAGGATGAGTTGTAACACATTTTTCAGGTGTTGCCTTTGATACCAAATTTATTTTTAAAGCAACCTTATCACCCTTCTTTATAAATTTTTGAATACCGCCCAAATAGTTAAATGCATCAAGTACGGCTTCATCAACTTTTTCTTGCTCATAACTATCACATTTAACTAATGCTACTTTGTTTTCCATAATTTTTCCTTTCGTTAATATTTTTTATTTTATCAAAAAAAAGTCAAAAAAGTCAAACTTATATTATTAGTTTATTGATTTTTAATTGGAATAAGTATATAATTATTAAATAAAAAAAGGAAAAAATAAATGAAAATTTGGGCAAAAATTATTTTTGATGAAAAAATTATTAAAAATAAAATTTTCAATATTGATGGTAAATTTTCACTTGATAACTTTGAAGATTATCTAACAGAAATTTGTGCCGATTTTGATATTCCAAGACCAATAACTTTATACAAACATTTACATCATTTTAATGATTTTAATATAACTATTTATAATAAATCTGATTTTATTGAGTGGATTGATTTTGATAAATTAGTTTTAGAGGCGGTATCAGAAGATAATGATAAATCAAAAATTTAAAAAACTTGATGAAGGTTTTATTTGTGAGTTTTGCGGTAAAGTTGTTTTACCGTTAAAATATACATCACGAGACCATTGCCCTTTTTGTTTGTACTCAAAACATGTAGACATCAATCCGGGCGACCGAATGAACACTTGCAAAGGTCTTTTAAAACCAATTGAATTAGAACAAAACAATCAACAATATACAATAGTTTATAAATGTGAAAAATGTAACAAATTTCATAAAAACAAAACAGCAAATGATGATAACTTTGAATTGCTATTATCATTATCAAATCACACAATAAATGAAATGTTACCAAAATTAAAAAAAAAGAATAATTAAATAAAATTATGCACAAAATACTCAAAAAGATGAGGTAGTTATGTTTAATTATGTTGCATTTTTTGTTTTGTGCTTTGGTGCTTTAAATTGGTTATCTATTGGCGCCTTTCAATTTGATTTGATTGCAGGAATTTTTGGAAGTCAAGCTAATTTTATAAGTAGATTTTTGTATGTTATTGTTGGACTAGCTGGTTTATATATGCTATTGTATTGCCTTTTTAAAAAAGGAAATTTTAAATTATCAAAACCTAAAGAAGAGAATGAAAAACAAAAACCTGTAAAAGCAAAAGCTTCTAAACAATAAAAAGAAAAAAGAAAAACAAATTTGTTTTTCTTTTTTTGCACTTCTAGGTATTAAAACAAAGGAAGTGCCCATCAAACGAGGAATTACTCTTCAGCTGGAGCTTCTTTCAAAGCTTTTTCATATTCAGCAAGAATAAGGTCGCGAATTTCCTCTCGAGTTTCAGTGTTAAGAGGATGAACAATGTCTTTAAAAGAACCATCAGGTGTCTTTCTGCTTGGCATTGCAATAAACAAACCTTGGTTACCTTCAATTATTTTAATGTCGTGAACTGCAAAGCAGTCATCAATTGTTAAAGAAGCAACGGCTTTTAGTTTGTTGTCATCTTTCTTAACAATGCGAATACGAATGTCAGAAATTTTCATTAGGTCTATTTACCTTCCTTTTATTTTTTTGCCTAAAAGATTTTTAAGCCACTTCTATTTTACACAAAACATAAAAAAAAGGCAAACATTTTTAATTAGTTTTTTATAAATATTATAAATTGTTAAACTTTAAATTAATTAATTCATAAATTATATTTATGGAAATTTTAAAAAACATTAAAAATATACATTTTATAGGAATTGGCGGAGCAAGTATGAATGGGCTTGCAAAGCTAATGGCTTGTCAAGGTAAAAATGTTACAGGAACAGATGATAACATAACTACTAACATATTAAAAAACTTGGAAAATAACAAAATAAAATTTTATGAAAAAACACCATTACAAGTTTTAGATAACAGTGAATTAATCGTTTATACAAATGCTGTAAGAAAAAATCATCCAGATATGCAATACTCATTTAAAATGCAAAAAAATATTATTGAAAGGGCTGAATTTTTAGGTATTTTATCTAATTTTTTTACAGAATGTATAGCAATATGCGGAACTCACGGAAAAACAACAACAACGGGTTTAACAAGTTTTGCAATGCAAATTAAAAACCCTACAAGTCATATTGGCGGTTCAGTTGAAAAATTTGGTGGTAACATAAAAATTGGAACAAGGCACTATTTTATAACAGAAGCTTGTGAATATAATAAAAGTTTTTTACACTTACACCCTACTGTTACTGTTATAACAAACATTGAACAAGAACATATGGATACATTTAAAACAACCGAAAACTTATATAACTGTTTCATACAATTAGCAAAACAAACATCTGATGTTATAATTACAACAAACAATTTACCAATACTAAATCAACTTTTTAATAAAAACATTACAGCAAAAATCATATGTGTTGACATAGATAAAAAAAGCGATTTTTGGGCAACAAATATAACAGAAACAAATGGTAAATTTAGTTTTGATATCTATGAGAGAGACACAAAAATAAACAAAATAAAACTTAATATTTTGGGTAAACATAATGTTTTAAACGCGCTATTTGCTATAGCTGTTTCCAGACATTTTAACATACCATACAATAATATTATTGATGGAATTCAACAATTTGAAGGAGTTGAAAGAAGGTTTCAGTTTTTACAAAAAGAACCGTTTGGAATAATACACGATTATGCTCATCACCCAACTGAAATAAAAACTGCAATTTCAACAGCAAAACTTTTAGGTTATGAAAAAATTTTTTGCATTTTTGAGCCACACACATATTCAAGAACAAAATATTTAATGAAAGATTTTTTAACTTGTTTTAACGAAACAGATGAACTCATTTTATTACCCACTTATTCGGCTCGTGAAAAAGAACAAATAGGAAGGCGCTCAATCGATTTATTTAACAATTTACAAGATACAATAAATGTTTCTTATTTTAAAAATCCTGATTTATTAAATAAATTTTTGATTAAAAATGTAAAAAATAATCAATTAACACTTTGGTTAGGAGCAGGAACCATTTATAATTTTGCAAAAAATTTTAAAGATTTGTTTAAAAAAACAAGTATTTAACTACTTGTTTTTAATTTATTATAATAGTTTTGCTTTATCTTTTTCATTCATTTTTATATCAAAGCAAGGTTCAAAAGATTCAAAATCAAAGAAACCATAATATAACTCACAATTAAAAATTGAATTAAAATTTGAAAATTCTTGAAACAAAGTTGAAACATATGCCCTTTCACCTAAAATATCACTTCCTATCATCCAATTGCATCTGTCGTTAGTTTTTTTCAAAACTTCTTCCATCATTAAACGGAAATCAAAGTAAGTATAACTATTTGAAGCAACTGATTGCGTTTTTTGATTATTTAAAAGTTTCCAAATTTCTGCATTTTCTACTTCTTCTTGTTTAAAAATTTGAAAAATATTGGGTTCAAATAAAGAATTATATAAATTTTCTGACATAATCATATTTTCTCTTGGGTCAATTACATATATTTCTTTTTCATTAACAGAAAAACCGTTTTTGATGTACTCACTTGAAACTAAATTTTGTTCAATAATATCTTTACCCAACATACGCATATACGAGTGATTATAAACTGGTGAACTTTCAGAAAACATATTTGCACTTTCAAACACTGTGCCTAGCAATTTGTTATCTTGTTTTTTTTGATAATCATCATACATTTTATAAGCAGTATTTTTTAAATCACCATATATCCATTGGTAATTGTTTAAACACAAAGTTAACGCAATAACACAAGCGTGACATCTTAAAAAAGAATTTTTTTCTTTTAAATGAGTATAAACATCATATCCGTATAAAAAAGTATTTTTTAAAATATTATCATTAAAATTTTTATTAATAGGTACTATCTTATTTTTTGATTTTAAATTATTAATTTTTTCCCTTAACAGTCTGGATTCAAATAATTTATCTGTATCTAAAATCATATTACCAACATATTCAACATTATCACTAACATATCTACAAGAAGGTTCACCTAATTTTCGTCTTTTTTTTGTTTTATAATATTTTAAAATATTATCACCGTAACTTTCGCTTTTCATTTTTTACTCCTTTAACCATACAGACTTATGATATCATAAATTTAGCCAAATTTCAATATGTAATTTTATACTAAATAAATAAAACCCCTTGACTTAATAATTTTTTTATAGTATAATAATCTTACATTATTAATCGCGAGGTGCTATTATGAAAAAGAACATACACCCAAACTATCACAAAGTTAAGGTTGAATGTGCTTGTGGAGCAACTTTTACAACTATGTCAACATATAAATCTGATGTTATGAAAGTTGATATTTGTGATAAATGTCACCCTTTCTGTACTGGAAAGCAAAAATTAGTTGACATTGCTGGAAGAGTTGAAAAATTTAACAAACGCTACAACATTGAAAACAATTAATTGGGTTTAGTAGACGCCTATAAAATTAAGGCGTCTATTTTTGTTTAGGAGTTTTATGAACATTGATTTTCAATTTTATATAAAAAAACTAAAAGAACAATTTTCAAATGTATCAATTAGAGATATAAAATGGTTAGTTGCAGATATATTACAAACAAACTCACAAATAAATATTGACATAAGTCTAGAACAAGAAAATTTAATACTACAAAAAATTAAACAATTAAACAATGGAAAACCATTAGCTTATGTTTTAAACTGGACACCATTTTATAATTGTAAATTTTTTATAGATGAAAATGTTTTAATACCAAGGTTCGAAACAGAATTGTTGGTTGAAAAGATTATAAAATATGCAAACAATTTAAATCAAAATTTACATATACTTGATTTATGTAGTGGAAGTGGTTGTATTGGTATAACTTTACAAAAAAATTTAAATTGTAAAGTTGATGTAGTTGAACTTAGTGAAAATGCATGTAAAATTATTAAAAAAAATGCAAACCTAAATAATTCTACTATAAAAATTATAAAATCAAATATGTTTGATAAAATTTCGCAAAAATATGATATAATAGTTTCTAATCCACCCTATATACCTACTTCAGATATAGAAACATTAGACCCAAGTGTTAAAAATTTTGAACCTAAACTAGCACTCGATGGTGGACCTGATGGATTAGATTTTTATCGTATTATTGCTAAAAATTCCTTTAAATTTTTAAAAAATAATGGAAAGTTGTTTTTAGAAATTGGTTTTAACCAAGCAAATGCTATAAAAAAACTTTTAGAACCAAATTTTTTTGAAATAAATATTTATAAAGATTTAAGTGGCAAAAACAGATTTATTCAAGCCACAAATAGAGGTAAACTATGATTGAACAATTAAAAAAAATGAAAGAACGATATGATTATTTAACACAAGAAACTTGCAAACCAGATATAATTTCAAACAATGAGAAATATACAGAGTTATGCAAAGAACAAAGTAGTTTGCAAGAATATGCTGAACTTTATGAAAAATATACTTCCCTTCAAACAAGCTTAGAAAAAGCGCAAGAAATAGCAAAATCAGAAACCAACCTAGAACTAAAATCATTAGCTGAGGAAGAAGTGTTAGAATTAAATAAAAATATGGAAGCATTAAATAAAGAAATTCAAATAGCACTTTTACCTAAAGACTCAAAAGATGAAAGCGGTTCAGTTATAGTAGAAATTCGTGGTGGTGCTGGTGGAGATGAAGCAAGTTTGTTTGCTGCTGAACTTTTAAAAATGTATCAAAAATACGCAGAAAAAAAAGGTTGGCAAGTTCAAGTTGTTGAATATAACGAAACAGAAGTGGGAGGAATAAGAGAAGGTGTTATCATTATCACCGGTAAAAATGCATATAAACGCTTAAAATTTGAAAGTGGTGTACATCGTGTTCAAAGGGTTCCAGAAACAGAAAGTCAAGGTCGTGTTCATACAAGTACGGTTACCGTTGCTGTTCTTCCTGAAATTGAAAATGTTAATTTTCAAATTTCTGAAAAAGATTTAAGAATAGATACTTTTAGAAGCGCTGGTTGTGGTGGTCAAGGCGTAAATACAACTGACAGTGCAATTAGAATAACCCATTTACCAAGTGGTGTAGTTGTAACCTGCCAAGATGAACGCAGTCAAATTAAAAACCGTGAAAAAGCAATGAAAATATTAGCATCAAAACTACAAAATATGGCAGAAGAAAAAGCAATTGCAGAGCACGCTCAAGAAAGAAAATTACAAGTTGGAACTGGAAACAGAAATGAAAGAATTAGAACTTACAATTTCCCACAAGGAAGAGTTACAGACCACAGAATAAGTTTTTCATTACACAATATAAATGATTTTATGCTTGGAGAAATAGACGAAATGCTTGACGCTTTACACAAAGCAGACCAAGAAATTAAACTAGGTCAAACAAATAATTTATAATAAAAAATGTTAAATCTTATTTTTATTAATTATATATAAAAATTAAAACAGGTTGGTTATCCTATCAAGATAACCACCTTTTTTAATTAAATCAAAATTTAATAAATTATTTAGTTACTTGCGAAAAATATGAATATTGACAAAACCAAAACTTTGTATTATACTAAATATGCTAATTTGAGGAGATAAAAATATGAAAGATGATATAAAAGAAAAACAAAATCAAGTTAAAGGTTCGGTAGCTGCTTTTAAAGTTTTTAACAAAGTAGTTTCATTAGATAAATTAATAGATAGAATTGATAATTTTGTACAAGATTATGCTTATGCTTTAGCTTCTTGCAACAAAAAAACAGATGAATTTATAGATTTTATAAATACCAAACAAGATGATTTTAAATCAGATGCAAAAAAATATGATGAAATTCTTACAAAAGAAATAAAAGATATATTAAAACAAAAAAATGAGTTAGAAGAATATTTTGAAGTTTTAAATAAAGATTTTGGCGACTATAAAGTTATGTCTTTATTCAATAATATTGTAGATGATTCAAACTCATTTTTCGAAAATTTCCCTAACTACAAAAGTTTTGTTGAAAATTTAGAAAAAAGTAAAAATGAAAATGGTGAAAAAATGCCAAAAGAAGTTGATGTTCAAAATATAAAGCTTCACCTTGAAAAAATTATAACCTCACTAACTGATGATACCGAAAAAGCATTGGCAAAATGTGATATATGCAAAGAATTATATAACAAAAAAATTACAGATATAAAATTTGTTAAATTAGAACAACTTATAGAACAAGTAAAAAATGATGAAGAAGTTTGTAAAACTTTTCACAAAACTTTACAATCAAATATACAACAAAAATTAGCAGAATGTGATGGTAGTTTTATTAAATTTCAAACAGAAACTAAATCATTTATGACACAATATAACATTGCATATGAAAAAATGAGAAAAGATTCAAACTTAGTATTTGATGAAATAAAAGAATTCAAAACATTATTAAAACCACAATCAAAAAGAAAAGAATCAGATAAAACAAAACAAAGTGCTAAAAAAACCTCTAGTTGTTCAGTTAATAATGAAACAAAATTATTAATTTCGTTTGAAAATTCCGTTCAAAAATCATTAGATACTGTAAGAAGAAACTTTAGAAATGACACATTACACTACAATAATAAAGTTGATAGTTTAAAAATGGTTTTAGATAAAAAATAAAAACGCTATAATTATAACAATTTTATAATAAAAATATTTTTGTAAAACATTAAAACAATAAAAAAAAGAGCCATAATTTTATGGCTCTTTTTTACTTATAAGCAAATTAATATATAATTATATTTCAACACTAATTAAAACTATGCTTCTGCATCAAATACATCATCTATAGTTTCAAAATCATTTTGTTCAAAATCAGGAAATTCTTGTTTCATTTGCTCTTTAGCTTCATCATTTACTTTTTCATATATAGATGGTGTTATAGAATTATATTGTTTTAAACCAGTTCCTGCAGGAATAAGTTTACCAATAATAACATTCTCTTTTAATCCTAAAAGATGGTCAACCTTGCCTTTAATTGCAGCTTCAGTAAGAACAAGACTTGATTGCTGGAATGATGCCGCACTTAAAAAACTTGTTGTAGCCAAACTTGCTTTTGTAACACCTAATAAATTTCTTTTAGCTGTTGCCGGTTGCTTACCAGCCATAAGAGCTTTTAAGTTTGTGTCTTCATAATCAAATATATCAACTGTATCACCAGGAATAAATTCAGTATCTCCAGAACTTTCAATTTTAACCTTTCTTAACATCTGTCGAATAATAACTTCAAGATGTTTCAATTCAAGATCAACACCTTGTGATTTATAAACGCCCAACAATTCACCAAGCATATATTCTTGAACATCTTTTAAACCACGAGTTCTTAAAATATCTGATGGATATAAACTTCCTTCAGTAAGTGGTGTTCCACTTTCTATTTCATCACCAGTTTTAACTTTTATAAATGACCTTGCTGGCAATAAATAAGAAACATCACCTTCTTTAGTTTTTACAATAACTTCCTTACGCTTATCAACATCACGAACTGTAACCTTACCTGCAACTTCACTCATAACAGCTACATCAGCAGGACGACGAGCTTCAAATATTTCTTCAACTCTTGGTAAACCTTGTGTCATATCTGCAACTGAAGCTACACCTCCAGTGTGGAAAGTTCTCATGGTTAACTGTGTTCCAGGTTCACCAATTGATTGTGCTGCAATTACACCAACTGCTTCACCAACTTCAACTAAATCTGTTGAAACCATATCTTTTCCATAACACTTACGACATACACCGTGTTTACATTTACAAGTTAAAACAGTTCGTATATTAACTTTTGTGATACCAGCATCAACAATAGCTTTTGCTTGTTCTGGCAAAATCATTTCGCCACCCTTAGCTAAAATTTCACCAGTTTTAGGGTCAACAACATCTTCAACAGCAACCCTACCAGAAATTCGTTGTTCTAAAGATTCAATAATCTGATTACCACTTCTTATTTCAGTTACAACCATTCCTTTTGGTTTTTCACCCAAACTTTCAAAACAGTCTTCTTCAGTAACAACAACTCCGTGAGCAATATCAACCAAACGACGGCTTAAATAACCAGCATCTGCTGTTTTTAATGCAGTATCTGCCATACCTTTACGACCACCACGAGCAGACATAAAGTAATCTATTGGTCCTAAACCTTCACGGAAACATTTTAAAACCGGAACATCAACCTTTTGACCAGAAGAGTTTGCAATAATACCACGAATACCACAAAGCTGATTAACCTGGTCATCATTTCCACGAGCTTTTGATGTAACAATCATTTTTATAGGGTTAAATTTACCCAAATTTGAAACGACGCACTTTTTAATCATTGCAGTTGCTTCATTCCAAATTTCAACATTTTTATTTACTTTTTCATCACGAGTAATTAAACCTAAACCATAAAGTTGTTCATTCTTTTGAGCTAAATCTTTGTGTTCATCAATTATTTTATATTTTTCCTCTGGTAATGACATATCAAACACATTCATAGTTACAGCACCCAAAGTTGAATACTTATAACCAGTTGCTTTTATTTTATCAAGCATTTTACCAGTTTCAGTTGTTCCTAAAATTGCATATGCTTTTGAAATTATTTCTTCTATTTTACTTTTTGTAACATCAAAATCAACTTCAAATTGTAAACAAGTTTCTGGTTTTGTTCGGTCAACATAACCTAAACATTGTGGAATATTTTCATTAAATATAATTCTTCCCATAGAAGTTTTTACACGACCAATAACTTGTTGTTCACCACACATTGCTTCACGACGAACAAAAATTGGAGCTTGTAATTCAATGGTTTTGTTTTGCCAAGCCATTTTTGCTTCATCTATGTCACGGAAACATGAACCAGCACCTATTCCATCTTCTTTTAATATAGTTAAATAATAAGAACCTAAAATAATATCCTGACTTGGTTTAACACTTGGTTCACCAGTTCCAGGTTTTAACAAGTTATTTGAAGCTAACATTAATGTTCTTGCTTCTGTTCTTGCTTCTATTGATAATGGAACATGTATAGCCATTGTATCACCATCGAAGTCTGCGTTATAACCAGAACAAACTAAAGGATGTAATTTTATTGCTCTACCTTCAACTAAAACTGGTTCAAATGCAAGCAAACTTAACTTGTGCAATGTAGGAGCACGGTCCAAAATTACTGGGTGGTCTTTAATAACATCTTCCAAAATATCCCAAACCTCTGGTCGCTCGCGTTCAACCATTCTTTTTGCACTTTTTACATTTTGTGTAAAGTTTAGTTCAACTAATTTATGCATAACAAAAGGTTTAAATAACTCTAATGCCATTTCTTTTGGAACACCACATTGGTATAATTTAAGTTCTGGACCAACAACGATAACTGAACGACCAGAATAATCAACACGCTTTCCAAGTAAGTTCTGACGGAAACGACCTTGTTTACCACTAATCATAGCGGTCAAACTTTTAAGTTCGCGTTGTTTAGCACCTTGAACTGGTTTACCGCGTTTTCCGTTTGCAATTAAAGCATCAACAGCTTCTTGTAACATACGCTTTTCGTTTCTAACAATAACATCAGGTGCGGCAAGTTCAATTAATTTTTTCAATCTGTTGTTACGATTAATTACTCTACGATACAAATCGTTTAAATCACTTGAAGCAAACCTACCTGCATCAAGCTGAATCATTGGTCTTAACTCAGGTGGAATAACAGGCAAAACATCTAGAATCATCCATCTAGGATTATTTCCGCTTTTTAAAAATGCTTCAACAGTTTCAAGCTTTTTAACAGCTTTTAATTTCTTTTGACCTTTTGCTGTTAAAATAATTTGTTTAAGTTCTTTAGATTCTTTTTCTAAATCAACTTCTTCTAGCAATTCACGAATTGCTTCTCCACCCATTCCTGCACGAAATGAATTTGCACCAAATTCATCAATGGCATCACGATATTCTTTATCAGTGATAATTTGTTTTTTTGCAAATGCAGATGTGCCTGGATCAAGAACAATATAACTTGCATAGTATAATACTTGTTCCAAATTTTTTGCAGTTAAATCTAAAATGCTACCAATTCTTGATGGAACACCACGAACAAACCAAATATGAGAAACTGGAGTTGCAAGTTCGATATGCCCCATTCTTTCACGACGAACTTTGCTTCGTGTAATTTCAACACCACATTTTTCGCAATGATGTCCTTTGTATCTTATTCTTTTATATTTTCCGCAATGACACTCAAAATCTTTTCTTGGACCAAAAATTCTCTCACAAAACAAACCATTCATTTCAGGCTTTAATGTACGATAATTTATGGTTTCAGGTTTTGTAACTTCACCGTGTGACCATTCACGAATTTTCTCTGGCGAAGCAATACCAATGCGGATGGAATCAAAATTCTTTAATTCAAACATAATTCAACACTCTCCCCTAACTATTAAAAATCATCAAACAGATTGCCTGTGTTAAACGCACTATCATCATCGCCTGAGTCAAACTGTTCTTGTGTGCCAATGTCTAGTGATTCATTTTCTATATCATCAAAGTTTAAATCAACTTCACTAACATCTTTCTTTTCTGTTTTTGTAAAGTTTGGAACAACATCATCATTTGAAAGTTCACTTAATGAAACTTCTTCATTATCTTCAGTTAAAATTTTCATATCTAAACCTAAAGATTGCAATTCTTTAATTAAAACCTTAAAACTTTCAGGTATACCAGGTTCTGCTATTGGTTGTCCTTTTACAATACTTTCATAAACTTTTGTTCTTCCAGAAACATCATCTGATTTTATTGTTAACATTTCTTGCAACACATTAGCTGCACCGTGAGCCTCTAATGCCCAAACATCCATTTCACTAAATCGTTGACCACCAAACATAGCTTTTCCACCCAAAGGTTGAGCAGTTACTAAAGCATATGGTCCAATACTTCTAGCATGCATTTTATCATCAACTAAGTGGTGAAGTTTTAACATATACATATATCCCACAGTTACACGATTTTCAAACAATTCACCAGTTCTACCATCACGCAATTCCATTTTTCCATCTTCTGGCAAACCATTTTCTTTATATAATTGTTGAATAATTTTTTCGGTTGCACCATCAAAAACAGGTGTTGCAACTTTCCAACCCAAAGCTTTTGCAACTCGCCCTAAATGCACTTCAAGCAATTGACCAACATTCATACGAGATGGAACACCAAGTGGGTTAAGTACAATATCAACTGGTTGTCCATTGCTCATAAATGGCATATCTTCTGCTGGTAAAATTCTTGAAACAATACCCTTGTTTCCGTGTCGACCAGACATTTTATCACCAATAGAAATTTTTCGTTTTTGAGCAACATAAACTTTAACCATTTGGTTAACACCAGCTTCAAGTTCATCTTTATTTGCTCTGCTAAATACTTGGACATCTACAACAATACCACCACGGCCGTGTTGAACACGCAATGAAGTATCACGCACTTCTCTTGCCTTTTCACCAAATATAGCACGAAGCAATCTTTCTTCAGGTGTTAATTCTTGTTCTCCTTTTGGTGTAACCTTTCCAACCAAAATATCACCAGGTCGAACTTCAGAACCAACTCTTATAATTCCATTTTCATCAAGATTTTTCAATGCTTCTTCACTTAAATTTGGAATGTCACGAGTAATTTCTTCATTACCTAATTTTGTTGTACGACATTTTATGTATTCAACTTGCAATGTAATTGAAGTGAACACATCTTCACGAACCAAACGCTCATTAATTAAAATAGCATCTTCATAGTTATATCCTTCCCAGTTCATAAACGCAACTAACATATTTTTTCCAAGAGCAACTTCACCATCTTTTGTTGCGTAACCATCGGCAAGAATATCGCCTTTTTTAATTTTATCGCCTTCATTTACGATAGGTTTTTGATTTAAACAAGTGTCAGCAGTGGTTTTATTAAACTTAATCAACTCATATTTATGTGTTTGCCCATTATCATCTTGAATTACAACTTGCTGAGCATCAACATATTTTACTACACCATCTTCTTTAGCAATAACTAATGCCCCACTATCTCGAGCAATTTTTGCTTCCATACCAGTAGCAACAATAGGAGCTTCTGTTCTAAGTAAAGGCATAGCTTGTCGTTGCATGTTAGAACCCATCAAAGCACGAGCAGTATCATCATTTTCCAAAAATGGTATCATAGCTGTAGCAGCAGAAATAAATTGACGAGGAGAAACATCTACATAATCAACTTCAGTGTTTAACACTTCAATAATTCGATTTTTATAACGACAAACTACAGTTTTATTTACAAATTTCCCATCTTCAGTTAATGGTTCAGTTGCCTGAGCAATTTTATATTTTTCCTCTACATCTGCCATCATATATTCAACTTCGTTTGTTACAACACCAGTTTCTTTATTTACTTTTTTATAAGGTGCTTCAATAAATCCATATTCATTAATTTTTGAATAAGTTGCCAAACTGTTAATCAAACCAATTGATTGACCTTCAGGTGTTTCAATAGCACAAATTCTTCCATAGTGAGTATAGTGAATATCACGAACTTCTTCAGTTGCACGGTCTTTTCTAACACCACGAGGTCCAACCGCACTTGTTTTTCTTTTTTGAGTTAATTCACTAAGTGGATTAACTTGGTCCATTATTTGTGACAATGGACTAGTTTTCATAAAGTCCATAAAAGCTTTGTTTATAGGTCTAGCATTAATAAGAGAAGATGGACTAGCTTGAGTAAGGTCTTGCCCTTGCATTGTTTCACGCGCTAAAGTTGCTAATTTTGCCATTCCAGAATGCATAGCTATGCTCATCAATTCACCAACAGAACTAACTCTTCGATTTGCCAAGTGATCAATTACATCTGTTGTACCAATGCCCTCAATTAAATCAAGTAAATAACTAATAGAAGCTAAGATATCATCTATCATAATATGTCTACCAAGTAATTCATTAGCATTTTCTTTAATAGCTTGTTCTTTTGCTTCTTTGTTTTTACAATTCTTTAAAACTTCGTTTAATGTTGGTAAGTGTACTTTTTCATTTATTCCAAGTTCTTTTGCGTTACATTTAAAAACAGCCTCTAAATCAACACGATTATTTCCACGCATAAAATGCTCACGACCATCTTCAAGTTTAACCCAAACTTCATTAATACCACTATTTTGAATATTTAAAGCAGTTTCTGCATCTACTTGTGTACCAGCAGAAACAACAGTTCCATCAGATAAAGTTAACTTTTTAGCTAAAGTTAAACCAACTAAACGATTACTAAGATTTAATTTCTTGTCAAATTTATATCTACCAACACGACCAGTGTCATATCTTAATTTAGTAAAAAACAAGTTGTTTAAATAAACTTTTATAGCTTCAGCACTAGGAAGTTCGCTTGGTTTTAATTTTTTGCTTAATTCTATTAAACATTCTTCTTCTGTTTTTTGGATTTCCTTGTCTAATGTGTCAACAATATAAGGGTTGTTTCCAAACAATTTTGCTATTTCTTCATCATTTCCTAAAGAAAAACTTTTAAGAAGTAACCCAACTGAAACTTTTACACTACGATCAATTATTACACGAATTGTGTCAAGTTGTGTTTGTTCAAATTCTAACCAAGTTCCTCTTGTTGGACTTACAGTGTTTTTATATGTTGTTTTACCTGTATTTTTATCATCAATTGCTTCATAATAAATACCAGGGCTTTTAATAATTTGACTTACAACTACACGGTCTATACCACCAATAAGAAAAGAACCTTCTTCAGTCATTAAAGGAACATCTCCAAGTAATACATCTTGGTCAATTGCTTCACCGGTTTCCTTATTTACAAGCCTAACTTGAACACGAATAGGTGCAGAATAGGTTAATCCACGACGACGACACTCAGCTATTGGATATTTTACCGCCTTATAATCAACATAATAGTCAAGAAAATGAAGTTCAGCCTTTCCGCTAAAATCTTCAATAGGTGAAAATTCTGCAATAGTTTCACCTATACCCTTCTCTAAAAATTCTTTGTAAGTGTCTTTTTGAATACCGATTAAATAAGGCATTTCAATTGGTTCTTCAATTTTAGAAAAACTCAATCTTTCCGTGTTCCCACATTTTATCTTTTTAAACAAAGGTTTTGTGTTACTAGTTGACATTGAAATTTCTCCTTACATTTTGTTTATATTTAGTTGCTCTATTTATTTTTTTGTGTTATATTGTGTTCAATGAGTTTTTGTAATAAATAAACAAAAAGGCTACAAAATTAGCCTTGCGTAAGGAAAAATCGTGCTACCACGATAGTTATATAAATCATATATTCCCTTACAAACAAGGCTTAATTTAAAACTTTTTAAATATTTAACAACACCAAACCACCTGAAATGCAATATAACCGAAAACAATAGTTATTAGATTTTAACATAAATTACAAATGTTGTCAAGATAAAATAATGAAATTTTAGTATAAAATATTTTCTTTGATAAAATTCGATAAAAAAACTATATTTTTTCTAAAAAGAGGTGTAATTTGACCAAAAAAGAATCTCCATCTTGGCCTTTGCCCGAAAGTTTAAAACTTCGAGCATTAAGATTTGGAACAGTTTTAATATCACAATTAGCAGACAGTGATAAAAAATCACCTAATGTACAATCTGTTTTAAACATTCCCTACACTAGATACAAACGAGATAATTGGTTAAGGTTTGATTGGCATTGCCCTAAAATGTGTATAAAAACCAATCAAATGGAAGTTTGTCCAACTATATTTTATTTTCACGGTGGTGGTTGGTCTAGTGCTGATAAAAGTTTATATACATATCATTGCAAAGAACTTGCCGAACGAGGTTTTAATGTTATTAATGTTAATTACCGACTAATACCAGAGTACACAATGGAAACTGTTATTGATGACTGTGTTAAGGCAATAAAATTTGCATTACAAAACTATCAACAATACGCGATTGATAAAGAAAATGTTTTTTTTATGGGTGATAGTGCTGGTGCACACATTTCAGCACTGCTTGCTGGATGGAAAAACAATAAAATTATTGATTTGAATTGCAATATTAAAGCGCTTGGACTTTATTATGGAGTTTATGATTTTACAAATTTTTACAATCATCCTTTTAAATTATTACAAACTTATCATAATATGTTTGTTTCAGTTAAAACAACACCAAAAGAGTTAGAAAACTTTTATTATTTAATGTCACCTATTAACTTTGTCACCTCTGATTTTCCACCTTGTTTTATCACAAGCGGAGAAGTTGATAAACTACATAATGATAGCAAAAATTTTGCCAAAATATTAAAAGATAATAATGTAGAAACCGATATTTTATTTTTTTCAAAAGAAAGAAAAGATGGTAGACACGCATTTTTAAACATAAATATGTTAGCAGCAAAACAAGCCTTATTGCGAGTTGTAGAATTTTTTAAAAAGCATATTTAAACAAAATTTTATAAACTTTTTTTGTTAAGGTGTATATTGACTTTTTTGTCGAAAAATGATAAAATAACCTTGTATAGCAATAAGGGGTTTTTGTGAATATGAAAAAAAATGAGTACCTAGATTTGCTTTTAGAAAGTTTTCCAGAAGCAAAAAAAATTCAAGGATTACAGGAACCATATGAAAGAAATATAAATTTAGGCAAATGTGCTAGAATGATTTCAAAAAACGACTTGGCAAAAAGTGACTTAGATAGCACACTAGATATATGCATACCAATACACGGCTGGAGTATTACTAATGGTTGTAAAATTTCAAATTTACCACTAAAACTTGAAAAATCATTAATGCAATGTTATCATTTCAACTATTCACAAGAAGATTTAAAAACAATGGTAACATCTCCTAAAATTTTATTTGACAGATACCATCAAAACTTTTTATTTGATGGAGAACTTGTTAGTAAGTCTTATTTTTTTATGATTTCTCCACAAGCAATAAATGAAGACTTACCAATAATTTATAGAATGAGTGTAGCACGATATGTTGATGACCCTGTTCATTATAGTATAAGTATGCACGCAATTGTTGGTGGTCGTGTTGATGGTTGGTTGTTTTTAGCAAGACTTGATAATAATAATAAAAATGAACATATAATAAAACCTGAACAACCAATTTTAAAAACCAATGATGATATTATGAATTTGAAAAATTTAACTCCTACAAAAAACTTGCGTGAAGAACATAAATTTAAAACAATTGCCTATCCTCACCTACACCGTGCTGATGCAAGCTATGAACCTGGTATACAGCCAGAAAAGTTAGTGCCTGTACATCTTGATAAGTGTGTAAATAATACAATTTCACAAAATATTGCTTATTTAATGAACTTATTTAAAATTCAAAATAAACCTATGTTTCAAGAAACTGATATAACAATAGAAAAATTAATAGAAAAAGTAGAAAAAGAATTTATAAATAATAATTCTAATACTACTCCTGATTCAACAGAAATAATTAAATCTATTGTTCAAATGGAATTAGAACACCAAAGAGAAATAGAAAATAATAGTGAAAAAATTGTAAAAGAATTTCATAAACATCACAAATCACAACAAGCCAATTACCGTTGCAACCATAAAAATCAATGTCATACACCTAGATAAAATATTTAGTTTTAGAGTTTATATTTAAACTCTTTTTTCTTTACTTTTACTTCATATTATGTCAAAATATATCATATGAAAAATATTGAAGGTTTAATTAGAAAAGCAATAAATAATTATGATATGATACAAAACGGTGATAAAATTGCTGTTGGGTTAAGCGGAGGAAAAGATAGCTTAACTCTTTTATTACATTTAAAAAATTTACAAAGATATTTACCTCAAAAATTTACATTGTGTGCAATTGCAGTTGATATGTATGATGGAAAAACTGACTTTTCTGAAATAAAAAAGTTGTGTGATAAGTTAGAAATTAAATTTTTTATTGAACCAACTAATTTGTATGAATTATTGTTTGAAATAAGAAAAGAGTCAAATCCGTGTAGTTTATGCGCAAAAATAAGAAGAGGTGCTCTTCTTAACTATGCAAAACAGTTAAATTGTAACAAGGTAGCTCTTGGTCATCACGCAAATGATTTGATTGAAACATTTTTTCTTTCACTTTTTTATGAAAGCAGATTATCAACTTTTTCACCTGTCACCTACCTATCAAAAACTGATATAACCACAATTAGACCTATGATTTATGTTTGGGAAAAAGATATAATTAATGAAAGCAAAAACTTGCCAATTATAAAAAATCCTTGTCCGGCTGATAAAAATACACAAAGAGAATTTATAAAAAACAAAATTTTTGAATTAGAAAAACAAATTCCTAAACTTCAAAAAAATATTTTAAACGCAATTATATCACCTGAAAGATATCACCTTTTTAAAAATAAAGAATAAAATTGATTATTTGATTTTTTTATTTCTTTATTTTATCGACATAACTCGTTTTTATTTTGAATAAATATAACATAAAAGACAAAAGGGGCGGTTATGTCAAATAAAAATTTATGTATAGAAATTGCTAATTATTTTTTAAAAAATAAAAGCACTGTTAGAAAAACAGCAGTTTATTTTAATATATCTAAAAGCACTGTTCATAATTATCTGCATAAAAAACTTCCTAAAATTAATAAAAAACTTGGAAGCAAGGTTCAAAAATTATTAGACTTAAATAAAAATTTAAAACACATTCGCGGAGGTAAAAGCACTAAAGAACGATGGTTAAAATTAAAAAAAATAACAAATAAAAAACAGTTCATCTGAACTGTTTTTTAAGTTATTACTTTTTTTGTTTTTCTTCAATATATTCAACCAATTTACCAACTGTTGTAAGTTTTTTTGCATCTTCATCAGGCAAACTGATACCAAATTCATCTTCCAAAGAAATCAACATTTCAACAACATCAAGTGAATCTGCTTTTAAATCTTCTATAATATTTGTTTCCATAGTAATTTTAGATTTATCTAGGTTCATTTGACTAGCTAATAATTCTTGTATTTTTTCAAAAATCATAAAACACTCTCCTTTATTAATGACGAAAGTTATTTTATCATCTTTTTGTGTTTTTGTAAAGCAATTTTGTTGTAAAAAAACTGCTTGTAATAAGCAGTTTTTCTATTTCTCGCCCAAATCTAAATACAAGTTTGGGTCAACATTTACACCATCTAACCAAGTTTCAAGATGAAGATGAGGTCCATCACTAGCTTCACTTTTTGCGGTTGTTCCAACTTTTCCTATAACATCGCCTTGTTTTACAACATCACCTTCTTTAACTGGAACATCATTTTGCAAAGATGAATAAACAACTATCAAATTATTTCCAACATCAAGTTTAACAGTATTACCCATTAAATAATTGTAACTTACTTCAATTATTTTTCCATCTTTAACAGCAAACACATCAGTTCCTTCCTCGGCAGAAAAATCAATTGCTTTATGCGCTTCCCACTGTTTTAATGTTGCACTATATTGTAAAGCTGAATTTGAATAATTTTTTGAAACATCAACAGTTAAAACTGGGTTTACAAAAGTTATTGGGTCATTTACTACAAATGAAGTATCATCTTTTGCAGGAGTTTTCTCACTAGCAAATGCACTTGTTAAACCTATTACTAAAAATAAAACACCTAATGTGACACCTAAAATTATCCAATAACCATATTTTTTTAACGCTGTAACAAATTTTGAACTTTTTACTGACATTGCAACCTCCTTTGTTTAAATCATTAACAATTTAAAAATTTTTAAACATAAAAAATAATTTTTTTAAAAACTTCCTAAAATCAAAGGAGTACCAACAGTTATTGTACCTTTGTTGAATGCTATTTGTATATTTACATTTCCACAACTTGTACAAACAAATTCACCAAATTTTGAACTGTAACCATCAATAACTAAAATTTCATCTAAAACTTCTTTATTCAAAACTTTTATATTAAATCGTTTTATTAAGTTTTCAACTTCACTTTTAACACCTAAAAATGAAAAACTTTCACCTTTTATTAAATTAATGTTTAATTTGCTTTTAATTTTAGTTGCATATTTAGTGCTACAAGTTAAAACATAACCCATTCCACTTTTTTCAACGGAAACATTTTCATCATTTAAAATTTGAGATGTATAAAAAACATATTTGCCTTCAAAATTTGTTGCAAAAAAATTTAATTGCGAATTTTGAATGTTAAAACATAATAAAATTGACAAAAAAATTACTAAAAATATTTTCTTCATATATTAAATTGTTAACAAAAATATATTATTTAAACATAAAAAAGAAGCTTCCGCTTCTTTAAATTCTGTTAACCTTATCCGTTATAACAGGGCCTATCCATCGGCTTTTTTGTTTTTCAACCCAAACAGGAGAATCAAAACCAATGCATTTAAAACATTTATTAAATTTAGATATATATTTATTGATTAAATCAATAACATCTTGTCCACATTTTGCAGGAAAAACTTTATTATCCACTCCTTCATAAATTTGTTTACTATCTAAAGCTAATCCTGCAAGTTTTTCACTCCAACCACCAACATTATCATATGCTATACACAATCTACCAAACTTCCACGCAGCACTCAATTCATTCAAGGTTCCAGCTCCGCCCCCAACTGCAACAACAATTTCACTATTTGCTATAATAGTATCACGATAAAAATCTATTCCTGTTGGTATTACAATATCAGCAAAATCATTACTGTCGTTATGGTCATAACTTGGTATAATAGCAATTGTATCACCTTCCTTGTAATTTTTGCTAGAATGAGCACCTGCCATAACCGCACGCATAACACCACGACCACCACCAGTCATAACACGGAAATTATTGTCAACTAAAACACGACCTAATTCATATGCCTTTTCCCATTTAAAGCGGTCTTCTTCTGAACATTCTTCATAAAAACAAGCAGCAGATCCAATAACCGAAACTATTTTTCTTCTTTCCATTCATAACCTCACTATTTTATTCTATAAGTACTTGTACCATCTTTATTGTCAAAAACTTCTGCGCCAAGTTGTATAATTTTAGCTTTTAACTCATCAGCTTTTATAAAATTTTTTTCTTTACGATATTTATTTCTCTCAGCCATTAGTTCCTCTATTTTACATTTTATACCATTCTCTTCTTGTTCAGAATTATATAAAAAATCAAAACATTTAAAAACTGTGTCAATTTTTTTGAAAAAATTAGTTATTTCATTTACATTATCAATGTTATAACATTTGGTTGGTAAAATTAAGTTTGCTTGTTTAATAAATTCGTAAATAGAAGTAATAGCATTAGGGGTGTTAAAATCATCATCCATTTCTTGTTCAAAATTTTTACACATTTCACTGAATAAATTTGACAAATCAGAATTGTAACCATCTCCAATATTTTTATTCAAATTGTAAAAGAAATTTTCAATTCTTTTTAAACCTGATTCAGACGATGTAATTAAATCGTCAGAAATATTAACTGTGGCACTGTAATGCATATTAACAAATACCCAACGAAGCAATTGAGAACCCCATTTTTTTATTGCATCTTCAGCCGTAATAAAGTTATTTAATGATTTACTCATTTTAACACCATCAATGTTTAACAATCCCGAATGAACCCAATATTTTACTGGATTTGGATTGCCTAATCCACAACTTTGAGCTATTTCATTTTCATGATGTGGAAATTGCAATTCACGAGAACCACCATGAATATCAAAAGTTTTTCCTAAATATTTAGTGCTCATAACAGAACATTCAATATGCCAACCAGGGTAACCAACACCCCAAGGGCTATTCCATTTTAAAACACTGTTTGGTTTTGCTTTTTTCCAAATTGCAAAATCATTTGGATTATGTTTTCTTTCATCAACCTGTAGTCTTGCACCTGCTTCAAGTTTTTCAAGCGTATTTCCACTTAAAATTCCATAGTTTTTTATTTTAGATACATCGCAAAAAACATCTCCATTAACTTCATAAGCAAAACCATTTTCTATCATTTTTTGAACTGCTTCAATTATTTCAACTATATGCCCTGTTGCCCTAGGACTGATGTTTGGTCTAGCACATCTTATCGCATCTAAACCTTCCCACATACCCTTAATGTTGCGGTCAACCAATTCAAGAGGGTGCAAATGCTCTTCAGCAGCTTTTAATTCTATTTTATCCTCACCCTCATCGGCATCACCAACAACTGAACCAACATCAGTTATATTGCGTACATAAAAAACTTCGTAATGTTTAAAATTTTTAAAATACTCAACCATAATATCATAAGGTACAAAAGCCCGCAAATGCCCCATATGAAGTGGCATATAAACTGTTACTCCACAAACATACATATTAACTTTTCCCTCATTTACTGGTACAAAAGTTTCTTTTTGTCGTGTTAAAGTATTATAAATTTTCATAATATCACCTAAATACCTATATGTTATAAAATTAATTGATGCTACTTAATTATTGCTTTTTATTCTTTTTTCTAAAAACTCATCATATGTCATCATATTATCAAATAGCTTTCCATTTTTAATTTCAAAAATTCTATTTGAAACAGATTGTAATAATTCGTGGTCGTGTGATGAAAATAATACCACGCCTTTAAAATCTAATAACCCATTATTTACAGCAGTAATACTTTCCAAATCAAGATGATTTGTTGGTTGGTCAAGCATAATAACATTTCCACCTTGCACCATCATACGAGATAACATACATCTAACCTTTTCACCACCTGAAAGTACTCGTACTTCTTTATTTGCATCATCACCTGAAAACAACATTCTTCCTAAAAAGCCACGCAAATATGTGTTATCTTTTTCTTTGCTATACTGAGCTAACCAATCTACAATTCGCATATTGTTTGTAAAATATGCACTTTTATCTTTTGGTAGATATGTTGGGATAACACTTAACCCCCATTTTATTTCTCCAGATTGTGGTAATAACTCGCCAGCTAAAACTTTAAATAATGCAGTTATAGATAATTCATTATCACCCAAAATTGCAACTTTATCTTCACGATTAAGTCTAAAACTAATATTATCAAGCAATATTTTCCCATCTTCAACCACTGTTAAATTATCCACTTGTAAAATTTCTTTTCCTAATTCTTTTTCAAACTTAAAATTTACATAAGGATATTTTCTGTTTGAAGCAGGCATTTCTTCAATTTGAATTTTTTCCAACATTTTTTTACGACTTGTTGCTTGTTTAGCTAAACTTTTTTTAGCCCCAAACCTTCGAATAAATTCTTTTAATTCAGCAATTTTTTCTTCTTTCTTTTTATTTTGTTGTTTTGTTAATTGTTGCATTAATTGACTGCTTTCATACCAAAAATCATAATTACCAACCCACATTGTTATTTTTCCATAATCAATATCAACAATATGAGTGCAAACAGTGTTTAAAAAATGTCTATCGTGTGAAACAACAATAACAGTTCCTGCATAATCAAGCAAAAAGTCTTCTAACCAGCCCACGCTTTTTTCATCCATATGGTTAGTAGGTTCATCTAATAACAAAATATCTGGATTTCCAAACAAAGCCTGAGCAAGCATAACTTTTACCTTTTGTGAACCATTCAAATCTTTCATATAAGAATAGTGAAACTTATCTTCAATTTCCAATCCGTTCAACAATTTAGCAGCTTCCATTTCGGCATCCCAACCATTCATTTCTGCAAACTCAGCTTCTAAATCGGCAGCCTTAATACCATCTTCTTCGCTGAAATCTGGTTTTGCATATAAGGCTTCTTTTTCTTTCATTATTTCATATAATTTTTTATTTCCCATTATTACTGTATCCATAACAGTAAATTGGTCAAACTGAAAGTGGTCTTGTTTTAAAACTGACATACGCAATTTAGGTGGAATTTCTATAAATCCCTTGGATACATCAAGTTCTCCCGATAAAAGACGCAGGAAAGTTGACTTTCCTGCACCATTTGCGCCTATAACACCATAACAATTTCCTGGCGTAAATTTTAAATTAACATCTTTAAATAAAGCCGTTCCACCAAAGGATAACTCTAAACCTGTTATGTTAATCATATTAACACTCCTAAATTAATGTATTACTCGTCATCTATAACCGTTTTTATATGAACTTCATCTAGTTGTTTATTTGTAACTTCATTCGGTGCATTCATAAGTGGGTCATATGCTGACTTGTTAAGTGGAAACGCAATAACTTCACGAACATTAGGTTCATCAAGCAAAAGCATAATAACTCTATCAATACCTAAAGCCATTCCACAGTGTGGTGGTGCTCCATACTTAAATGCAGTAGCAAGCGCAGGAAATCGTTTTTCAACTTCACTGTGAGGGTATCCCGCCAAATCAAAAACTTTAAATAAAATGTTTGGGTCATTATTTCTTTCTGCACCAGATAATAATTCAACCCCATTACCAACCAAATCAAATTGATTACAATAAATTGAAAGAGGGTCTTCTTCTTGTAACGCTTTTAAACCACCTCTTGGCATTGAAAATGGATTATGTGCAAAATCTAATTTATTTTCACTATCAAGTTCAAACAATGGGAAATCAACAATCCAACAAAGTTCAAATTTATTAGGGTCACAAAGATTTAATCGTTCACCTAATTCTTTACGCAAAATTCCTGCAAGTTTAGTTGTTATAGCTGGTTTACCAGCAAGCATAAATATTGAACTTCCAACTTTAGCATCTAAAATAGTTGTTAAAGATTTTTGTTCTTGTTCTGTTAAAAATTTAGCGATAGGACTGTTAAATACCATATCTTGTTCAACTTTTATCCAGGCCAAACCTTTACTTCCGTTTTCAACCATAAAATTAGTTAAATTATCATAAAAAGAACGAGGTTGCCCTGCTAAATTATCAACACAAACAGCTTTCACTGTACTACCTTTAAATGCATTGAAATTTGTATTTGCGAAAACTTCAGTAACATCTTTTATAATAAGAGGGTTACGCAAATCTGGTTTATCAGTTCCGTATTTTTCCAAACTTTCAGTATATGGTATTCTTTTAAAAGGTGCTTTTGATACAGTTTTATTACTAAATTTAGTAAAAATATTATAAAACACTTCTTCCCCAACAGCGAATAAATCATCTTGTGTTGCAAAACTCATTTCCATATCAAGTTGATAAAATTCACCTGCTGTTCTATCTGCACGAGCATCTTCATCACGGAAACAAGGCGCAATTTGGAAATACTTATCAAAGCCACCAACCATTAACAACTGCTTAAATATTTGAGGAGCTTGCGGTAAAGCGTAAAATTTCCCAGGGTGCAAACGACTTGGAACAATAAAATCACGAGCACCTTCAGGAGAAGAAGCTGTTAAAATTGGGGTTGCTATTTCAACAAAGCCCAACTTTTCCATTTCTTTCCTACAAAAACTGTTAAACTTACTTCTAAAAATAATATTGTTATAAACCTGTGGATTTCTTAAATCTAAAAATCTATATTTTAATCTTACATCTTCACGAATTTTTTTACTTTCACCAATTTCAAAAGGTAAAGGTGCAAGAACAGGTCCAAGTACATCAAGATTTTCAACAACAACTTCGACTTCACCTGTTGCAAGTTTTGGGTTAACATTTTCTTCTCCACGCAAACGAACTTTACCTTGAACTGTTATTACAGTTTCACGAGATACACCTGTTAAAAATTTATCGTTAACAACCAATTGAACTAAACCGTTTTGATCACGCAAATCAACAAAAGTAATGCCACCGTGGTCACGAATTGTATCAACCCAACCAGCTAATTTTATTGATTTTCCCACAAAAGTTTTATCAATCTGACCGCACATTTGTGTGCGAAATTTGTTTTCCATAATACCGACTCCTTAAATCTAGAAATATATACATAAATGTTATTATAAACCACTTTGTATAAAAATTCAAGTAAAAAGTAAAATAAACAAAAATAAAAATAATTTTATCATTTTAATTAAAGAAAAAAAGGAACATTATAAGGTTCCTTTTAATAATTTAAAAATTATAAAGTGGTGTTTTTAATTATCATTTTCTGTTTCTAATTTATATAATTTTTTATATGGCTTATACTTTTGTAATAATTCGTTATGAGAACCTTCGGCCTCTACCCCATTTTCAGATAAAAAGAATATTTTATCACAATCAACAATAGTTGATAATCTGTGAGCTACAATAATAATGGTATGATTTTCTCTTAAAGAATTTAAAACTTGTTTAATTTTTTCTTGGGTTTCATTATCCAAAGCACTAGTAGCTTCATCAAACAATAAAATTTTACTATCTTTTAATAAAACTCTTGCAATAGCCAATCTTTGTTTTTGTCCACCGGATAAATATATTCCATTTTCACCCAAAAGTGAATCATAACCATCTGGTAATGATTTTATATATTCAGATAATTGAACTTTTTCACATATTTTCTCTATTTCCTCATCTGTAGCATCGGGTTTTACTAGTTTTAAATTTTCTTTTATAGTTAAATTAAATATGTAAGGTGTTTGTGAAACCACACCAATGCTATTAACTAAAGATTTTTCATCCAAATCATTAATATTAACATCGTCTAATAAAATTTCACCGGAATTTGCTACAACACTTTTTTGAATAAGAGAAATAATAGTACTTTTTCCTATTCCACTAACACCAACAAAAGCTATCATACTGTTTGGATTTATTTTAAATGATAAATTTTCTATCAATTTTTTATCATCAGAATAGGAAAAAGATACCTTTTTAAATTCAATTTTACCTACTAAATTTTTATTAATAGTTCCATATTTTTCCTTAGGATATTCCAAATCATTCAAAAATTCAAATGCTCTGATTGCATTTTTTTCTCCAGAAAGCAAATCGTTTTTTATATCTTTTAAACTTAAAACTGATGACCTTATTTTGCCAATATACATAAATAAAACAACGAAAGTTGCTAATGAAAGCCAATTATTCATCATAAACCAAGCAGATATACCAAAAAAACCAACATAAGAAATAGCATAAACACAGTTTAAAATAAAAATTAACCAAGTGTGTTTATCATAAAATGCAATTTGCTTTGAATAATAATCTCTTTGATTTTTATCAACCATTTCTATTACTTTATATTTTATTCCAAGCATCTTTACATCTTTAACACCTCGTATTGCTTCATTTTTAAAGCTTGAATAAACATCATTAAGGTTATCAAATTCTAAATCTTTTTTAATTCTAATTTTTTCAAAAATAACATTTAACATTAAAATAATTAAACAAGTTATTAAAATGTAAAAAGAAATCCAAAAATTATAATAAAAACCAATAAAAATATATATACAACCAGCAATTGAAGAGTTTAAATTTGTAATTAATTTTCTATAAGTATAGCTAACTTCGTAGCAATTTTTCCCCAACCTTGAAATTATTTCATTGTTTCTAATAGTGTCTAATTTTAAATTATTAATACTTAAAACTTTTGAAAATAAATCATTTTTTAAATTACAAGCGCCTTGTTTTATCCATCTGTTCGAAGTTAATGTCATAAAACTTGGCATTAACGACTTTATTATGGCAACACATAAAAAAATAGCAACATAGTATAGTGCATTATTATAAACACCTTCTGTAAGGTTTATTATAATTTCCGAAATTATTAATGGTTCAAAAGCTGTAAAAATTAAATATATTAATTGTAACAAAAAAGTTAAAAATATTAAAAATTTACACCCCTTAAAATAAGGAATCATTTTTCTTAAATTTTTTGTACCTTTAATTTTTGTCATAAAACCTCGCTAAATGTAAATTAAATAAAACAAATTTAAATTAATTTTTTTTGTAAATTTTTTTAATTAACAATAATAAAAAACTTAAACATAATTTTAAATTATTAATAAAAAACTAATACTTTAAAATGTAATTTTTTATAATATCTTAATAAATCGCTTATTTAACTTTTTCTTGGTTTTTACCTTTAGTTATAGAGTCAAACATACTCATTTCTTCCAACTCAGCCACTTTTTCAATACGATTTTCATCATTACCTGCCCAATACATATCATAAATTTTTACATATTCTGGCGAACAATATTCTTCAATAAACTTCCTACAAGCATTAAATTCTTTATCATTGGCATTAAGCAAACCAGCTAAAACTGCAAATTTTTCATTTATATTAGTTGGTAAATCTGTTGCTTTATACTGTTTTTTTACTATATCTTCTATTGAAATTGTTGGACAGTTATAATAATCCAAAAATTCAGCTGCCCATTCTGTTCTTAATTTTGAATTAATTGTAGTTTCTAATAAAGATTCCACATCTTTACCAATAAACTTGCCAGATTTTAAATCTTCTTCAAAATTATAAAGCATTTTTGAAATTGAAGCCCAGCCACGAGGGTCATTTGTTCTACCACGACAACCATTTTTATCTAAATGTAATTCTCCAACTTCTGGTTCTTCATAAAAATATCCTATTTTGTTTCTATCTTCACTTTTACCACTTTCAATATATTTAGTTAGAATATATCCTATTACTGTGGAATGCAATTTATTAGGTATAGCATACTCTACTAACCATTCATTAACTTTTGGCTCCATATCTAAAATGTGGTCAAAGCGTTTCTCTAATGGTTCTACTAAATCTTCAGCAACGCTGGAATATTTTTTTTGATTACCAGTAGCTACCACTACAACATTATTAGGTAATTTTAAACCTTTTCCTGACTCTACCATTTTATTTAAAACAAGAGAATAAACAAGCGATTGCACAGCTGGTTTAACATTTAATAATTCATCCAATAAAATTACTATCTTATCATCTCTGTTTTTAGAACGCTCATAAATTATATCAGCAAATTCATATAAATTTTGTATGTTTTCTTTAATAAGTTTTTTTTCTTTTTCATTTGCACAAGCCATAATTGCTTCTTTTGCAAAATCAGGTGGTATTAATTGTCCTGTTTGTAAATTCACAGACCCCACCACCTTTTCAGGAAACATATTATTTGTTAGTTTAATATAAATTAAATTTGGATAACATTTTTTAATTCTTTCTGTTTTTCCAATACCTGATGGACCACGCAATAAAACCGATTCACCTGAATCTATCCAACTTTTTATAATTTCAGTATCAGTCATTAAGCGTCGTTGTAATTTAGGAGTTTTATCAGGATTAAGCCTTTCAAGTCGCGTTTTAGTTGTTAAAAACTCACCATCATCATAAATTACATCATTTTCATTAATTTCTTCTTGGTTAGTTAAATCAGCACTTTTATTTAAACTATCCAAAAAAACTTGGTCATAAAAACCGTTCCCTTTAAAATCAAAATTAATTTGAGCACGATAATCAAAATTACCATTGCCATTACTTAGCTCTTCATAAATATTATAACCATTCAACAAAGCCCTAATCAAACAATTTTGCCAAATTAAATCCTTGTTTTTTGTAACATTGCTTTTAACAACATAAGGTACTCCACCAATTAATGAGCTTGTAGAAATTGCCAAAATTATTTTATCATAATTTTTACCATACGGATTAATTTCTTTTGGTAAATTATCCCAATTTACAATATACCACTTAATAGGTTGAACTTTTGCCCACAACTCTTTTTTATTATAAAAATTAGGTTTATCAATATAAAATTGCTTATTATCCAAAACACTAGTTGGTAAACTAACCCTTACATATCTTACACCTTTATAAATGTATTCTAAATTTTGAACAATCGTATTTTTATCATCAAGATAGCCAACATAACTTCTCCCAGTTGCAGTAATTAAACCCTTTTTAAATAATCTTTCTAATTCATCACTATTTGAAGCTATATCTTGTGGAAAATATCCTAATTCCATAGTATAATCTGACATTTTAGAAATTTGAGAACTAGAAAAATTGTTATCTAAATCTGGTTCAATTTTAAAATCTATTGATTTTTTCATATAAGAAATTACTACACTAGTATCTAAAGCAATTACAGGAGCTATACTTTTTGTTGTATCATAATAAATATTACTTAAATTGGTTTTATCTTTTGAACTCTCATAAAAAATCCATCTATCCCAAATAGAATTTGGCATAGGTATTGCTCCATTCATTATCGCATAATCTGATGGTTTAACTTTTGTTCTTGATAAAATTTTTTCTGTTGGTAAAAATATAGAATCATAAGCATTTAAAGATTGTAAAATTTCCGAAATTGTAACTTTATTTAATAAATCCTTTACTTTTAATTCTGGCTCTTCAACCGATTCTACAATATCTTTTATTCTTGATAATACATTTCTCATTTATTTTCTCACAACAATTTATTATGAAATATAGTATATCATACAATTTATTAAAATACAAGTTACCATTTTTATTAGCTACTTAATGTTAAAAATTGTTTAGATATATAAAAAAGAAGTATAAACTTAAACTTTATACTTCTTTTTATTTAAAAACAAGTTAAAATAACTTTTAATTTAAGAAACCAGCAAGACCAGAAGACGAGTGATGAGCAGGTATATATGTTGTTCCACCCTCAGGATTAGACTTATTAGTAGCATTCAACTGTGCACTAAATGTATAATTCCTTGTATATTCAACATATTCATCATAATATACTTCTTTAGTCCAAAATCCACTACTATCATTAGGTCTTTTCTTTGTTTCTTCTAATGTTGTTACTGATTTAACAATTTTTTGTTCTTTTTGCTTTGCATCTAAAGTTATCACTTCATTGCAACTAAACGAACCGCCTGGGGAACTTTCACTACTGATAGTCCAAAGCCATTCTGAACCAAACAAACCTGTAACTTTATTTTCGTGTCTGTGTGTCCAATAATGGGTTGTGCTTCCTGACTCTGAGTAATTAACAACTAATGAAAAATCACTTCTATAGTAAGCTAATGCATTTTTTGTAATTTCTATATCAGCTTTTGCTGTAAAACTCTCCTGAGCTACTCCGCTGCCGTAAACCAAAGGTGAAGGAACAATACTAACTCTTGTTTCCAATATAGTTTGAGTTTCTGAAGCGCCAGCAGATATACTAACTAACTTATCTGTCAAAGTTATTGTACTAGTTCCACCTTCTTCAATAACACTTGCAAAACCAGACTTACAACTTACACTAAATGTTGCACCTGTAACCTTATAGCAATTATCCCCTAGTGCAATAGTTTCAGTTACACCGGATTTTGTTTTAGAATAAGTGGTTTTTCCTGAATCGGATTTCGAACTTGTGTTTTTTGTTATTACCTGATATTCACCACTATAATCACTTTGTGTTGATGTTGCATAGGAAGAATAACTTAAACTGTAACTGTATGAGAAAGCGTTAGCATACATCATTGTTACTGTTGAAATAAGCTCTGAAAGATTTGCACTAACTTTATTGTTTGTTACTACATAAGCATGAGATAAACCATCAAAATCTACCAAATATTCTTCTGCAGAATATTCAGTGTGATAATCTTCTAATGTTGCAGTGTGTGTTGAACCATATTCTGCTTGCACCATTTGAGCATATGAACTTAAAATCATATACTCATCTAATGTTACTAAACCTTGATATTTTAAGTTATATTTTGTATCACCAGCTGTTATTGTATAGATAAATTGATTTTTTCCACCTTGAATATAACCAGGGAAATAGGTATAGCAATTACTCGTGAAACTTGAAGCATTTGAAATAGCTCTGTCACTTAATGCATCACACTTGGTATCATCAAAAGCTTTGTAATAATACGAATTACTTCCAGATGTACCGTTTCCACCAACAACTGAATATGGGTCAAACCCTCCTATATAAGTTCTGGTTTGCACTTTTGAGTTTGTATTAGCATTAACTTGATACATATCAATTGAATAGTGACCATAGAAGGTGTAAGAGAATGAATTTGCTGTTGCTTGATAACTAGACCTAAAGTTTACACCATCACCTGATTGCATAACTGTCATTTGAGCATTATCAACTAATCTGAAATATTCATAAGTAAATGTTCTACTTTCTTCACTGCTTAAATATGGGGTTGTTTCATTCCAAGTTCCAGATTGAGTGTAACTTATATGATAGCTAATTGTATAAACACCACCAGCTCCACCATTTTCACCAATTAAATTATTTATTGCATCACGCAAAATTAATGCACTAAAACCTTCAACAGTTTTATTCTTAGTAGCTTGAACTGCAACAAAACTTCCACCATTGTTTTTATAAGTAAATGGACCAGTAGCTTCAACAGTAGTATATGCCATATAATCAAAAGTTCCTGCATAATTTAAAGATATACTTGCACCAGCATTTCCATTGGTTCTAGTGTTAAATGAAACACTGTAGCCATTATTTACACTACCCATTGTAGCCCTTTCACCAGTTAAATCAACTGTTGAACTTTCAGTTCCAGAACTTTTTAAAACTATATCATTATATACATTATATTTTAACTGTAAGTTATAATATGTAACATTTTCTGTGTTCAAGTAACCATCAGCAGCACCAGACAAATATGATTTTCCAATACATTTGCTAGATGCAGTTACTGTTGAATCTACAATAGCATTAGTTTCAATAAATATTTCATAAACAGTTGCCTGTTGTCTGCTTTGATGTACTTGGTCTTCATCCCAATTATTAAATCTTGTTGAAGCAGTTAATTCACCATAAATAGATTTATTTCCACCCCAACCAGTTGAAGGAGCAGCTAAGTTTACCGAGGTTTTGCCATAAGCTGCTGCGCCTTGGTCAAAGTTATAAACAAAGTTTATTCCCATACCTTGAGTTGCAGTTGTTCTTAAAATTGAAATTTTATATGTGCTCATAAACTTTGAACTTTCTGTCCATTGTAATGGAATATTGTTTGGGTATAACAACTCATTTTCATTATTTGTTGTTTCCCAATCCACAACTAAAGGATTAGAAGCATCAAAAACTGCATTACCTAAAGTTAACTTAACAGCATCAGGTCTTAAGTAGAACACAAAATCTAATGTATCTAAATCAGAATTATCTTGTGAAACCCAGAAATTTTTCGATTTACTAACTGTTGTTCTTGTTTCTCTTATAATTCTTATTTTTATGTAACAAACACCGCCGGTCATAGTTGCCTCAGTTTTGTTTTCTGCAAACAACGAGAATAATAAATCATAAATACAAGGGTCCTCAAGCATAGTTACGCAAACATAATTATTTCCTTCAAAATAATATCTTGCAGGATTAGTGCTGTTAAGTTGGTCAAATAATGTTGTTGCATCCATTAAACCTGAACCTTGGGCACCTTCTTCATTCATCATTGAATAAACAGTTTTAGATTTTTCTAAACCGCTTGGTAAACCAACGGTAATTTCATAACCTGCATATTTTTGTGCTTCAACATATTCGTGAGACAACAATGCGTTTGCATAATCATTTTCTTCAACAATTAAATATGGGTCAAGTGCTAAATTATCAATAGCAAGATTGGTTGATAAATCAGAATTATTATATTTAACAGTTTGTTTAACATTTGAATCGGTAAGTGCTGTTGGTTGTTCATTTGTTGAAACTTGACCATAATCAAGTTTTAAATTAATTTGTGCTTCCTCAAATTGTCTATAAATAATGCAATTCATAGGTTGACCTATATATGACTCACAATATCTTAATTGCATTTGCGAAAGCTGAACTTTGTCTAATGTATAATCATCATACCAATCACCTTCCCAAACCGTTGGGTCTTCAGCATAACCTAATTCACTTACTGCCTGTGCAGCGAAATAGAACACATTAGGAGTATTTGCATTTATAAATTCCCATAAACTACTATCTTTCAATATAGTTAAAGTTATCGTTCCATAAGTTGATTTGCTGTTTTCAAAATTAACTAAACCACGAATATCATAAATTAAACAATTTGAACGCAAATCATCATAATTTGTCATAGAATATTCAGCATTATAACCAGTGTCTACATTGTAATAGTTATTTCCATTTTCTTGGTCAACATAGGCATAAAGCATAAGCCATTTAGCATTTCTTGAAACCTTATCAATATTTAAAACAATTTCATAACTTTGTTGCAAATCATTGTTTATAAATTTTTGACCATCTAACACTTCAATACTTGAACCTGTAAAGTTTACTTCTGTAACTTCTGGAGCAATTAAACGCAAAGTATGATTATAGTTAAATCCAGAATCTTCTGAACTTGTAAGTTCACTGTATGAACGCATTATAAAACGATATGTTTGAGGAATATTGGCAAAATCTTTAGTTCCTGTAAATGTTGTTTCTTCACCTGTTTCAGTTTTAACTTTTACATTTACATATGTAACTGTTGGTAACAACTCGTAAATTTTAAAACCATTAATCATAAATGTTACAGATTCATCAGCATTTAACGAACAAGTACCAATTTCTCGCCCATCGGCATCAACCCATTCCTCACTGTTAATTGCATTATTGGTATATTGAATGTTCTTTTTCTGATACAAATAACATAAACCAGTTGTTAAATCACCTTTTACTAAGTAGTGACATAATGCATTATTTTGTGAGAATAAAGAGTTAGTAACTGGGTCAAAAGACATAATTTCAAGTAAAGTAATATTATCTAAAACAGATTCTTTACTTACTTTTACAGACATAGTTAACATATTTGTATATGTTGACTGATAATCTTCTGTTTCACGGCGACCACCACGGTCTACTGTGTCAACAGCATTAACTGTGTCAGTTGTAATACTTTCTTCATTTTCAGGAATTGTTCTGTAAGTATATGCTTGGTTTTCATCATAAGCAGTCAAAGATGTTCCATAAATATCAATTTCAGGAGCGCTTAAAACAACTTCCCAAGTATATTTTTTTAATGTACTCCAACTTGAATCAAGATAATATCCATTTCTTCCAGATACAACAGCTTTAATTGAAATGTAATTATCACCTTCAATCATATTTAATGTTGTATCACCATTTTTAAAGTAACTATAATTTCTTTCATTTGTAGCAGTTACTGGCCCATATCCGTTTACTCCAGTTGGATAAGTTTGACCATCTTGTAAATCATTTCCAACAAAATTCATTAAGCTTGCACTAAATGAAAGGTCTATAGATGATTCACCAGTATTATTGATATAAGTCCAAGTAATCATACAACTTCTTTGAGTTTGGTTTGACAATGTTTCAGATAAAGTTGGAACTGAAACCCTTACATAATTTGCTAAACCAAAACCACCATAAGCAGATAAACTTAATGGAACATCCATAGATTGATAAGCTGTTGCACTTAAAATGTATGAATATTCTGAATCTTCAGCACAATCAGCAACGCCCAATGCTTGCCAAGCAAAGTTATATACACCTGCTTGAACTACACTAGCAAATCCTGAACGCAAATTCAAATAAACATATCCACCATTTAATGTAACATTTTCACCTGTAACTTCAAAATAGTTTTCAAATGGAGTAGTAGAACCATCTCTCCAATAGAACACACGATAAGTTGTTGGATAATTTCCAGATACTGGTTGAACTGTAAATTTTATTCCCCAATTTACATCACGGTTATCTGCCCAATTTGCTTTTTGAGATAAAGTTGGATTATCGGTATCTTTAAATACATAATCTGATTGTGCAGCCCAAAAATCACCCGATGTAGACATTTTCCAAGGTGCTAAAACTTGTTTAATCATTGGCGTTATATAACTTACTGCATCTAAATAATTTTCGGTTCCACTTGGAGAAATACCATTAGTGTCTTTAGCTGTTAATGTTAATCTTAACATATACCAACCACCACGCAATGCATTTTCTTCAAGCCAACTATTATCAATTAATTTTACACAATCAATCAAATTAAACATATAATTTCTTGTTTGTGGTGAAAATTTTATTATAGTTTGCCCTTCTACATTTTGTAAATTTTCTATTGTTAATTTTTCAACACCAAGTTGTGTAGCAAAATAATCAAACATAGAATTAGCAGGTAAATCTTCTGTGTTACTAATTAAATTTGGTGAGTATAATACCTCTAATTTATAATGTAATAAATCTGCATCTAAAACGCCATCACCACTATCTAACCTTGGGTCTTCAGTGTAATTACTGTTAAAGTTTACATTCCAAGAAATCTCGTGACTACCAGCATTATATGTCCATTGTAAATCACGCAAGGTTGTTAACTCGGTTGACCACTCATCAAAACCAAGGGTTACTTCATAAGGATTACCTTGCATATAAAATTCAACTGCACCAATATAAATGCTAACTGAATTTGCATCGCCTGGTAATAATAAAGTTGAAATATTTACATAATATGTTGTACTGCTACTTGTAGGAGTTTCAATACTATAAATGGTTTGCTTGCCATTAACTGTAACAACTATCGTTTCAGCAGTTGCGTATGTGTCTTGCAATGTAATTGCCAAATTACCAGAATTATCAACAACAGCATTTGTAAATGTTACAGGATATGGAACTTTGTGTTGATACTCGTAGTAATAATCAAAATTTGAATTTTCAACATCAGTTCCGCTAAAATATTCTCCAGCAAACTGACTTATATTCATATAATTATTAACTCTTAAACCAACAGATGTAGATGTTCCAATCATAGTACTACCCTGAACGGCTTGAATGTGATATCTATATACACCTGAAATATATTGATCTACCCTTTGTGTAGATTCAATAAATGGCATCATATTAAACACTACATAACCATCTTGTATTTGGAAATATCTTCCGTATTGCGATTCGCTTATTGTTGTTGCTGAACCTTTATATGTCTTCATAGTAACTGCATAAAGGCTATATTCTGCAACACCATTTTCGTTATAATATATTTGAATATAAGCAGAATATTCAACCGTATTTCCAGCATTATTTGGGTTTCCATTTCCTCGTTCAAATGGTTCATCAATTTTATCTTGTCCATCCCAAACTGTAATAGTATATTGAATTACACTTTTAAAATTAGTTTGGTCAATTGGCCACTTTACATAAACAGCTGTTGCACTGTTATTTCCATCACGAATTACATTTTCGTGTATTTCCTTTGTTCCTTCATAATCAAAAACATAAGGAGTTGGTGTTTCCATTTGATATGTATAGTTAAATATATTAGTTATATTTGAAAACTCACTGTTTAACATATATTGTTCGCTTGAATCAGATTTCTTTGCAAATATTTTTGCTCGGAAAACATAATCGTATGCGCCCACTAAAGAAACCATTTTATTAGTTCCAGATGTTTGATTTGCGTTTTCATAGAAGAAGTCCATAAAGTTAACTACTTTTCCACGCTTACTAACATCTTTATATGTATCTGGATAAACAAAACAAGCTGTTCCGTTTAAAACTTTCCAAATCAATCTGTTATTTTCATCATCACCATTCGCATCAGATGTTTGCCATGCTAAATATGGTTCATATACGCCATCAACTACTTTATAAGCATAAATAACAACACCATATTCTTTTTCTGCCCAAGTGTCATCAAGATGTAATGTTAAAGAACTAACCGTTCCACTAAATGTTTCACTTGCATTAGTATAAACAATATCTGAATTGATATCAAAACTTAATGTAGGTGTTGCGTGTTTATAATAAACATTAACTGTAAAAGTTTTTAATTCACTTGCCACATAATAATTATTAATACCTACAGCTTGAATTGCTAATTCATTTTTACCTGATTGTAATTGAACAGTTCCTCCACTTAACAATACAAGGTTATTAGTTTGAATATTTATATTGTCAAACTGCAATGTTTCAACCCATTCACCAGCACTATTTTTAACATAAACCTTTATAGAAGTTGATTGAACAGCTGGTAACCATTGAAGTATATTAATAGATTTAATATTAAAATTGCCATTAACATCAGGATTTGACAAATAAATGTTTGCAGTATTAACACTGTCTTCAATATAACTTGGTTCACGATTATTTTGTGATGCACTTTCATCTAAGCAATCATCAATTAAAAAACTTGTATAGCTTACACTTTGGTCAAACTCTAGTTTAACTTTGTGAGCAAAAGATGCAGTCGCCTGAGTACTTTCTTTAAATGATGATTTACTTGAACTTGCTGGTATAACAACAATTCCTACAGTATAATCTCCACCAATTCTAATACCATTTTCAACTAAATATTGTCTGAATACTGAACCTATATTAACAGTTATTCTGTTAGTATCTTCATCATAAGTTATACTTGTTAAACGATTTGAAACACTTTGAATTCCTTCAACATTTTCAAAAATACAATTTAAACTTTTATCGTTATTACCACTTAATGAAATTAATAATGGATTTTCACCTTCGCCAACCGTTTTCCAAACTTGCAATTCAAAATAAGCATATTCGTGTACCCAACTTCCATCAGCATCTAGAGCACCATCCCAAGAAATTGTTTGTACAATACCTTCATTATCAAAACCAAACTCAATGTTTTCTACCGGTGAATATGCCTTGTTGTAGGTAAATTGCAAAGAACTTGTGGTTGCATTACCATTTGTTGTAATAAATTTTGCAGGGTCAGCAACAGTATAAATTGCCAAATAATAAGGACCTGCTACCCTTCCGTTTAATAAAGGTGTAAAATCAACTTTTATAATTTTATTACCAGAACCAGAAATGTATTGAACTTCTTGCTCGTATGTTCTACCAGCCATTTGCCAGCTAGCATATTGACGGTCATAATCAATATAAACTGTTATCTTTTCAACATAATCACTTGGAATTTCTCCATTAGTAAAATATGATAAATTATTTCCAATTGGTTGACCATTTGCAGTCACAAATTGCATTTCATAAATTGTTGCATCTGAAATTTCGTTCCATTGCGCATAATAAGAACCATTTTCAATAATGAATGTTGTTGTATCATTTGCAGGTACATTCCTTTCAATAACTATTGAACGATAACATTGTCCTGAACTTGTGTTAGATGAGTATAAAATATGTGTTGCAATTCCGCCCTCAACATTAGGGTCATAAACGCTTAAAGAATAATCTTTTGCGTTAAGTTGCCAATCATACAACCTGCTATGAGTTATTCCATTTTCATCTTGATATTCAACAAAACTATTTGCGTTATATAATTCTGTAATATATGCTACAAAATTTCCATTATTCAAACTTGGAGTTTTATTTGACCAATCATTTGTACCAATTACAAAGCCACCTAATGTTAATGTATATAAAGAAGTATAGTTATTTATATTTGCATTATTAATTTGTTGTTGAATATTATTTGCAAAAGATAACTCGTGTTGTGTACCAGTGTCATCAGTAAATACCGACCATGAGATGCTGGTTGGCATATTAAATTGAACGGTACGAACAACTGTTTGATAATAAACACCTGAAGCTGCAATTGATGCACTTTCACCTGCCATCGGATAACAATAAACCCAAACACCGTATACTAATGGTTGTGTTTGATTAACAATAGAAAAACCATTTACATCTTGTGCATCAAACCAAGTATTCTCTCCCATAAAAACACCAGTGTTATCAAAAGTTATAACAGTAGTGTGGTTTTGGTCAGTATAGAAATTATTATTGTAATAATAAACTTGTTGTGATACCATACTGTTTTCATTTGTAGAACCATCTTTTGAGTAGTAAAGTATGTAAGTGTTATCATAACCAATTGTATAATAAACAAATTTATAACCAACTTCAGTTGTGCCAGTTGGGTCTGTTACAACATCCCAAGTAATAGTAACTATATCACCATTATTTTCTAATGTTATATTTGAAGTTAAACTTAAAACATTATCACGACGAACTATAAGTGTATAAATATCAGAATTTTTATTGAAATAGTACAGATAATCATCACCAGAAATTTCAAAAACGCCTGTTTGAAAATGAGGAATATAATTTTCTATGACATCAATATAACCATTGCTTACTTCATTTTGTACTATACCTGTTATATATGTAGGATAAGAAATTGCTTGCAAAGTGAAGGCATAATGTGTTTTTGATTCACCATCAGCCCATTGTTTTGACCAAAAATAATTACTTAAAGCTGGATAATTGTCTAATAAAACTGTAAAATTAAAGTTTTGCCAATCTGTTGTTTCAAACATAGAACTTGAAATTGGAATCTGAGCGCTTAAACCGTTTTGAACGATATTTCCATTTTCATCAATTTCAACAATATTTAAAATAAAACCTAACCCTGAAATGAAATCAGCATAAGTTTCAGAATCTAAGTCGGCAACAAATTGATAACCATTAAATGTCCAATTTAAATTAATGTCTTTTTCATAACTTCCATCACCTAGTGGTGAAGGTGTAGAAGATTGAGTTTCTGCTTTTGTAACTCTGGTTAACACTGGACTTTCCATATTTAAAGCATTATATATATAAATTGGTGAACTACAACGACTTTCAACTTTTGTAGTGTTTACTATTTTAGCTTCAATACGATACAAACCAGCATCAGAAAGCATACTTTCATCAATTACAAAAACTGTACCAACATTAGCCATAGTTGAACCTGATGTTGTAAACTCAGATGCTATACCAGTTAATAAATTAGTTATATAAACTGTAAATGTATATTTTACATTACTTGTTCCATTAGCTGTTGTATCAAAGCTTATAGTAGTGCTGTTTGCTTCAATATATTTTTCTGGTAACTTACTACTTGTAGCACTGTCAACAAAAGAAATAGTAGGTGGCAACCATTTTGCCATAAATTTAAACGACTTATAACCATAAGTTAATGATTGTTTATAATAATGTTCTTCACTAGCTAAAGTATAGATAATAACATTATATGTTGTTCCAACAGTGAAATCAGATAAATCGTATACTTTTAATAACATTTTAATGCCAGATTCTTCTGTAATCTCAGATAAAGTAAATTTATAATTACCATCTACAATGTAATTATATGTTTTAGTATTCAAGCTAGAGTTAATATTAGTATGACTATATTTATTCCAAGTATCACTTTGTACATTATACATATATACTACATAGTTATTGTTTTCAAGTTGCACCTTAATATTGCGTAAATAATTTGAACTTCCGCTATATACATCAATTTCATAATCAGTTGCATTTACTGCGCCGTCTTCAACTGTAACTTGCATCCAAGAAGCTTCAAAAGTTGATACATCTTGACCATTTAAATATTCATAAACAAGCTCAACATTTTCAAAACTAGCACTATCAAAATTTTTCATAACTTTAAATTCAACAGGTACCGAATTAGCACTGCTTACTGTTTCAGTTTCACCAAAAACTTTAACAGCAACTGCACTTATCAAATAAATTCCTACTGAGAATGAACTTTGATTAAACACAGATGATAAGTTATAAACGCGGTATTTAACATCATTTATAGTTTGTAATGAATTAGTTGGTGACATTTGCACATATTGTTCTGTATTTGGAGCCATATAATACAACATATAGTTTGTATCTTTTTGATATTCGATTAATGCTGTTTCATTTTCTTGATTGATTAACACGGTAGGAGCATCAACAACTGCATCGTATTCAAAGTATTCTGTCATTTCTGCGGTTTCACTTTCAAGATAATAATCACCGTAAGCATTTGCTTTTACTGTAATATAATATTGTCCTGAAACCATATTTTCTTCTATAGTCTTGTTTTTATTAGACTCAGATATTTCAGTGCTAAAATTAATTTGAATAATATTTTGTGTTGAACCAGTGCTTGTTCTTGAATTCCATTGTTGAACTAATATAGGTTCAGAAGAATCTTTAGGAATTACATATAATTGAACATAATATGATGTAAAACTTTGATGTGTTGGAATCATATTCCATACCGCTACTATATCACCACTTGTTTCATCATATTTTATATTAAGACCATCAGGTTTTTGTTGTTGAATAGATAATACAAAATTAGCAAATGTACTACCAGAATTTGCAATATTTGGATTACTACTTATAGCTTGCAATTTAACAGTATATTCACCTACATCAAGATTTTCAAATAACCAAGTAAACTTTTGATATCCTTCTATATCACTTTCTACACCAGAACTTGCTACAACTACATAGTTTGAAGAAGAGTTACCATTTACAGCATCAATTTTTGTTATTGTTATATAAAACATACTTGTATTTTCAATATAAGATGTAGGATATAACCAACTAATTTTTCTACTTGTCATTGAGGTCTCTTCAATTTCAACACTATTACCATCAATCATAACTAAAACAGATTCATTAGTATATGTATAATATGTAGTTACTGAATGACTATACGAAGTGTTTTTTCCATCACCTATTATATATGCTGGATTAAAATTACTTTCAGTTGAACCTTGCAAATTTTCATCATATGCTGTTAAAATTTCAACAGTTGTAATACAATCATCATATCTTTTTATCCATTCATAATCTACCACAAATGTTACAATTTCATTTGATGTAGAGTATATTCTTTGTGCTGATTGACCTGTATATACATCACCTGTTGATGCATAGAAATTAAACAAGTAAAAATTGGCATATTTATGAGTTGTAAATGAAGCATAATAAGTAACAGAACCTTCAACAACATCGGCAGTTATACTAAAGTTTGATAAAGGTTGCATATAATAAGTAAATGTTGGATTAGTTTCAAATGAAGCATAATTACTTGCTGCATAATTAGTGCATTGATTTGCACCAATTAAGATATTGTTAGTTCCTGGTAACAAGTAAGAACCAATTGAACAAGTTGTTTCAGTTATGTTTTGTAATTCAACAGGTGCCACACCATTAATCATAACAATATAACCATTTGAAGCATTTTCAACTGGAAGCCAACTTAATGTAACTTCATTTGTATTAGGTGTTTGCTCATAAGACAATCCAGTTGGCATATCCAGTTTTCTAATTAAGTAGAAATAAATAGTTTCAACTTCCCCATCAGCATAAATTCCACCATCTTCACCAATTGCACGAACAGAAATTCTATAAGGCACTGTTTCACTAGATGGATAAAGTTCAACATTACTAAATATTTCACCCATATTTGTTGCACTTGTATCTTGAATTGTAGCTTCAATTTCAACATCATTAATATAAACTTTGTATGTTAAAGCATTTTCAACTGGTGCCCAGCTTAATATAGTGTTATCATCATTCATAGATATTGATGTTGTTTTTCCCAAATATTCACGGAATAAACACTCGGTTGCCTCACTGTAATCAGAATCCTGATAAAAACTACTTTCTGTTGCTAAAGCCATAACTTTAACATAATAAATACCGGCTGTTGTAAATGGTAATGTTAATGTATTTCCTGTTTGGTTTATCACATTTCCAAAAGGAACTTCTTGTTCACCAACAATTTGATATAAATAAACACGATAACTTGATGCGTTATTAATTTTATTCCAACTTAAAGATGCGGTTGAACTTGGTTTTTCTTGAACATAAATTATTTGAGATGGACTAGTTATTTTTGGCTCTATATTACGGTCAACAGATGTACTAGGTTCACTGTCGATATATAAATTTGGTTGTGTATTATGTTTAGCTGTAACAACCATACGATAAGCACCTTCAGGAATAGTACTTAAAAGAAAACTATAATTTGTTCCATAAACATCAACACCTAATACGATAGCATTGGTATTTGCATTGTATAATTCCAAATAGTAATGAGTTTGTAAGTTTAGGTCATCACCTGGAACCCAACTTACTTTCATATACTCACCTTCTGCAATTGCTTCGGTTATCATAGGTGTAGCTAATTTATGGGTAATAATAAATTGTTGAGTTGAACTTGAACTAGATATTGTATATTCTTGGTCACTTATTGCTTTTATGTAAACCGAATAATTACCCACTTCACTAACATAATTAGTTAAATCAAACTCTAATTCAATAGGGTGTATAAGAGTTTGTATTAATTCGTATGAAGAGCCTAATTTTTGTAAATAAATTTCATAACTATCAGCACCATTAACTTCATTCCACGAAATTTTATGTAAAATTTTAACCTCTTCTTCCTCAACAACACTATCAGTAAAATATGTCAAAATAGGATTTGCTAATGTTTTAGTTATAACATATTCAACACTATTACTATAATTACTTTCTAACCATAATAAATCACCTGAATATGAAGCCTTAACTTTAACTGTAAACTTAGTTGCTGTTGGGTCATCTTTTGTTGCATTTAAAATTGGGCTTAAATCAAAGTTTGGAGTAGTTACCGAATATTCATCAACAGTTGAACCATAACTTACTTCAAGAGTATAGCTTGTTGCATTGTTAATTGAACCCCACAAAAAAGTTTCATTTTGTCTTGTAACTTGTGGTGTTGCTAATTGCATTGCGTTTGAATATTCTGTATAAACTATTGAAGAACTATAAGATGATATTTTGTTATTCACTGCCTGTACACCGATAGAATAAACTTTTGCATCAGTTATAAATTTTGTTATATCAGTAACAGTTGCCGAGCTTGATGTTGTAAACATATCATCAATATGAATAACATATTTATCTGAACCTTTTACTTCATCATAAGAAACAAAATATTTCCAACCTTCTTCATCTGAGCCTGTTTTATAAACCTGAATATTTTCAGGGGTATTTAAAGGCCCACTTGATGATTCAGAAGATGGTCTAAAAATTAAACCAAAAAGACATATTATTCCCACTAAAAGAATAACAAGTATAATAGCACCAATTGTAGGTAAAGAATTCTTTCTTCCTCTTCCCCTAGGTTTATATTTGCTCATTTTAATCCTCCAAAATATTTGTCAGAAGTTTTTTAATTTAAACCATACTTTCTTTCAAGTACAGGATAAAAACCTTCTTCTTGTGTAAATACACTACTTATGCCTAAAGTATTATATAAATTTTCTGGCAATGTAATTGTTATAGTATTTAGATATTGTACAATTGTTTGATTTTCTGTAAAGTTTTCTGTACTTTTTAATGTTACTGTATCACAAGATGCATTAGTTGCTTGAGTTGGTTGATTACCAATTACCGCCCATGGTTGAGACTCGTTGTTGAATGTTAATGAATTATCAAATAAACAACCTACAATATTAGTAGCATTATTGTTTCCATTTTCACCAACTATTCCACCAACATAACCAACAGCAATATTTTCACTAATTCTTATGTTTAATGCTCCTACATTCAAACAGTTTGCCACATAATAGTTACCAGAAGCATTCCAAGCTACTATTCCACCAACATATGCAGAAACTTGTGGAATAGAAACTGTTTCATCTTTTGCCATTAATTCGTGATAATTTGTTACTGAAAGTTGTCCAGAATTTTTACTTGACAATACAAATGAAGAATTCAAAGCACAAATTCCACCAACTCTTCCGTAGTTGCCTGTTGAAGGTAATCCCCGTAAACTTGCTGAATTTTCACAACCACTTACAGTTCCATAATAATAAAGATTACTTGCAGACCTTGAAGCAACTTCATTTTGATATACTATTCCACCAATACCACTAGCCATTAAGTTACCTTTATTTATTGATGCAATAATACTTCCACCTTGGTTAACACCAACTAACCCACCAACATATAAATTAACACCAGCATTTTGAGTATAAAATTGTAAATCTACATCTACTGTACAACCAATAATTCTAGCATCTAAATACTCGTATGAACTATCATCTACAAAGCTATACATATAGCATACAAGACCACCATAATAGTTTGTTGCATTAGTTAAATCAAGTTCTGTATATCTTAAGCTTGTATCTTTATATGTAACATTAGTATTTACTAACCAACCACCATAACTGTAGTGGCTTACAAAAGCAATTCCATCTTCAGCTGTAGTACCATAGAACAATAATACATCTTGGTCTTCATCATCAACTGAAGCTGTTGGAGTTAAGGCATTTAATGTCAAATCAATTATAATTCCACTTCTTCCGTAAAAACCTGTTGGGTCACTTAAACAAGTTGATGCGTTATATTGAACACCTTCACTGTTAGTTCTGTATCTACCCAAAATTGACTTAAATAAAGCAGTTCTTGTCACATTAGTACAACGGAAATTATTAATAGAATGTCCATCACCATCTAAACCACCTGTAAATGTGTTATCAAAAGAACCATCTTCATAATGTGGAATATTTATGTTACCTTCAAATATGGTAGCACCGTTATTTGTAGTTTCATTTGCAGATACACTTAAATGCAAATCAATATCTTCAGCTAACCTAAAGTATTTATCGTTTAAAACATAAATATATGCCAACTTTTCTTCTGCAGTTGAAAGTTCTGTTGAAGCAGTTGCAGTTGTTGAGCTTATAACAAATGGATTTTCAGGTGAACCATTTCCACTTTCAAATTTGTTGAATGAAAATTTACCATCGTAACTTGTTGGTTCACTTCTTAAAATATTAACATCAGAACTTGCAACACATACTCGAATATTATATTCACCCAAATCTGACATACTCATTTTATTTACATCTTCAAAAACAAATTCTTGCCATTCACCCCAAGCACCATCAGCTGTTCCAAATTCTTTAAATTGATATTGTACAATAAATTTATTATTGCGAACATTATCTTCACCATCAACACTTATGATTAAATCATTTACATTCCATGTAAATACCAAACCGTTTAAAAACCCTACGCTTAAAGGACTTGCAAACTTATATGTATTGAACGAGAAGGTATCAGATTTTAAATAACTTGTACCGCTATCATTAACTTCAGTTGAACCAGGAACATAACCGCTAATTAAATATGTTCTCACATCTTGAATGTCATCTGAGTTAACATTTAAAGTGTACTTAAATTGATTTATGTTAACAGAATTTTCATCATCATTATCAACGGATAAAACTAATCCTCTCTTCATATCTTCACTAACATAGTCTGCTGAATATTCCCAAATAAAGTCACCATCTTCATCAATCCCATATGATGATATAGAAGGCAATTTTTGTATGTTAGTTAACACATTTGAAGTTCTAGAATTTACAGATGAACCTGAATATCCCGATAATGTACCAGCGTGTCTAACATAAACTGAATCATATAATTTGCTAGAATATCCTTGTAAGTCAGAATAAGAATTAGTTGTATACACAACAGTTCTATCTTGTCCTTCAAGCACTAATTCAAAATCTTTTACTGAACTTATATCAGTCCAAACCAAAACACCATTTTCAATTCTTAAATTTGTTGGTTGTCCACCAATTAAAACATCTATTGTATCTGTTGAATTACTGCTTAAATAAACATTTTCAAGTGGAACATTAGTTGAATCAACTGTTCCAATAGCACTTACACTAACAGAAACTGTTGCTTCATTTTCAAAGAAATCACTAACTTTAAATATTGCATCTATTGCCTTTGTTCCATCTGCAACATAAGTTGTTATATAGTCAGACATCAAAATAATTGTATTATTATAACTAACAGCATAGTCAGATAAAATAGTATATTTATTACTACTTTCATCTGTTATTTCAGAAACAACATCTCTAGTTCCATCACCAGTCTTTCTTCTTTCCCATTCAATTTCACCATTTTCAACACGCAAATCACTTGGAGTTGCTAATTTGTTTATTGTTGAAGAAACTGAAGGCTCAGAATTTATATAATGATAATCTTCTGTTAAACCACCAACTGAAGTTATTGTAAAAGTTAATCTACCACCAATTTCTGGATAAGTTGGTAAACATTCTGCAACATCTGAACCACTAATTGATTCTATATTTCCAGAATTATAATAATTTCCAGATTCATCATAACCTTCAACAATATAACTAGTTGCACCAGTTATTAAATCCCAAACAAGAACACCATTTTCAACACGCCAATTTCCATTTACAACATTATTATCTTCACCAATTTTTTGGTCAGGTGCAATCAATTTTATAACTGGATATGTATAAGCTTCTGATATCGGTGAACTTAAAGTAGAGATTCCATCTCCTAGTGCTTGAATAGATACATAGTAAGGTGTATTTATTTGCAAATAACTTCCGTTATATTCAACAGATGTATTCATATCAAAAGTGTTTATTCCACTAGCCAAATTTACATTAATAGTAGCACCACCACTTGTAGGTGTAAAGTATAAAATGTGACCATTAACACTATCCAATTCTGATGACCAAGCTATTTCATTATCATCATTAACTGTTATAGTAGGGTCCGCATATCTTTCAATAGATTTTGTTAAACTTGTTGCAGAATTAATAATAATACTTCCTGAACTTGTTGATGTTGAAGCTAACGCCTTAATACACATAGTGATTGACCCAACGAATTCAGCTATTTCTTTGTATTCCTCATCTGTGTTGTTCGCCAATTGTAACTGTCTTGTAGATTGATTAACCAAATCACGATAATTAACATAATCATTAGTACCCAACTTTAATTTAGCATCATAGTTTGTTGCATTTGCAACTTCATTCCATGTCAGAATACTATTGCTTACAGTTAAACCAGTAGGAGTTGATAATCTTATAACTTCAACAACTTCAGAATAATTACTGTTTATTGTTCGAGAACCAGCAGGAGCTTTTGTTCTAACTTTTACTTGATAAGTACCACCAGCCCATTCAGTGTTATCAGGGAAATTAAAGTATGCATTTTGAGCAGTGTTTATAGTACCCATATTTTTCACTTCATTTGTAGCTGTTATGTAATTTATCACAACATCATAAGTAAATGATTGGTCAGTCTGTGTAACACTCCACTGAATACCCTCTAAATCATTAGTAGCACGAATAGTGCTTGCATCTGGAGCAATAAGTTTTGTAACTTGAATTGAACCACTTTTTGCACTGTTCAACACATAACTTCCACTTCCAACTGCCATTATGGAAACTTCATATCTTTTTCCGCCAGTAATTGAAGCCATATCCCAAATATTAGCACCACTAATATCATAAGGGGTTTCAACCGTTGCTCCTTCTTCTTTAACAAAAACTTTATAATTCAAAACCGAACGACCATCACCATCGTTTACATAATCCCAACTTAAAGCACCATTATTAACGGTTAATGTTGGAGTAGCTAATTTAGTATAAGTTACTAAAGTTGATCTTTGCGAATTTAAATAACCATTTCCCCCGTTAGCAATTATACGAACATTAACTTTTCCAAACGATTTAACATCAGATACTATACTGTTTGGACATTCATTACTTGTAGCTTGATAACTAAATTCAGTCGCGTTTGAATAAGTAAATATTACAGTGTAATTACCAATTTCAGTACTATCTTGTGAAATTACGCTATCCCACACCAAAGCACCAGTATCAGTCATTCTAATATTGGTAGGAGATGATAATTTATTCATTGTTACAACAGATGAATAACCTGATGATAATAAATAAAGATTATCATTAACTTTTCCCTCATTTACAATAACAGCACGAATACTTACAGCTTTAGTACCTGCACTTACTGAACCAACATTTGTATCATACGAATTTGTTTCAACAGTTCTCTTTGTATTATCAATTTTTACTTCATAATTAAACAAACTTGAATCAATACCCATAGAAGCATAATTCAATGCATTCCAAGTAATTATACCATTTTCAATACCCAAGCCATCTGGTGTGCCAAGTCTGAAAGCATTTATTGAATCAGTAAAACCAGAATTTAAATAATAAATTGATGCACTGCTAGAACCATAAGTTCTTATTCTAAAAGTATATTCACCATATGCAAAAGTTGACATATAATTTGATATAGCATATGAGAGACCTTGAGTTGTTACATAATTAGTTTCATTAGTTGATGATTTATGAATTTCAATTTGATAATTAGTAGCGCCATCTACATAAGCCCATCTTAAATAATCTGTACCATTTTCAGAAGTTATTCTTAAATTTGTTGGACTACCCAATTTTGTATAGGTTACATCTTCCGAAACAATACTATCTATTATATTTGAGCCATTCCCCTTTGCATAAATATTTATATTATAATCACCAGGGCTAAACTCCTCACCTAATTCAAAACTGTTTATCGAACTATCATAAGTTAAAGAATTTGATGCACTTGTAGACACACTGTTGATAACTATCTCATATTCAGTTGCACCAGCAACCGCTGTCCAAATAACATTTCCTCCACTAGTATAAAGAGTTGGAGAAGCAAGTTTGGTTACTGTATAAGTAGCACTTTTACTACTATCTTTTAAATTTAAAGCTGATGAAGTAGCCATAACCTGAACACTGTTCCCACCAATTTTAAAGTTTGTTGAATAGAAAACATATTCAGCAACATCTCCACCAATAGTGTATTCATAATTGTTTACATAAATTTTATAACCATCAGCATTTGATACAGCGTCCCAAGTTAATGTATATCTATCCCCCTCACCTTTTGTCATTATTAAATTTGAAGGGGTGTCCAAAGTTTGTGTTGCACATTCTGCACTTAATGCACTATCAACAATATTAAACCCATTTCCAACTGATTTCATATAAACTAAATAGTTTTCCAAGTTTGAAATGTTACTTTTTACATCATACGAAGTAGCATAAGCACTTATTGGAGTTTGACTGTACCACTTTAATTCATTATTACTATAAATATAAATTCTATAACCCGAAGCATTATTCACTGGTGTCCACGAAACAATTGTACCAGATAAAGCAAGACTTGTAGGAGCACCTAATTTAATAAGGTTAGATAATCCACTTACAAATTTTGAATCAAAAATATTGTTTGAACTATCACCTTTTAAGCAGACTTTATATATGTAAGTACCTTCAGATAAATCTTCTGGAATCTCCCAACGAACTTGAGAGTTTTCTATTAATTGTGGATTATTAGTCAAATATTCATCGGTTTTAAATAAATTTTCATCTTTTTCAGATAAAGCTTGCTCAACACCATTTATATATCTTGTTATAACCAACTGATAACTAGAAACTTCTTGTCCATTAACTGCATTTACAGTAATAAAATTCTTTTCTCCAACATTTACAACGGTTGGATTACCTGATGGAGTTGGTAGAATTTCAAATTGATATGAATTGGTATAATCTGAGTCGTTGTAATAAGATTCATTTCCAATTGTTTTAATACTAACAGAACATAATTTGCCTGGCTCAATAGCTTTATTAACACCAATTTCAGTAAATGAGTTTGTTAATGTTTCATATTCGTTTGTCACACCATCAGATATAACCCTAACTTTATACTTAGCTGAATAACCATTTACATTATCTGTTATAGCGTCCCAAACTAAAGCATTTGAATTGGAATCATATCTTAAATTTTGAGGAGTACCCAATTTTACTTTAGCATCAACAACTTCAACAATACAGTTAGCTTCAAATTTCCCATCATCTGATGTAGCAAATATTTGTGTTGTTCCCGTTTTAACACCAGTAACCAATCCATTACTATCAACAAAAGCTACACCTGTATTACCACTTCTAAAATAAAGTTTTTTATTTGTAGCTTCATCAGGAATAACATTTGCTACTAACTGAAACTTCGAACCTACGACTACTTTGTATGTTTCATAATTCAATGTAACACCATCAACATGGATTGTATCATCATCTTCACCACAGGCAACCAAAAAAGCACCTGCAAAAACACACAAACAAATAATCATTAGGATTCTTTTTATTTTTATACTTAAACCAAAACTCATAAATCAAACTCCCTATTTTTATCATTTGTCTATTTTAAAAAAATAACCAAAAACCCACATTTTTTAATTTAAAGATTAAAATTGATTATTCAGACAAAATGGTGCTCCCGAGCCGAGTCGAACGGCTGACCTTTGCCTTAGGAGGGCACTGCTCTATCCATCTGAGCTACGGAAGCAAGTTTAATCAAATCAAGCAAACAACATAAATTTGTAACTAAATTAATATTACCTTTTAGCATTCCCAACTGTCAAATGTTTATTGACAATTTTTAATAAAATTATATATATTATAACAAAAAAATATAAATATAATTAATTAAAAAAAATCAAGCATTTCTTACAAAAATTTACTTGATTTTTAATATAAATTTAATTTAAAAAATTATAATATTTCTAGTGATATTTTATCTGCTACTAAAGCTATAAATTCACTGCTCGTTAATCTTCGATTTGATGCAACCAAACTACAACCTAAAATTTCATCCAATTTTTTAAATCCATCACTTAAACTTGCCACATCAATAGCATGACGCAATGCTCGTTCTACCCTACTAGCAGTTGTATCAAATTTTTTAGCAACCATAGGATAAAGTTCTTTAGTTATTTTCCCCATAACATCAGGATTGTAAACTGTAATCTTTATGGCTTCTTTAAAATAAGAATACCCTAAATTTCTAGGAGAAATGCCAGCTTTTAAGCATATCAATGCTATTTTTTCTTCCATCAACTTAAATGTATTACAACCAATTTGTACATTATTAGCATTTAAATTATTGTTAATGAATTTATCGTGTTGTATAGAAAATATTTCACACAAAATATTTTCAGATATATTTGTAGTAATAATATTTTTTATTCCTATTTGTTTTGCACATTCTATAATTTCTTTTGATAAAAAATCACTTACTAAAATAACATTAATTCCAGAAAATTCTCTAACAATTTTTTCAGAAAAACTTATAGCATCTGCATCAAATAAAAATAAATCCAAAAACACAAAATCAACATCAAAATTCTGCATCCAAACATATGCACTTTTATCATCAAAAAATGAATTTAAAAAATTAACATTTTCTAAATTTTTACACACCAATTTAAATTTATTTTTCAACATTTCATTTGGTGAAATTAATATAAAGTTTATCATAATAATTTTATCCTTTTTTTTATATAAAACAAGAATACATAATAAATGATAAACAAGCAAAAAATCTATGATAATTTAAAATATTTTTTAAATTTATTGTCGTTTTTTATTAAAATTTTGTAGAAAATAATCGAAAATGTGCCATTTTTAAAGATTTTTTGCATTTTTTTTTGCAAATTAAAAACTTATTTTATAATCATTTTGATTTTTGTTGCATATTTTTATAGTTATTAGTCAAACCTAATTTTGATATAATTTAAAAGGATAATAAATATGTCAAATAAGGTTGTAATATGTGGTATAAATACAAATGATTTACCTACTTTATCACCAAAAGAAATGAATGAATTAATGTTAGCAATAAAACAAGGAGATGAAGATAGCAAACAAAAATTTATATATGCTAATTTAAGATTAGTACTTTCTGTTATACAAAGATTTATTATGAGAAAACCAAATTTCCAAGATGATTTATTTCAAGTTGGTTGTGTAGGTCTAATTAAAGCAATTGACAATTTTGATATCTCTTTAAATGTAAGATTTTCAACATATGCTGTACCAATGATTATTGGTGAAATTCGTAGATTTATGCGTGACAATAATCCAGTAAGAGTAAGTCGTAGTTTACGAGACATTGCATACAGAGCATTACAATCACGAGAAAAATTAGAAAATAATTTACAAAGAGAAGCTACACTTGAAGAAATAGCTAATGATATGCAAGTACCATATCATCAAGTGATAAGTGCACTAGATGCAATTAGTGACCCAATGTCGTTAGAAGAACCGTTATATAATAATGACCTAGAAGCATCACTTTTAGTTGACCACATAAAAGATGAACAAAGCACTGATGAAAAATGGTTAAATAATGTTGCAATTAATGATGCAATTACAACATTATCTGAACGAGAAAAAAAGATTTTATTACTAAGATATTATGTAGGCAAAACACAGGTTGAAGTTAGTAACGAAATTGGAATCAGCCAAGCACAAGTTAGTCGTTTGGAAAAAAACGCATTAAAAGTTGTTGAAAAATTTTTATTATAGCACCTGTGTGCTTTTTTATTTTTATTTATAAGTGTTTATTTATATTCTTCTTCATTTTATTTAAAATTTTCTTTTCAATTCTTGATATATAACTTTGAGAAATATGTAACATATCAGCTACCTCTTTTTGAGTTTTTTCCTCTTCATTCAAAAGGCCAAAACGCATTTTTATAATTTCCCGTTCCCTTTCATTTAAACCAGAAACCACTTTCCAAACAGCTTCTTTTTCTATTGATGTTTCCATTCCTGAAAAAATCTCATCAGCTTCAACACCAATTATATCTCCTAACAAAAGCTCATTACCATCACCATCTAAAGATAGCGGTTTATCAAGTGAAGTTTCTTTTTTTTGTTTAGAAGATTTTCTTAAATACATTAAAATTTCATTTTCAACACATCTACTAGCATATGTTGCTAGTTTTATATTTTTTCCCAAATTATAAGTGTTTACTGCCTTTATAAGCCCTATTGAACCAACTGAAATTAAATCATCTAACTCAACGCCTGTATTTTCAAACTTTTTAGCAATATATACTACTAATCTTAAATTTCTTTCAATCAAAATGTTTTTTGCTTCCACATCTCCATTTTTCAATCTAATAATATACTCTTTCTCTTCTTCCGCCGTTAATGGATTTGGTAAACTTTCATTATTGCATAAAAAAAGTAAAAGTTGTTCATCTGTAAAATCATAATTCACAAACAATCTTTTAAATAACTTTTTAAACATTTTTTCAAACATTTTACACCACCAATTTAGAATTTAAAATTAAATCAAAATTTCCAATTTGCTTTTTTGAAACACCTATCATAACCTCATAATCAATACCATCTATTATACAACTTTGAGCCTCAAACAATAACATTTTTTCACTTCCACAAGCAGAATTTATAGTTATAGTTTCACAATTACTCAATGAATCGAATGGCTTGTTTAAAAATAGCTTAAGTTCATCTTGTGCATTAAACCACCTATTTAGCGAATTTGGATTTAAAACCAGAACAGGTCTGCCATTGCTTGATTCTAAAACATTACCACTATCGCAAAATCCTTGAACCAAGTTTGATTTGTTGTTAATTTTTAATAAAACATTTTTACACAATGAATCAAATTTTTTTGCTTTATGATGCTTTTTTATCATCAGAAACATTAATACAACAAATAACAGCAAAAGTGCAAAAATTGCTCCCAGTGGATAATTTGAAACATATCCTACATTTAAACCTGATACTGTAGGTACACTTAAAAAATTAAACACAGCAATTAATAAACCACCAAACGCAAAGGTATAAATAACAAACAAAACGCTTTTATAAAAAATTTTTTTAAAATTTAAACAAAGCATTACACACATAATAATTGCTACTACTATTTTAATTAAAAAACCCAAAATTCCACCAAAACTTAATAAAGGTGAAGTTAAAGCAAAGCCAGCACCAAAAATGCTTGCTAAAATTAATCCGGTTACATTAACTTTCAACCTTAATGTTAATAAAACCAACCACAACAAAACAGCATCAATAACCAGATTATCCAATAAAACAGCCTCAACAAAAACAACCATAGCAAACCTCTACAATTTTGCTTATGTTTTTATTGTAAAACAAAAAAAATAAAAATTAAAAAAATAAAAAGCAAGTGTTTACTCGCTTTATGTTTATTTTACACTTGTTTTGTCAAAAAAATAAAAAGTCAGTTACACCAAACTGACTTTTATATTTCTAAAAAATACCACCCATTACAGCAGCACCAACAACAAAAAATACAAAACCTACCAAAATTAACAAAACTGAAATTAGTTTTAAAATTTTACTAACATATTCAGATTTTTGCTTTTTCTGTTCACGACTTAAATTATTATTATTTTCGATAACTTTCACTATTTTACCAGTAATCATAGACAGTGCTATTCCTAAAATAAGTAAAATAATTGCTACAATTATAACCCAATTTGATAAAAACTCAGTCAAACTACCCTCAGCTAATAAATTAATACTCATACTTATTACCCCTTTAACTCTATTGTATTATAACATTAATTATCATTTTTGTCAATACTAACTTTTTTTCTGCCAATTTTTCTCTTTGAAAAAACTTTGTCTTTGTTAACAACTATATATACTATAATGCTTATAATTATAATTATAAGCCCTGCATACAAAACACACATATTCCACGGATAAACTGTTTCATTAAAGAAACACAATAAAAAGCCAACAAACATTGTAAAAGTACCCATTTTACCAAATATATTGCTAGGAATAGATATTTTGAACTCATATAAAATTAAACCTGTAACAATCATTGCAAAATCAAGCACTATTAAAACAACAGTAAACCACACAGGAATTATATTTACAACAGTAAAACAAATTAAAGCACCCATTTTTAAAAGCTTATCAGCAAGTGGGTCAAGAACCATTCCTAAACTTGAAATTTGATTTGTTTCACGAGCAATAATTCCATCTAATAAATCGGTAAAGCTTGCAACAAGAAATATAATCATTGCCACAATATAGTTTTGTGATTGACTCCAACAAAAAAATGCAATCATAAATAAAGGAACCAAAAGAATTCTAAATATTGAAAGTATGTTTGGAACTGTAAAAACTTTTCCTTTTTCAAATTTTTCTTGCATCACTACCCCAACTTGTAAATAAATTAGTAATTATTGTATTATACACTTTTTTTAAGTATTAATCAAGTAAATTAACAAATATTGTGCTTTATGAATAAAATAACCAAAATATTATGGAGGATTAAAATGAAAAAGTTTGCTTTTATGTTTGCCTGTATTATGGCAAGCGTTATGTGCTTTGTTGGCTGTGGTGATGGCGGAAATAAAATTAGAGTAAGCGAAGTTACTCATAGCATATTTTATGCCCCACTTTATGTAGCAATCAATGAAGGCTTTTTTAACGACGAAGGACTAGAAATTGAACTTAATAATGTTAATGGTTCAGATAAAGTTATGACATCGGTACTAGCAAATCAAGCCGATATTGGTTTAGCTGGACCAGAAACAGCTATATATGCAGCAAGACAAGGTGCTAATACACCAAAAGTGTTTGCTCAATTAACATCTTGTGATGGTTCTTTCTTGCTTTCAAGAAATGAGGAAACCGAATTTGAATTAACCGATTTACGAGGTAAAGAAATTTTAGCAGGTAGACAAGGTGGTATGCCTGCAATGACACTACAATATGCTTTACACTTAGCTGGTCTTGAAGCCGATATAGATTACACATTAAATTTAGATATTAGCTTTGCTAATATGGTTGGAGCTTTCGAAGGCGGGCTTGGTGATTATTGTACAATGTTTGAACCAACTGCAAGTGCTTACCAAGCAACAGGAAACGGATATATTGTAGCAAGTATAGGTGAACTTGGTGGAAATGTTCCTTATACAGGATTTTTAGCAACTGAAAAATTTTTAAGCGAAAATAGTGAAAAAGCAGAAAAATTTTTAAAAGCAGTTTTTAAAGGATATCAATTTTTATACACAGCTAGTATGAATGATATAATTGATGCTTTATTACCAAGTTTTCCTGATACAAGCAGAGAAGATATTGAAAAAAGCGTAATAAGTTATAAAGCAATAAATGCTTGGGCAACTACACCTGTTTTAAATACCACCGATTATAATCATCTACAAAATATTGTTAGATTTGCAGGAGAACTTGAAGGAAGTGTAGATTTTGATAAAGTTGTAGATAATACTATAGCATTAAAGATTGAAAAAGAACTTAATTTAAAATAAAAAACAATAAAAAAACGGAAATTATTCCGTTTTTTTAACATTTTTTTTGCACAGTTAATATACTGACAATGTGGATTAGTTACAGGAGATATTATGGAACCCATATTAGAATTTGATAAAGTTTTTTTTAATTACCATTCAACATCAGGCGAAACTGTTGCTTTACAAAACATTTCTCTTTGTATTGACAAAGGTGAATTTGTAGCAATTGTTGGACCATCTGGTTGTGGTAAAACAACAATTTTATCTTTAATTTCTGGTATACTAAAACCATCAAGCGGAAAAGTTTTATTAAATGGTGAAACAGTGTCAAATCCACGAAGCATTGGTTATATGTTTCAACGAGACCAACTTTTTTCTTGGAGAAGCATATTACAAAATGTAAAGCTTGGTTTAGAAATAACCAAAGATAAAACACAAGAAAGCAAAGATTATTTAAATAGTTTAATAGATAAATATGGCCTTACTGATTTTAAAAACAAATATCCACACGAATTAAGCGGTGGTATGCGTCAAAGAGTGGCACTAATAAGAACTTTAGTTACAAAACCTAACCTACTTTTATTAGATGAACCATTCAGTGCTTTAGACTATCAAACTCGCCAATCGGTTGTTGATGATGTCGCAACGATTATCAAAAATGAAAATAAAACTTCAATTTTGGTAACACACGATTTAGAAGAAGCAATAAGTATGGCTGACACAGTTGTGGTTCTAACAAAAAGACCAGCCACCATAAAAAAAATATTCAAAATTCCTTTTTCTAAACAAGGTAATCCTTCACAGAAAAAGAAAAATCCAAATTTTACAAAATTAAAAAATGAAATTTGGAAGGAGTTAAACAATAATGAAGAAGTCCATTGATTATTCTATTGAACACAAAAAATGGCTAAATAAAAGAAGAAATAAAAAAATAAGTGTTACAATTTGTCAATTTGCAATTCTTATAATTTTTATTGCCCTTTGGGAAATTGCAGGCAGTCTAGGTTGGATAAACACCTTTATTACCAGCACTCCATCTCGAGTATTAGCCTCTATTTATAATTTATATGAAAGTGGTGTATTGTTTTATCATATTGGTATAACATTATTAGAAACAATTTTAGGTTTTTTAATAGCCACAATCTTAGGAACTTTTATTGCCATTATCCTTTGGTGGAGCGAAACACTGCGAAAAATTCTTGACCCATATATCGTAGTTTTAAACAGTTTACCAAAGATTGCACTTGGTCCACTGATTATAATTTGGATTGGTGCTGGAATGCAAAGTATAATTGCCATTTGTGTTTTAATTTTGATTATTATAACAATAATCTCTATGCTTAATAATTTTTTAGAATGTGATAAAGAAAAAATTCTTTTAATGCGTTCGATGGGTGCTAATAAATTTCAAATTTTGTTTAAGTTGATTTTACCATCAGCCATTCCTGGCTTCATTTCAGTGTTAAAAATTAATGTTGGAATGAGTTGGGTTGGAACTATTATTGGTGAATATCTAGTAAGTTCCGCAGGACTAGGTTACCTAATAGTTTATGGAAGCCAGGTATTTAAACTTGATTTGGTTATGGCAAGCACAATTTTACTTTGCGTTCTTGCTTCTATAATGTATTTATTAGTTTCATTGTTAGAAAAAATTGTACTAAAGCATCGTTAATTAATCCATATAAAAAACCGAGTTGTTTAACTCGGTTTTTTATATTTTTAATATTTCTAACAAGCTTTCTAAAGATGAAAACATTTCCTCTTCTTGTTCATCTAAATCCTCTGGTTTATCTTCAAGTAATTCTTCAATTTCTTTTACTAATGCATTTCTTTGACTTTGAATTTTATCATCATCTTCATCTTCACTATTCATTATCTCTTGTGAACGCTTACTAATTGCAGCAACTTTTTCATTCAATTGGCTTTTAGTCATTTTTGTAGGTTTTGTATAGTTAACATCAAGTACCAATTTGGCATCATACATATGGTCATTACCATCAGGTGTTTCACTGGCAACAGTTAATAAATTTTTACCACCAGCGCGTAAAAAACTTAATAATGGAACCAAATCACCAACACCAGTTACAAAACAGTATTCATCTATGTGTTTACTTGTATAAAAAAGTTTTACTGCATCAATAAAAATTCTAGTGTCAAGTTGCGACTTAGCCCTTTTCTTAAAACGCATAGTAGGAGCTGTTTCAAAACCATTTTCTTCTATCACTTCACCAAAGCGGATATGTTTTCTTTCATTAAAACCATAAACTTTTACATAGCTTAACTTTCCTCTATTGCGAAGTTGTTGAACTATGTCATTAAAAACAGGTAACGATACTTTTGCGTTGTCAATGTCAATAAACAAAGCGATATTCATAATTATTCCTCCACTTTTATTTTAGTTTGCCGTTTATAATAAAACATATACTGTTGACAAATACCAGACAAATCTCCAAACTTTTTAACTAGTTCTTGCGAAATTTTTCTACGGTTTTTTATTTGTCCACCAAACTGGTCTTGCCAAACTTTTGCAATCCAAGTATCAACTGGAAAAACATCTTTCTTTCCAATTCCAAACAACAAAATACAATCAGCAACTTTAGGACCAATACCAGCTAAACTTTCAAGTTTTTTTCTTGCAATATCTGTAGGTAACTCTTTTAGTTTTTCTAAATCAAAACCATTTTTTAATGACTGTAAAGTTTGCACTAAATATTTAGCACGGTAACCCAAGCCAGCTTCAACAAAATCACTTTCAGTGGCTTTTAAAAGTTGTTGTAAAGTTGGAAAAGCAAAACCAAAATTTGTTTTTGAACCAAACTTTTCACAAATTTTTTCAACACTTTTCTTTATTCTTGTAATGTTATTATTTGCGGAAATTATAAAACAAACCAAAGTTTCAAATGCGGATTGTTTTAAAATACGGACACCCCAAGAATATTCAACAGCTTTTTTACAAACTTCAAACTTTTTAAGTTCGTTTTGTATTATATCATAGTTTGTCTCAAAGTCAAAATATTTTACAAAGTATTTTGGGTTTTTGCACTCAATTTTCCACTTTTTTGCACCTAAATTAACAATTTTTGCACACTCACCCTCAGTTTTAAGCAGCCAACCCCCATTTTTTTGTTCAAACCTAAACATTTGTCCACTTTCTAAAATTTGTTGTGGTTCAAAACAATTTGAATTATCAACTATTATGGAATCTTCTTTTATTTCTACATTCATATTAATACCTTAAATTGATTTTAACATTAAATTTTTTATAAGTCAATTTTGTAAATAAAAAAAATAAAGGGACTAACCCTTTACTTATTTTGCATATACACTTACACGGCGAACATTTTTAACAGTGCGTTCAAACTTAACTACACCATCAATCAATGCATACAAAGTGTAATCGCGACCAAGCCCAACATTTGCACCTGGATGATAAGCAGTTCCACGCTGACGAATTAAAATTTCACCTGCACGAACGGTACAACCATCGCCACGCTTAACACCTAAGCGTTTAGCTTCACTGTCTCTTCCATTCTTACTGCTACCTTGCCCTTTCTTGTGAGCAAACAGTTGAATATTAATAAACATCTCTAACCTCCAATTCAATAAAATCACTATATTCCTCATAAAGGTCAGATACACCGCACATCATTGTTTTAAATATAACTTGAACATCATGCGCAACTTGTTCTGACAAATCATCAGGAATAACTATTTCCATATAACCCTTTTTTTCATCTCGAACTAAACTGATATTTGCACAAGCCACAGTTAACATACCAAGAGCAGCTGTTTGTACTATACTTGATAAAGCAGCACAAACTATATCTTCCCCTTCTACACCATAACCCGTGTGACCTTCGCAAATAATTCTTGTAAAAGCGTTATTATTTTTAAAAACTAAAATTTTAGTCAAATTCAACCTCAATTATAAATTTGCATTTATTTTTATAATTTTTATTTTTGTGTAAGGTTGACGATGTCCTTGTGCGTGGTGGTGACCATTCATTTTTTTATAAACAGCAATTCTAATTTTGTCGCCTTTTCCATGCTCTACAATTTCGGCTTCAACACTTGCACCAGCAACATTTGGATTTCCAATTTTACTGTTTTTTTCATCACTAATTAACAATGGTTCATAAGTTATTTTGTCGCCAACATTTAATTCCAATTTTTCAACTGCAACAATGTCGCCTTCTTTAACTTTGTATTGTTTACCACCTGCATTAATAATAGCATACATTATACAAATTCCCTCCTCTTTCCAACCTCGCTGAATAAAGGTATTTGGTAAACCAAATTTTAAAAACCAAATTCATGCGGATAACAATTTGATGTTATCACATTTTATGTATTTTGTCAACGGGTTTTTAAAAAACACTAATTTTACATAAAATAAATTTTTTTTCACATACTAATTACAACAAAAAATTAAGAGGTGAAATATATGAATGAAAAAGAAAATGAAATTCAAAATGAAAAAAGACCTGATACTGATTTATTGCAAAGTTGTTATTCAAACATTCAAACAGGCATAAATTCAATTGACTACCTTATTCCAGAAGCTGTTAGTACAGATTTTATATCACTTATAAGTGAACAAAAAACCAAATTTAAACAATTGGAAGATAAATGCAAAACTTTAAGTGAAAAATTCAAATTAGAAATAAAAGAAAACAGTTGTTTAACAAATTTAAAAATGTGGTTAAACATAAAATTTGCCAGTTTTGGTGTTGATGATAGCCAAAGATTTGCAGAACTTATGATTATGGGAAATTTTTTTGGAACAATAGATTTAATAAAAGCATTAGCAGATTGTAGCAAAGCAAAACCTGAAATTCTTCAACTTGCCCGAGACACAAAATCGCTAGAAGAAGAATGTATAAACTTGTTAGTACCATATTTAGAAAGAACTAAAAAATAATTTTTTATTATCACACATAATAAAAATTGCTTGTAAATAATTTTTTTTTATAATATACTAAAAGAGTGTTCTTTATACATATAAATGAGTAACATATAATGACAAAAGAAGGTTCTTTATGGTAGAAATAAAAAAAGCAATAACAAAAAAAGATATAAAAGCATTTGTAAATTTTCAACCACAACTTTATAAAGGAAATAAATATTATGTTCCACCACTTTTGTGTGATGAAATAAATATTTTAACACCAGGAAAAAGTCCTTATTTAGTTGAAGATGCGGATTTACAGTGCTTTTTAGCTTATAAAGATGGTAAATTAGTTGGTCGTGGTGCTGGAATTATTCAACATCAATACAATAAAAAACATAATTGCAAACGAGCAAGATTTAGTCGTCTTGATTTTATTGATGACCAAGAGGTTGCAACTGCACTTATAACAGCTATTGAAAATTGGGCAAAAGAAAAAGGAATGGATACTATCCACGGTCCTTTAGGATTTAACGATTTGGAAAGACAAGGTTTACAAATTGAAGGCTTTGATTATGTATCAACTTTTGAAATGCAATACAATTATCCATATTATCAAAAACTAATTGAAAATAATGGATATCAAAAAGAAGCTGACTGGATTGAATATGTTATAAAAATTCCAGAAAAACTTGATGAAAGAAACACAAGATTAAATGAAGCAGTTCAAAGAAGAACTGGTTTAAAAGAAGTTAGAGGTTTATCAAAAAAAGAGCTTATCAAAAGATACGCAGAACAAATTCTTGATTGTGTTGATGAAGCATATGGAAAACTTTATGGAACTGTTCCTTTATCAAAATATGCAAGAGAAGGTATAATTGAAGAATTTAAACTTATTTTAGACACAGATTTTATTTCGGTTTTAATAGATAAAGATGATAATGTTGGTGGTTTTGGGCTTGCCTTACCTTCACTTTCGAAAGCTGTTCAAAAAGGAAAAGGTAAATTATTCCCATTTGGATTTATTCATCTTTTGCACGCATTAAAACACAATGATACTGTTGATTTAGCTTTAATATGTGTTCGAGATAAATATGCAGCGACAGGAGCAACTTCAATTATATTTCACAATATGCTTCAAAGATTTATAGACAGAGGTATAAAATACGCAGAAAGCAATGCTCAACTTGAAAACAATTATAAAGTTCAAGCATTGTTTAAAAAAATATATGAAACCAAAGACCTACGACGCAGAAGATGCTATGTAAAGGAGTTAAAATAATGAGAAAAATTTGTATCCTAGCTGGTTATGGTTACACAGCAAGATTTGTACAACGAGTAAATCTTGCCAAACAATGTGGTTTTGACCAAGTTTTTTTATCAATGCGAAGATATGGCAAAAGATTAGCTTTTTTTGAAGATATTTGTTTAGGTATTGAACTTTGTAGAGCTAATGATATTGAAGTTCAATTTATTCACTTACCTAATTTAAAAGAAATTAACACATTATGGGAAGATGGCAATGCTGGAGATATATATTGTGATTACTTAATAGGATTAATTGCTCAATGTACTTTGCTTGGTGTAAAAACCTTTGTTTTACACACTCACTATAAAAAGTCAATATCACCTACTGAACCAACACCATATGCTTTACCTAGATTTCAAAGATTAGCAAGAGCCTGTGAAAAATTTAATGTAAAATTAGCAATTGAAAATACAGAAAATTATGTTTTAGACACATATATTCTAGAAAATATTATTAGTCCTAATGTTGGTTTATGTTATGATAGTGGACACGAAAATTACTTTTACTCTGACAATGAAAAAGATATTTTAGATAGATTTGGAAAAAGGCTTTTTTGTGTTCACCTGCACGATAATAATGGAAAAGCTGATGAACATTTGTTACCTTTTGAAGGAAATATAGATTGGTCTGTTGTTTTAGGAAAATTAAAAAAATGCCCAAAAGTTCCGGTAACGCTTGAACTTAAAAATATGAACTATATTGATGAAGAAGGAAACCACATAGTTAGTAATCCAGAACTTAGAGAAGATGCAGAAAAGTTTTTAAAACACGCAGCAAATACCGCACGAAAAATTGCAAAAATTTTAAATTAAATTTTGAATTGTTATGCTACTTGCATAGCACTAAAAATAGTAAACAAATTATAAATTTTGCGCATAATTATCTTTTAAAAATCAATTTGTTTACTATTTTATTTATATAGTATTAAAAATATAATAAAGGTGTAAAATGGAACAAAAATATAATTGGGACTTAACTAAATTTCATAAAGATGTTGAATCTTGCGAAAAAAAAATAACAGAAATACAACAAAGTTTAACCTCCCTTTCAAAAATGAAAGGAACACTTAATGAACCACAAAATTTTTTAAATTATTTAAAAACAAAATCTCAAATTGAAAATGAAATTTCATACTGTTATATATTTGCTAATGGAAATTTAGATGTAAATGTTTCATCAAAAACTTTTCAAGAACTTTTACAAAAAGTTTATAATTTAGATACTGAATTTGAAACAACAATTAGTTTTGCACAACCAGAAATAAAAGCACTGGGTAATGAATATTTGTTAAGTTTAAAAAAGCTATCTATGTTTGATGATTGGCAAAAAACTTTAGATAATTATATATTAACTAATGACCACACATTAAGTGAAAATGAAGAGAATATTATTGCACAATTTAATAATGTAACTACAGGTTTTAATAGCATACAAAAAAGTTGTTTTAATTCAGATATAGATTATGGAGAAGCCTTAGATAGTAACAATAAACCGCACAAAATTACTGCAGGCAATGCAAGCAGTTTTAGCACAAACCCCGATAGGGTTTTAAGAAAAAATGTTTCAAATGCAATAAAAAGTGCAAAAGAAAAATATGGAAATTCTATGGCTCAAAACTTTATTTATTATATTAAAAGTCAAGTAACATTAGCTAAGATAAAAAAATATAATTCAGTTCAAGATGTTTATTTCTCTAACTATAAACTAGATAAAAAAATATATGATTATATTATAGAAGAAACAATAAAAAATAAAGATTTTTTAGAAGATTATTATAAAACTAAAAAATTATTGCTTGGATATGAAACATTATATAACTATGACCTTTTTGTAGAGCTTGATAAAAAACAAAAATCATATACTTTTGAAGAAGGTGTAGACTTAATAAAGAAAGCCCTAAGTGTTTTAGGTAAAGATTATATTTCATTAATTGATAAAGCTGTGAACGAACGCTGGATAGATGTTTATCCTAAACCAAATAAAAGAGCTGGTGGATATTGTTCGGGAAACTATGGTAAAAGTTATGTTATACTAATGAATTGGACAAACAATTTAGATTCAGTATATACACTTGCACACGAACTTGGTCACGCAATTCATTTTTATATTATGCACAGCAAACAAGAAAAGCAAAATTCAGATTTTCCAATATTTTTATTAGAAGTTTCAAGTACTTTTAATGAATTGTTATTAACAAATTATTTAATTAACAATTCAAAAAATAACTTTGAAAAATTAACAATTATTGATAAAATTTTAAATGATATAGTTGCAACAATGTTCCGACAAATAGAATTTTCTCAATTTGAAGATTTTTGTTATAAAACCATAGAACAAGGCGGAATACTTAGTAAAGAAATTTTACAAGATAAATGGAATGAAGTTAGAATAAAACCTTATACAAAATTTGCTAATATGGATTCAATGGGGCTTTTAGGTTGGGAAAATATTTATCACTTTTATAATTTAAGTTACTATGTTTGGCAATATAGCTTAGCGTATTTAATTAGTTATGATTTTTTAGAAAAAATAAATAAAGATAAATCACAAATACAAAATTATTTTGAATTTTTATCTGGAAGTAAAACCGAATATCCAACAGAGTTTTTAAAAAGATTAGGAATTGATATTTTAAATAAATCTTTTTATGAACAAGGATTTAAAAATTTTAATGTGATAAAAGACAATTTTATTTCACTATCAAAGCTTATAAAAAGTTAAAATTAATAAAAAAAGGAACTTTCACTTTTATGCAAGTTCCTTTTTTATTTTTAAACCAAAATCAATTTTTAAGGTAAAGGCCTTGAGTTATTATCATTTAATAAAGCCTTCCAAGTGTTTACTCCAACTATACCATCTGGAATTAAACCATTTTCCATTTGAAATGCTTTGACAGCATCTTGTGTTTGTTTACCAAAAATTCCATCTATATTTCCAACATTATATAGTTTACTTAAAAGTTTTTGTTGCAGGTATTTTACTTCTACTCCATAACTTCCTAATTTTAAAACTCGATTTTCTGGATTTAAGTTATTTATTTTTTCCCAAGTTTTTGGTCCTACAATACCATCAGCAACCAAACCATTGGCTTGTTGAAAAGATAAAACTGCATTTTGTGTTAAATTGCCAAAAATTCCATCATAACTACCCGGATTATATCCATTTACTTGTAAAACAAATTGTAGATATCTAACAAAAGAACCTGTTGAGCCTTTTCTTAATAAAGGAAAAGTCATTTCTTCTATTGGTACATAACGAACATTAAAATATTCACAAACTCCTTTACAACTAGCAGTGCCAACTTTTTTTTGAAAATCTGGATTAAGCATATTTTTTGCTTCTTCAAAATTTGTCATAAATCCAGCTTCAATTAAACAAGCTACTGTCCTTACCGAACTTAACATTGCCACATCCAAAGTTTTAACCCCTCTACCCCTAGAACCTGTTGCTGCTAACACATTATCATACACATCATATGCTAAAGTTTGACTTTCTGCAGGTTTATAATTTAAAGGTGAATAAAAAACTTCTAATCCATTTGCACTATTAAACTCTTCACCGTTACCATATGCATTGTAAGCAAATGTAACCAAAGCAGATGGTGAAGAACGATTTACAATTGCAACCCTAGCTGATACAGAAATATCTTGCCTGTTTGGTTTTACATCAAGTATATAAAAACCTATTCTCAAACAATCTGCCAAAAAATAATTTTTAGCAGCAAAATTAAATTCATTTTCGTATATAGAACGCTCAATATAAGGCATAACAGGCGTTCTTTTGCCTAATGTTGGCGGATTAATACCGTGTTCATCATTTCCCGCTATTAAATAATTACCAGCAAAGTTATAAGCCATATTTTACTCTCCAAAAACATTTTAAGTAAAATATGCAATTATTATAAATAGTGTTAATATTATTACTTTTTATAAATTTAAAAATTTCCAAATTTCAATGATATAGCAATTAATTAAGTAAATAAATTTTTATTAAAAACAAAATTAAAATAAAAATGAACTTTACTAATTAAAGTTCATTTTACCTTTTCATTAACAGAATAAATGGTGTCGAAGAAGGGATTTGAACCCCCACGAACTTGCGTTCATCAGGACCTGAACCTGACGCGTCTGCCAATTCCGCCACTCCGACATAAAAGACATTTAACTTGCCTTTTAATATATTATCATCAATTTAAACAAGTGTCAATATGGTTACTTAAAGTCTATTTTAGCATCTAAAATTTTTTTTATTTTTTTCCTATCAATAACTTTCAAAGTTCTTTTAAACACTGTTATATGAATAAATTCCCAAACAAAAACCCAAGCTGCTATTTCTAACATCTTTTCTAAAAATATATATTCACTGCTAAAAATATGCAAAACCAAAAATAACATACCAACTAATATAAGAAAAATTGACACTAAATCATACATCAATATGGTTTTGTTAATTTCTTGATATTGATTTGAATAATAACTTCTAATTGTATTTGCAAATTCTATTTTTTCATCTTCTGTAATTTTATTATCAAATTTTATATCTAATTCTAATTTTTTACTTTTTATACCCTTTTCACTTTCGTTTATATAATCAGCAAGTTTAGAATTTAATATTTTTTTATCTTGATATGAATAATTAGAATATGCTTGTTCAATTTTTGAAATTTTTACTGAAATTTTTTCAATTTCTTCTTGATTTTTATTTTTCATATTTTACCCCTTGTTTAACAATTATATAAAATTTAAAATAAAAATCAAAGTTTTTAATAAAAAAAATATCCCACAAGGGATATTTTAAGCTTGTTCTTCAGAACGATAACCTGCTTTTGCTCGTAAACGGTGGTCTAATATTGATTTTCTAATACGAATACTTTTTGGAGTAACTTCTAGGTACTCATCATCATTTAAAAACTCAATACAATCTTCTAAACTTAAAATTTTAGGTGGAACTAATCTTAATGCATCATCGGCACCAGAACTTCTGCAATTAGTTAAATGTTTAGTTTTGCATACATTAATCACCAAATCATTACCCTTTGGATTTTGACCAACAACCATTCCACCATAAACAGGAGTATTAGGTCCAATAAACAAATCACCGCGTTCTTGAGCATAATATAAACCATATGAAGTAGATTCACCATTTTCAAAAGATATTAAAGAACCAAATTCACGGTGTTCAATATCACCTTTGTATGGTTGATATTCATAAAACACGCTATTTAAAACACCTTCACCTCGAGTATCAGTTAAAAATTCAGATTTAAAACCAAATAAACCTCGTGTTGGTATTAAAAATTCCATTTTCGTTCGTGAATTATGTGTTGTCATTTGAACTAGTTCACCCTTTCTTTGCCCCATTTTACCCATAACTGTTCCCATACAATCCTCAGGAACATCTACTATAAGTTTGTCAATTGGTTCACATTTTTTACCATTGATTTCACGGAACATAACCTTAGGCATACTTACTTGAAATTCATAACCATCACGGCGCATATTTTCAATTAAAATTGAAAGGTGCATTTCGCCACGACCACACACCCTAAAAGCATCTGCACTTTCTGTATCATAAACTTCCAATGATAAATCTTTTATTGCTTCTTTATAAAGCCTATCACGCAAATGACGACTTGTAACAAATTTTCCTTCTTTTCCTGCAAATGGACTACTATTAACCATAAAAGTCATTTCGACACTTGGTTTTTCAATTTTTACAAATTCAATAGGTGTAACATCACTAGGATTACATAATGTATCGCCAATTTTGGCTTCTCCTACACCAGCAATACAAACTATATCCCCTATTTTTCCATTTTCACAAGGTACTCTTTTTAAACCTTGATATTCAAAAAGTTGAACTATTTTTCCTCTAATATTTTTTTCTTCGTGATAATTACAAACAATAATTGAATCTCCTACCTTACATTCACCTTGTTCAATTTTCCCAATTGCTAATCTTCCCACATAATCATTGTGTTCAGCACTTGACACAAGCATTTTAAAAGGTTTAGTTTCATCTCCAAATGGTGCAGAAATATGTTTTAAAATTGTATCAAATAAAGGCTTCATATCGGTTCCTGCATTATTTACATCTAAGCTTGAAGTTCCATTTCGTGCAGAACAATATACAAAAGGAGATTCTAACTGCTCATCAGTAGCATCCAAATCCATAAGTAATTCTAAAACCTCATCTTGTACTTCTTTAATTCTTGAATCAGGTCTATCAATTTTGTTTATTACTACAATAACTTTCAAATTCAATGATAAAGCTTTTTGTAAAACAAATCTTGTTTGTGGCATAGGTCCTTCATAAGCATCAACAACTAAAAGAACACCATCAACCATTTTTAAAATTCGTTCAACCTCGCCACCAAAATCTGCATGACCAGGTGTATCAATAACATTAATTTTAACACCATTATACACACAACTTGCATTTTTAGATAATATAGTAATTCCTCGTTCACGCTCTATATCATTACAATCCATAACTCGGTCATCAACAACTTGGTTTTCGTGAAATACATTCCCCTGTTTTAAAAGTTCGTTAACTAAACTTGTTTTACCGTGGTCAACATGCGCAATTATTGCAATGTTTCTTAATTTTTCATTTATCATAATCTTCCATTCCCTTAATGTTAAGTTATAAAATTTTTAAAAAATAAAGCCCACACAAATGTGGGAACTTTAAATTAATATAAAAATATTATAATACTTTTTTATATTCTTTTCAATATATTTTTATAAAAAATTTAAAAAACTTTCAAAAAAGCAAGCTTTTTAAATATATTGAATCATAGGTTCACTTATCTGTTGTTTTTCTGTTGTTTCATCATATGATTTAGTAACAACTACTTCTTTACCATTCACAACCAATTTATTATTTTTATCAACAATAATTTCACCACTTCCTATTTCACCGTTTTCAACAATATATCTTGAAATTGGTCGCACAAACATTTTTTCTATGCTTGAATTTAATGCTCTTGCTCCTGTAACTTTTGATTGTGAATCTATCAAAATAGCATCTTCTAAATCTTCTGTCCAATTTAAAGTTATTTTACCATTGTTGGTTTGTTCAAAAGATTTCTTCTTTTCAAATAATTTACCATTTACTATAAGTTTTAAACTATCTTTTTTCAATTCTTTATATTCTAATAATAAATCATATCTACCTAAAAATTCTTTTGTAAACGGACTTCCACTTTCACCAGAGCGTGACATCATCTCATTCAAATTAAAATTAGCATCTTTTATATTTATGTTATTGCATTGTTGATTAGATGTAGCTATTATTGCTGACTGACTTAAATTTATAACTTCACCATTTCCTGATATAAATTTACCCTCATCTAAAACACTTAATAAGAAAGATAAACAAGATGGATGACATTTATCAATTTCATCAAAAACTAATACTGCTCTTGGGTTTTCCTTTATAAAATCTATAAAATGATTTTTATCATCATATCCCACATATCCAGGTGAACTTCCAGTTAAACGAGCTACATCGCCTGGGTGTTTAAAATTACACATATCTACTATATAGATTTTATCATCAAAAAACGACTTAGCCATTGCTTTTGCTGTTTGTGTTTTACCAACACCAGTTGGACCATTTAGTAACATTGAAATTAAAGGTTTTTCTGAATCAACAAAACCACAAGCAACACCAACCATTTTATCAATAATTGAATTTATAACAGGGTCTTGTCCTATTATTTCTTTTTTAAATTGTTCACATTGTATTTTGCTAAGGCTAAAAGGTTTTAAAGATTCTGATTTTTTTGTTTTCTCTAAAACTAAAAAATTATCAATGCTTTTTTTAATTCTATCGTGAATAAAATCTTCTTCATATTCATCTAAATCAATTAATTCATCAGTTCTAGAATCACTATCAAAAAAATCATATCCAGTATTGCCATACTTATCAATTGATATTAAACCATCAATACAATCTTCATTGCAACTCCATTTAACATCACCCATTTTGCCATTAAATATATTTTTATAAACTTCATCTCGAACTTTATATTTATTGTCTTCAAAGCCTAAAAATAATTTGTCAAAATATACACATATATCATTTCTTTTTTCAACTAATTCAGCTGGAGCATCAATTCTCAGATTAAAATTTTTATCTATATAAAATGTTGAAAGTAATATATCTTTTTCCATTTGAATTAATTGCCAAACTGATTCATCTTTGCTTAATATTTCTTGATTGTATTTTTGTTTTATCATATTTAATATTGAAGACTCAATTAAATCAAATTCATTAAATTTAGTTATCAATTTGAATAAATAATTAGGTTCCGAAATTTCTTCAATGTTTGGTATTTTTTTAGGTTCTTTAACTTCTTTAAAAAAGGAAAAATTACCCTTTAATCTTATCTCATTAAAACTATCAAAAATTCTATTATCTGGCATTAAAAAGAAAAACATTTTATCTATTAAATTTCTATTGTTAGGTTTTATTTTATCAACACTTTCGCAAAATTGATTAAACGAAAACCCCATTTTATCCAATGCAATCAAAAAGCAATCTAAAGGTAAAACATCTTCATCTTCAAAATCAATTGCTTCATTAATTCTTTCAACAAAAATAGCTTCATAAAAATTAGTTAACTTTTGCTCTTCTTCTTTTGTAAATGCCTGAGCGGAAAGATATTCTTCTACATTCTCCCTTCTACTTTTAGCATAACTATAAAGCATATTTAAATCAATCATACTTTTCCCCTTGTATATACTGCCTACATTTTAACAAATTTTGCTATTTTTGTCAATATGCAATATTTTTGCAAAAAATCAAAAAACAAAGTTTAACAGATTATAAAATAATAACAGTATTTTATAAAAATAAAAATAGTCGTTTAACGACTATTTTTAATCCAAATCTATCTGCTCTAATAAATAAGAAGCATTTTGTTTTACAAGATTTTTATAAGCTTCAACCCCGGGTTGGTCAAATGGATTAACCTGTTGCAAGTACGCACCTACGGCAGCAGATATAAAATTGTAATAAATAAATTCACCAATATTAAATTCATTTAATTCTGGTATAGTTAAAATGATACTAGGAGTGTTACCTTGCAAGTGAGCAAGCGCTACTTGCTTTAAAACTATATTGTTAAGTTCAAATAATGAAAAATTATCATTATTTTTAAATTTTAAATCTTTTAATTTATCAATTTTTAAAACACTTTCAAATAAAATATCTGGACCGTCTTGATAATATTGACCAACTGAATGCAAGTTAGTTGTGTTGGCATTACATATAGGCAAAATTCCCGATTTATTTTTACCTTGTGTTTCTGCAAACAATTGCTGTCGCCACAAAGCAATACCTTCTGCACGCTTTTCATAATTTGTAAAAGATTCAACAAAAAAACCTTTGTTATATAAAATATCACGAGCCACCGCATATTCCATAGCACTATGAATGCTTTGCTTACCAGCTTTGGCACCTTCAAGCAATTTATCAATATCTACACCAGCAACAGCAATTGGAAACAAACCAACAGGAGTTAAAACAGAATATCTTCCACCAATTTCAGAAGGTATAATCATTGTTCTAAAACCTTCTTCCTGTGAAATTTTTCTTAATTTACCATTTTGTTTATCAGTTGTTGCAATTACTTTATTTTTATAATCATTTGGATATTTCTCTTTAAGAAGTTGTAATAAAAACTTGAAAGCAATACTTGTTTCCATTGTATTACCAGATTTTGAAATAACATTTATATAAAAGTTTTTATCACTTAAAAAGCTTAAAAGTTCTGATAAATATTCACTAGATAAATCATATCCAGCAAACAAAACTTTTGATAAATTATTACCAAAATATGGTGAAAATGTTTCAATTACAGCTTTTGCACCTAAAAATGAACCACCGGCACCAACAACCACCAAATAAGCATCGTTTTCTCTTATTTCTTTTGCTATGTTTTTTATTTGTTCAATTTCTTGTTCAGATACAGTTGTATCAATATCAAACCAGTCAAGCATAGACTGTTTCTTTTGTATAGTATTTAAAATTTGTTCAATTTTACTATCATATTTTTCAATTTCACTTTTGGTAATATAATCACCAGTAAAGCTTAAATAATCTAAATTAATCATCAAAGGCCTCCACATTTAACCTTACAATGCTTATCATAACATAACCCCAAATATTATGTCAACTTAAAATAAATTTATCAACTATCTTTTTTTATTTTATTTATCTTTTTTATTATAACAGAATTTTTCTTTAAATATTTAAAAGCCCTTTTTATACTTTTGTTTGAATTATTTTGCTCAATTAAGTATTTATATCTATCTGAAACTTTATTAACCACTTTATCCCAAGTAACATACAAATCATTATAACACTGTTCTGATACTTGTTTTAATTTTTCTTTATCAGATAAAATATCAACAATTTTGTTGGCATACTCGTTCACACTTTTACCCGATAAAAAGCCATTGTGATTATCTTCAACATCACCACTTGTAACGCTTCCTTTAATAAATAAAGTTGGTGTTTTGTTTGTTGCCGCTTCAATTTGAACCAAACTTGAAGTATCATACATACTTGGAAATAAAAACAAATCAGCACGCAAATATAAACCTTGAAGTAATTGTTCGTCAGAACCGCCAACCGATAATTTACCTGTTAAAATAACATCATTTTCAAGTTTATTTTCCTTTATTTTTTCTTTTAATTTATCCTCATCAGGACCACTTCCAACAAAAATCATTTTAAAAGGAATACTTTTTTCTTTTAATATTTTTAAAGCATCAGTAATAAACAAAATATTTTTTTGCTCAACCAAGCGTCCAACGAATAACAAAATATTTTCGGAATTTTCTACATTGTATTTTTTATTTACTAAATCCAACAAATAACTAGGATTTTCTGGATAAGTCATATTTGTGGCATTTGGAACAAAGAAATATTTACCTTTATAACCGTATGATTTCAATGTTGCTAATGTTTTTTTATTCATAGTCCAAACTTCGGTGCTTTGATTAAATCTTTTCATTATGTTTTTTAATAATAAGTTTGTAAGCATTTCACTTTTAGTTGCTTGAAAAAAATCTTTTTTATATTGGCTGTGAAATGTTGTTACAATTGGAATTTTTAATTTTTTTGCTAATTTTACTGCAAAACCACCCATATAAAATGGAGAATGCGAGTGTATAATATCAATTCGCAAATTTTTTATTATATTTTGGAAATCAGTATCTAAATATGGTAAGGCTAAATCATAACCTAATGCACCAAGGTTCATTGAATTAACCCCCACAACAACATATTTATCACTTTTAAATGTTTTTCCTTTATGTTTAGGAACGCAAGCCACTACATTATATTCTTTTGATAAACGCATCATATAATTATCCATTACACGAATAACACCATCAATTATTGGATAAAAAGTATCACAAAAAAATACTACTGTTATTTTTCCATTATTATTAAACTCTTTAAATTTATTTTTTAAAAACTTTTTATAATTAGATTTTTCTTTAAAACTTTCTGTTTTCTTTTCCTTATAGGGTTTGTACATTGTTGTTTGTTTCTGCTCACTTTTAGTTATATACTGTTCCCTAGATTTTTTTGTAACTAATTTTTTAGAAGATTTTTGGTTAGAAATTCCTAACTTAACCGTAGAAGTCTTTTTTTGAATTTTTTGCATATCAATCTTTTTTAAATTTTTATTATACATAAGTATTTCTCCTTAGTGGATATTATAACACAAACAAAAATTGTTAACAAGACTTTTAATAATATTTAAAATAGTCAATAATATAATTGTTCATTGTAAAAAAAATTAAAAAAATTTAAAAAAGTTTAAAAAATCGTTTGACATTTTTAATTTTAGTGTTATAATATTAGCAGTCGATATATGAGAGCGCTAACAATTAAACATATTGTTTGCCAAACATTACGACTAAAAGTAAATAAAAGAAGGTTTATATATTATGAAAAATTATATTGTAACAAGAAATAATGGTAGAGATTTTTTTGAAGAAGCTTTTGAAGATTTTTTCAAACCAGTATGTTTTACTAAATCATCACACAATATGAAAACAGATATAAAAGAAACAGAAAAAGCTTTTGAATTTGAAATAGATATGCCAGGTTTTAAAAAGGAAGAAATTGAAATTTCACTTGAAAATGGTTATTTAACAGTTTCAGCACAAAAAAATGATAAAGAAGAAAAAGACAATAAAAACAACTATATTCGTCGTGAAAGAAGTGTTTCAGTTTCAAGAAGTTATTATGTAGATGATGTTGAAAAAGATAAAATAAAAGCAAAATATGAAAATGGTATTTTGAACATATTTGTTCCAAAAGAAGAACCAAAACAAATTGAACAAAGCAAAATTACAATTGAATAATATAAATTTATTTAATTGAAAAAATAGTAAAATAAAATCACCTGACCTTTTGTGGTTAAGGTGATTTTATTTTATCTTTATGAAAAATTTAATAAACTTTTTAAATTTTATATAAATCACTTTTTAAAATTAAAAAATAACATAAAAAATATAATAAATAATAATTATTAATTTATCAAATATATTCACTTTTTATATACAAATATTAAAAATATAATATTAAAAAATTGTATTTTTATAATATATATGATAAAATAACACTATATATTAATAGGAGTGTTGATTATGGGTATTTTAAAAAATATTGAATGGACTGATGAAAAAAGTGATTTAATTGTTTATAAATTCCCTATAAAGGGTGACCATATAAACAAAGGGTCAGTTCTTACAGTTCGCGAAAGTCAAGTGGCTATTTTTATTGATAAAGGTAGATTAGCAGATGTTTTTTTACCTGGTTATTACAAGTTAGATACCGAAAATATGCCTGTTCTTACTAAACTTATGTCTTGGAAGTATGGTTTTGAAACTCCATTCAAATCAGATATATATTTTGTAAACACTAAACAATTTACCAACCAAAAATGGGGCACAGTAAATCCAATTTTAGTTCGAGATAAAGATTATGGTGCTATAAGAATTCGAGGATTTGGTTCTTACTCTTTCAAAGTTGATGATGCCTACGAGTTTATGAAAAATCTTTCAGGAACCAACTCATCATACGAAAAAAATAATATTTCCGATTATTTACGAAGTTTAGTTGTAAGTGGTATTTCAGATGCTATTGGTGAATGTAAAATTCCAATTTTAGATTTAGCTGGAAATATGAATGAATTAGAAAATATTGTAGAAACTAAATTAAAAGATGATTTTAAAGCAATAGGTTTAAAACTTACAAAATTTGTATTTGAAAATTTTTCACTACCTGACGAACTACAAAAAGCATTAGATAAAAATACAAGTTTAGGTATTATGCGAAATAACTTAGATGTTTATACTCAAATGGAAACATTAGAAGCAATGAAAGCAGCAGCAAACAACCAAGGCACCCTAGGTGGAACAATGGGAGCTGGCATTGGTTTTGGAATGGGAATGGGTATGGGCAATATGTTTAACAATAATATCCAAAAATCACAAGAACAAGCACAAAACAAATGCCCAAATTGTGGAACTAATATTAATGGAAAATCTAAATTTTGTCCTGAATGTGGAATAAGTTTACGCCCTACTTGTCCTAATTGTAAAATACAATTGCCTGCTGGAACAAAATTTTGCCCTGAATGCGGAAGGAAAATTTAAAAATGACAAGTGAAAACATATCTCAAACAAACTTGCTTTATCAGGATAATAGCCTTGATACTTCAATTTCAAAATGTCCAAATTGTGGTGGTGAAGCTGTTTACTCAGCTAAACATCAAAAGATGCGCTGTAAATACTGTAAAAGTTTGTTTGAAATAGAAAATTACGAAAAAGTAAAAGAGAACGATATTGTTGACTTAATAAACAAAGGAAGCGTTTGGAAAGATACAAATGTTTATCAGTGTAAAAGTTGTGGTGCAAAAGCTATTTTTTCAAAACAAGAAGTGGCTCACACCTGTGCATTTTGTGGAACTAGTAATGTAATAAAAACCGAAGAACTTCCTGGTATAAAACCTCAAGGTATTGTTCCTTTTAAAGTGGATAAACATCAAGCATCTATAATTGCAAGAAAATGGGCAAAAAAACAAATTTTTGCACCTAATTCTTTCCAAAAAAGTGCAAAAACTGAAAACATAAAAGGCGTTTACAATCCGGCATTTACTTTTGACAGTGTAACAGTTTCAAGTTACAATGGAACTTTAGGCAAAAATTATACAACAACACATTATGTAAAAGGGCGTGCCGTAACAACAACTCATACAAAATATTTTAAAATTAATGGCACACATAATGCAAATTTTGATGACCTTATAGTTCAAGCCTCATCAAATATCCCTAATAACACTTTAACAAAAATATCCCCTTTCCCAACAAACGATGCTCCTAAGTATAAAGCAGAATATCTTCACGGTTATGAAGCAAGCACTTATTCAAAAGATGGAAATACTTGTTGGCAAGAAAGCCAGGCAAAAATGAAACAACAAATTGAAGCACAAATACTAAAAAGATATGACTATGATATAAAAGCTTCATTAAATGTTGCAACAAAATTTACAAAAAACACTTACAAATTTATTTTAGTTCCTGTTTATGTTGGACATTATAATTTTAAACAAAAATTATATAATTTTTACATAAACGGAGAAAATGGAAAAATGACAGGAAAATCTCCAATATCAAAAATAAAAGTTTTACTTACCTGTTTAGCAGTTATACTAATTATAGTAGGAATTTTCTTTTTAGCAAATTTACTTGCTGAATAAAATTATAAGGAGGAAAATATGGAATCAAATTTAGTTTCAATAATTTGTGGCTTAGTTGCATTAGCCGTTGTTTTTATTGGTTGTATAGTTACATTAATCATATTAAACAAAAAGCAAAAAAAAGACCGTCAAGTTGATGATGTTAAAATAGTTGAAGGAACAAGAATGACAAAAGATGGTATAGCTATAACTGAAAATGGAAATGTTAAAATATCATTACAGAAAGGTGATATTTTATTAGAAAGAGGAAAAGAATATATTTGTAAACGAGGTACAGATATTATACCTGGAAAATACACTGTTTTATCCTGTGACGAAAACAATAAAACATTTAATTTAAGAATAGGTGGTATTGTTCGCGAATATTCACACTTTTCATCTATAGTATTACTTGAAAATGACAAAATTTCAGCCGTTTCCCACCCTGTAATTTTAAGATAAGGAGGAAATTATGGTAAGTAAAAATTTTATATATAAATTTTTAATAGGATTAATTATTTTAGCTGCTACAATATTATGGCTTGTTTCGGTTATCAACCCTGATTTGTTTGGAGACTTTGCTTTTTCTTATATTGTAGCTGGGCTTATTGGTGGTATAGGTTTAGTTGTTCTTTTAGTTGGAATATTTTCAAAAACAATTGGAACAATAAAGAAAACTTATATATGGATAGGTGCTAGTTTGTTAGTTATAGCTCTTCTTGCTTTGGTTTCAGCACTTGCAATCCCTAAAAACTGGATTTTACCAATAATTGCGATAATTGCAGCAGCAGCGCTTTTACTTAGCATTGTTGTTACTGGTGGGAAAAAATGGGATCAAGGAAACAATCAAAACATAGGTTATAAAAATTATTATCAAAGAAAAGAAGAAGAGGAAAAAAATGAAAAAGATGCAAATTAATGCATCTTTTTTTATTATAAAATTTTAGCAATCATCAGTTGAATAAACCATTTTTTCAACTTCAGATATAATTTTTGACATAGTTTTTACAACTAAAACAGGATTTTGACCAACTGAAGTTTCACCAGATAACATTGTCGCATTTGTTTCATCATAAATAGCATTAGCAACATCATTTACTTCTGCCCTTGTTGGTCTTGTAGAGTTTGTCATACTTTCAAGCATTTCGGTTGCTACAATTGCAATTTTCCTTTGCACATTACACTGAGATATTAGCTTCTTTTGAATAATTGGCAATTTTTCAAGTGGAATTTCAACACCCAAATCTCCCCTTGCAACCATTAATCCATCACACTGTGCTAAAATACTTTCTGCATTTTTAACACCTTTTTCATTTTCAATTTTTGCAATAAGTTTAACATCGCCAGCACCATTTTTATTAAGAAAATTTTTTATATCTATTATATTTTGAGCTTCACTTACAAATGAAAGGGCAAAAAAATCAGCTTTGTTTTTTATTCCGAACAAAATATCTTGTTTGTCAACTTCAGATATATATGGAGTGGTTGGCACAATACCTGGAACATTTAAACTTTTGTTATTTGAAAGTTTTCCACCAAATTCAACTTTACAAATTAAATCAGTTTTAGTTTTCTTAACTATGTTTAATACTATAAGTGCATTATTTGCATATATTTTATCGCCTACTTTTACTTGCTCAACTAATGGTTTATACTTTAAACTTACCTCTTTATTATTTCCAATTACATCACGAGTGGTAAATACAAACTCTTGTCCTTCATTTAAAACTATGCTTCCGTTTTCAAAAGTACCTATTCTCATTTCAGGGCCTTTAGTATCTATCATAAGCTTTAACCCTCTTTCTTTGCGTAATGGTGTTAAATTATCTATTAAAGCCTGCAAGCTTTCATAAGTTCCGTGACTCATATTAATTCTTGCAATACTCATACCTGCATCCATCATTTCATTCATAATTTCAGTAGTAGAACTTGCAGGTCCAATTGTACATATTATTTTAGTGTTATTCATATATCTTCTCCATTTTAATTTTACATTAAATTTTAACAAAGTTAAATTGATTTGTAAAATCTTTAAGTTAAATTTGCAAATTTAATTTTATTGTGTTAACATTATTTAATATGGAAAACAAATGTTATTTATGTCCTCGACAATGTGGTATTAATAGGAATAAAACAGCAGGATTTTGTGGTGCAAAAACTTTAAAAATAGCAAAAGTACAAAAACACTTTGGAGAAGAACCTATAATTTCAACAACGAATGGAAGTGGAACCATATTTTTTTCACACTGTTCATTAAAATGCTGTTATTGCCAAAATTTTGAAATAAGTCACAATGGTTATGGATTTGATATTACAATTAATGAACTAGCAAATATATTTAAAAAACTTGAACAAAGTGATGTTAGCAATATAAATTTGGTTTCTCCAACACACTATACAAACGAAATTATAGAAGCACTTAAAATTTATAAACCAAAAATTCCAATAGTTTGGAATTCAAGTGGTTATGAAACAGTTGAAAACATAAAAAAAATAAAACCATTTATTGATATTTACTTACCAGATTTTAAATATTCAAACAATGAATTAGCCGATAAATTTTCAAAAGCTAAAAACTATTTTGAACAAGCATCACAATCCATTATACAAATGAGAAACAATCAACCTGAAGATATAATTGTAAATGGAGTTATGAAAAAAGGTTTAATAATTAGACATATGGTTTTACCTTCTTATACAAAAAACAGCATTGATATTATTGAATGGATAAACACAAATCTTGGAAATAAAACTTTTGTAAGTTTAATGAGTCAATATATGCCGTGTTTTAATTCGAAAAATTTTGTTGAAATTAACAGACCATTAAAACCAGTTGAATATAAAATAGTTCTTCAACACTTAAATAAACTTGGGTTTACAAATGGTTTCACACAAAAGCTAACAAGTTCAACTGACAAACTTGTACCCAAATTTTTAAACGGAAAATTAATAGAATTATAATAAAAAAACTTTATCCTATTGATAAAGTTTTTTAAATTAATATAAATAAATCTATTTTACAAGCAACATTTTATAAATATTTTCAAAATCTTTTAAATTAAAAATTTTTGGAACAGGATATAATGGATTACTTTCCCTTGATGCTCGTTTAGCTAAAATTGAAATATCTTCTTCTTTTAATTGTTCAATTTTATCAGGAATTCCAAATTCTTTATTCATATTTTTTAATTCATTAATGAATAACTGAGTGTATTCTTCATCAGTTCGATTATCACCAAAAAGTTCAGCACTTTTACACAAGTTAGCAATTTTTTTATAAATAGATTTACCATAATATTCTAAAACATATGGCATAATAATTGCATTTGCCAAACCGTGCGGAACACCATATTGTCCACCTAGTGTATGAGCAATTGAGTGAATATTCCCTACATAAGCTCTGGTAAAAGCAACACCCGCCATAAAAGATGCTTCTTGCATATTTTCACGAGCTTGTAAATTATTCCCATTCTCAACAGCTGTTGGTAAATATTTAAAAATTAATTTTGTAGCATTTATTGCATTTTTTTTGGTTTCTTTCGTATTGCTATTTCCTATAAAAGCTTCTACCGCGTGTGTAAGTGCATCTAAACCAGTTGTAGCAGTTAACATAGGAGGTAGCGAAATTGTTAATGTTGGGTCAAGTACAGCATATCTAGGAATTAAAGAAATATCGTTTATAGCATATTTTTCATGTGTATTACTGTCGGTTATAACAGCTGCCAATGTGGTTTCACTTCCTGTACCTGCCGTAGTAGGAATAGCAATTAGTAATGGTAATTTTTTTCTAACTTTTAAAATACCACGCATTTGACTAATTGTTTTTTTAGGTTTTGCAATTCTAGCACCAACCCCTTTGCAACAATCCATAGCTGAACCACCACCCATAGCAATAAGCCCTTGAGCATTAAAATTATTATAAATTTTTAAAGCTTCTTCAATATTATTAATAGTTGGATTAGGAACAGTGTCATCATATATAGCATAACTTATATTATTTTTAGATAATGCATTAACAAGTGAAATATGCAAATCTCTGTTAGTTATTCCCTTATCAGTAACAATCAAAACTGAAGAAATATTTTTATCTTTTAATAATTGTGGAATTTTTGAAACCGCATTTTCTCCTTTGATAAGCTCAGGTTTTCTCCAAGGTAAAAAATACATTCCTATTTTCATTATAAATTGAAATAATCTACAAAAAAACTTATTATTCATTATGCCTCCAAAACAATTTAAGTAAATTATAAATACTTAAAATTTAAAAGTCAAACATACTAACTTAAATATAAAAAATAAATTAAATTTAACAAAATAAAAACAGATAAATTTATTATCTGTTTTTTATTTTTATGTATAAAATTTACAAGTTAACATTATTATTCCATACACTTTGTAACAAATTATTTACAGTAACATACTATTTAACTTTGCGGTTTCAAAATTAAATTTTCACT
>CALWTF010000004.1 GCA_944384415.1 uncultured Clostridia bacterium | reverse complement strand
CTATAAAATAAGAGATGTTAAGGGATTTGATAACATTAAAAGACCTTGAAAAACAAGTTTTATTCATGCCTCTTAATCAGTGGGTCCAGGGTTCGAGTCCCTGATCGTCCACCAATAAAAAAACCCTTAATTTACAAGGGTTTTTTATTTTCATATCTAATTAATAAAAATAAATACCATAATAATATCAAATTATAAGCTTAAAAAATCAAAATACTTTATAAAATTTTAAAAAATATAATCATTATATTATCATATTAAATTTATAATCTTCCATTCATAAGATTACCAGAATTATATCGCCTTAAACCAAAATGAAATGAAACAAAAGCAAGCATAACCCAAAATATCATTACCCCAATAGTACCCAATACCCACCATATATTAAATGTTAAGAAAAAATATTGTGTAGGTATAAATGTGAAAAAGAATGCAGGAATAATAGTGAAAAGAATAACTTTTACCGTGAAATTATATATAGCTGGTGGATAAGTGGCAAATTTTAACATTTGACTTTCAATTGTGTATGCAACAGAATCTCCTCGTTTGATATAGAAACATAAAGAACAAAAAGTTATATAAACCGAAACATATATAATTCCACTAATAATCATAACAGGTATCATAACAAAATACCACCACCAAGGCGCTCCAATTATAATAAGAACAACAAAAGCGTAAATTATATCCCCAATTGCTGAAATATTTGTCGATGAACAACAAACATTAATTAAAGCATTTTTGGGTTGTGTAAGATATACATCAAGTTTACCTTCATAAACAATGTCTTTAAGATTCCACGCACCACCAAATAATGTATAAGAAAAGCCAAAACCACCAGCCGAGACAGCCCATAAAAGCATTGTTTCATAAAATCCATAACCACCAATATTGTCAACTATATTAAAAATAATATACCACTGTATAATAAAGAAAAGGTCGTTCAATATCATCATTATTATTTGCATAAAAAATGAAGATTTATATTGCCATTCTTTTTTTATATTTAGCGCAAAACAACTAAAAATAAATCTAAAATTACTCCAAAAACCGTTTTTTCTTTTAATATTTTTATCCACCATTTACATTTACCTTCTTTATTCCAAATTTATAAAGAATTAATCCAATAACTACAAATAAAATAATATATGAAATTTGAGAAATACTAACTTGCAAAAACAAATCCCAAGAAAAATCTACAAACAACTTACAAGGACCAGACATCATTGCATAAATAGGACTATATATAATAATTGGTTGCAACCAAAAAGGAAAAAATTCAGGTGGAAAAAATAACCCTAAAATCATTTGTATTTTTTGAATAATCCAAGTAAAAGGTGTGGCTTCTTCAATCCAAAAAGCCAACAAACCAACTGTGCCATAAATAATAGTTGTTAAAAAGGTTGCTAAAAATAAAGAAAACAAAATAGGAATAATATAAATAAAACTAAAATTTTCTATTGACCCAAGCAAAAGCAATCCCACAATTATTCCAGTTGGAACAAGAAAAATTAGTTTCCAAATAAATATTGCACTTTGAGAAAAAACTTGATATGCATAATAGTTGTAAGGTTTATTTAGTTGATATGCTATTTTACCTGATTTAATATCATTACTAAAAGCCTTAGTAACATTGGTAGCTCTTACAGAATACATCAAAATTTCAGCCATAATCATATACCAAATCATCATATTAAGAGAATAGCCATATATAAGTTGACCACCGCCATTCCCCCCATAAATAAAATCCCATAACATTTTAAAAATGTATATAATAACGGCAAACGAAATAATAGATGTTAATAAATCAGCAAAAGTTTTTGTCTCTTGCCTTAAACTAGTTTTAAAAACAGAAAAATATTTAGTCATTTTTTCCTCTATAAATGTTTTTAATAATTTCTTCAAGTGGTGTGCTTGAAATAGTAATATCCTGTAAATCCTCGGTATTGAATAAGGACATAAGCTCATCAATTGATGTTTTATTCATATCAACTTCAATTTTATACAATGTATCTTTTGCTTTTAAAATTGTAATTCCATTCTTTTCTTTTAATTTCACACTTTTTTTTAAATTTACTTCCACAATTTTTTTATTTAAATAATGATATTTCAAATTTCTCATATTATCGTCAAGCACAATTTTTCCATTATTAATTATTATAACTCTTTTACACACTTCTTCAATATCACCAATATCATGAGAAGTAAAAATAATAGTTGTATGTAATTCTTTATTTATCTTTTTTATAAGTTTCCTTAGTGTTTCTTTTGCTATTGGATCCAAACCAATTGTAGGTTCATCAAAAAAAAGCATTTTAGGCTTATGAAGTAAACTTGCCACCATTTCACATTTCATTCGTTGTCCTAAACTTAAACTTTTAACAGTTTGATACATAAATTCTTTAATCTCAAAAATATTAGCAAGCTCATCTATTCGTTTTTCAAGTTCATCTTTTTTAATATTATAAATTGAACCAAAAAATTTAAAATTTTCATAAGCTGATAAATGTACCCAAAGTTGTTCTTTTTGTCCAAACACTGTTCCAATTTCATAAGATAATTTTACTCTGTTTTTAGTTGGGTTAAAGCCTAGTACTTTAATTTCTCCAGAAGTAGGATAAAGAATACCAGTTAACATTTTAATTGTTGTTGATTTTCCCGCTCCGTTTGGTCCGATAAAAGCTAAAGCTTCACCTTCTTCAACTTCAAAAGAAATATTATCAACCGCGTTTTTTGTAATTTTTATTTTTTTAAATAAACACTTTTTGCCATTATCTTTTTTGGCTTTTTCTTTGCGTATAAAATTTTTCTGTAAATTTTTAACTTCAATAACTTTCATTAATAATCCTTCTTTTATTTAATTTGACTTTGCATATGTTTATTAATTAGATATAAGTTGTTCATCTAATATTTATTTAAACTTAAAAATTTTTTTGTTATAGTAAAGCAAATTTTTTATAATTAATTAAAATGCAATATTGAAATAATAAAATTTCTTTAACTAATATTAACTTTTTTCAAAAATTTTTATTTTAAGTTTAAAAATTGTTTTATAAAATTTAAAAAATATTATTTATAAATTATAATGTTTATTATAACATAAAAAGTTTTATTAACATATAAAAATCTTGAAATTTATATTAAATTTAATAATTAATTTTTTAAGCACAACTATAGTTATAAATTTTACAAAAATTTTTATTGTTTACAAACTTAAAATAACAAAATTTAAAACTTTGTAATATATAAATTACGAGGTTTAAAAATGAATAAAGAAATAATTAAATTTATTAACACAAATAATTTACTTTTAAATGCTAAATATTTTAAACAACTATGCAATAAAGAAAAAATATACGCTGTTGTAAAATCAAATGCTTATGGACACAGTTTAAAACATTGTATACCAACACTTAATAATATTGTTGATGGTTATGCTGTGGCTTCAAATTTGGAAGCTTTAAAATTAAAAAAATTAACAGAAAAACCAATAGTAGTTATTGGTGCATTTAGTACAATTAAATTAAAAAAATGCATAGAAAATAATATACAAATTTCAATTAAAAGTCGTTTTGAAGCATTAAAAATTATAAAAATATCAAATTTATTAAATTTTTTTTGCAAAGTTCATATTATAGTAAATTCGGGAATGAATAGATTAGGAGTTTCAAAATTAAGAGAATTAAAACAAATATTACATTTGATAGAAAAAAATAAATATGTACAAATAGTGGGAATTTTTTCACATATTGGTGGCTCTGATTCTAATTCTAACAGAACGCAAGAACAATTTAAAAAATTTTTAAAATTTAGGAACCTAATACCAAATATTCCAGCACACATTGTTAACACAGAAAACTTTTTAAAATATCCAGAAATGCGTTTAGATATTTCTAGAATAGGAATAGGACTTTATGGTTTTGGTTGTAACGAATTATTACCTGTTATGACCATAAAAGCAAAGATTATTAATATATTAAATGTAAAAAAAGATAGTTTTATTGGATATGGTACAAACTTTAAAGTAAATAAGAACAGTAAATTAGCAGTTGTATCTATTGGATACGCAAACGGACTTATGAGAACTTACGCAAAAAAAGGTTATTTTTTAATAAATGATAAAAAAGCAAAAATCTGCGCTAATATATGTATGAATATGACTATCGTTGATATTTCTAATATTGAAAAAGTAAAAATAGGAGATTATGCAACTATTTTAGGAACAGATAATAAAAAAAGCATTTCAGCAAAATTTATTGCTAAATGCTGTAAAACAATAGAGTATGAAATTTTAACAAATTTTTCTTCTATACCAACCACTATAAAAACATCAAGTAAATATTAAATTAATATAGAATTTGATATAAAAGTGTAAATAGCATTTTTATCTGTAATTTCACCTTTTCTTATTTGAAAATCAAGTTTTGAACCTAATTCCAAAATCTCCTTCAATTTTGTAGCTGACAACTTTTTATTTCTAGCTAATTTTATGGCATATTCTTTAACTTCTAAATGTTTAGCTAATTCTGTATTTGATAAATTAGAAGTTCTCGCAAAAAATAATCTTCTAAAACTTGAAAGCAATAGACCAAACATATTTTGTATTGACTCGCCATTTTCAATCATATAGGTTAAAACCTTAAAAGCAACTTCTCCGTTTTTTTCAAGAACTGCATTACTTAATTCAAAAATACTATATTCAACATCTTTTACAACCATTAATTCTATATGATTTTTTTTAAGTATTCCACCTTCACCAACATAAGCTATTAATTTTTCTAATTCTAAATTTATTTTGCTTAAATTATAATTACAATATGAAATTAAGCATTTAATAGTATAAATATCTGATTTTATTAATTTTTCTTGTAATTTTTTTGCAATTATTTTTTCAATTATTTTTTCATCAAGATAATTACAATCAACCGTTTCACAAAAATTCAACAATGGTTTTTCATTTGTTGACAGCTCTTCTTTAACAAAAAGTAAACAACAATAATTATTTTGTTTTTGTAAATATTTTAAAATCATATCTACACTTGTTTTATCTAGAGTAATATTTTTAATAATAACAACTCTTCTATTATCACACAAAGGCATACTTTGACATATATCTAAAATTTTAGTAATATCAAAGTTTTCATTATCAAAACTATTTATATTAAAATCTGGTAAACTTTTAACACACGCATTTTCTATTAATTTTTGTGCAGAATTTCTAAGATATGAATCTTTACCTAAAATAAAATAGGCATTTTTAACATTATTTAAACTTGATTTTAATTCAACAAACTTCATATTTAATCACCTTTATCATTGTAACATAATATTAAAATTTTGTAAAGTTACAATATCCAAATTAAATTCTTTAAAAATAATTAAAAACAAAAACATAACAGAAGTCGAAAGTAATAAAACTTTTAATTTTTTATCAATAATACAAAATCTACTAAAAATAAAAATCATTAATAAGCTTATAACTATTATTAAATCAGATATTGTTCCTATATGTATATATGCATAACTTATACTAGCAACAAATGCGGTAATTACATCTAATAGCCAATATCCCCACTGTGTTAACCATAATAAAAATCCCATAAATGGAAAAATAAAACTTATTATCAATGCCACAAACATCGCCATATAAACATAACCCAAAATTGGAACAACAATAAAATTTACAATTAAACTGTAAGTGGACAAATTTTCAAAAGTTTGTATTATAAAAGGTAAAGTTCCTAATTGTGCAGCAAGACTTACACTTAAAGTAGAAGAAACAAAATTACCTAGTTTACATTTTTTAAAGAAATCAAAAAATATAGGACCTAACATAATTATACCAAATACACTAGCAAAACTTAAAACAAAGCTTAAATCAAATACTTGCCAAGGAGATATTAACAGTATAAACAATCCAACAAGAGATGTACTGTTAATAGCATCAGTTTGTTTACCAAACAATTGGCCTATTAATAAAACTATTGCCATTAAACTTGCCCTAATAACTGTAATACTTAAATCACAGATAAAACAATATAAAATTAGAACTAAAAATACTATAATAAAACAAAATTTAGGACCTACTCTACAAAGTTTTAAAATAGGAATAAGCAATAAAATAATGAAAGCAACATTCAAACCAGATACTGCAAGTAAATGTGAAACACCTGATATCGTAAAATTTGTTACAACCTCATCTTCTATGTAAGCAGTATCACCTAAAAATATTCCATAAGCAATACTAGCATTTTTAAATTCCATATTATCAAATAATTTATCTTTGATTAAATTCTGAATTTTTTGAATTAATGTTTCATCAACAATTTCAGTTATTAAAATATTTTCTACATTCGTTGAAGCAATATATCTAAACCCACTTTTTAAAGGATAAGAATTTATACCATCTGTTTCATAAATATTTGCCTCAAATAAATAACTTGAAAACATTATTACATCACCGCGTTTTAAATTCAAAATTTCACTATTATTTGAACTGCCGTCAATACTAGCAGAAATATAAATTCCATTATTTAAAACTAAAGATGTTTCATCAGCTGTAACAATTGCATCACGAACAATAAATCTAATTTTTTCGTTATTAATATTGGGAGTAGAATCAACAGTAGCTATTATAGAATAAATTTTATATTCTTCAATTTTCTGAACTGAATTTAACTGTTTTGACAAATCAATATAAAATAAACCAACACCTACGCAAACTGAAATTAAAATGGTAAGTATTGACCATTTAATGTTTTTAACATATTCTAAAAATTTTGATTTTTTGAAAACATAATATAAAAAACCAAACAAAAATATTAAAAATAAAATTGAAACAGTTAAAATTAACCACAAACTTTGATTGTAGATATAAACAAATTCAGTTAGCCAAATACCTAAAGCAACCCCAAGAAATGATAAAAATATAGGTCTAGTATGAGCAATCATAATTTTACCTTTGAAAACGTATTAACTAAAGTAATTATATCATATTTTCACTAATCTATCAACATTTTAATATAAAAGCTTGAATTATAGAAAAATAAGTGATATAATTAACTTAGTAAGCCCTCATAGTATAGTGGTTAGTACACCAGCCTCTCACGTTGGACACATGGGTTCGAGTCCCATTGGGGGTACCAAAAATAAAAAAACAGAGCAAAAATTTGCTCTGTTTTTTATATAATAAAGTTTGAAAAAACAAACTTTTTGTTAATCATAGTTAATATATATTAGATAATTTCAATAATTGCTTTTTCTGCAGCATCACCACGACGAGGTCCACACTTAATAACGCGAGTGTAACCACCACCTTGTCCTGTTTCTTCTTTCCTTGCAGCAAATTTTGGCGCATAAACATTGAAAATCTTTTCAATTAAAGGATGTTTAATATCCTCAGTTCGAGCTATAAATTCACTCTTTGGTTCTTTAGGTAAGCGTTGTTCCTGAGCATCATAAACTTGTGCCATAATGCTTCTACGAGCAGCAAGTTTTGTAGGACCATCATTGATTACTTCCTTTTTACTTGAAACACCTTTATCATCTATCACTGTTTTTTTAACTGTAATAGTGTCTTTATATGTGTTAACAGCTAAGGTAATAATCTTTTCAGCAACTCTCTGCACCGCCTTTGCACGAGTATAAGTTGTTTCAACTTTTCCTGTCCAAAGCAAAGTGGTTACTTGGTTGCGAATAATGGCATCACGAATTGATGGACGCTTTGATAATTTACTATATCCTGCCATTTTTCTTCTCCTTATTATTCATCATCACTTTTTAAATTTAAACCCAACTCAACAAGTTTTTGTTTAACTTCTTCAAGAGATTTTTGACCAAGATTTCTAACTTTTCCAAGTTCACGATCTGTTTTTCTGATTAAATCTTCAACAGTATTAATATTTGCACGTTTTAAACAGTTTGTGCTTCGAACAGAAAGTTCAAGGTCGTTAATAGTCATTTCTAAAACTTTTTGTTGTTTGTCTTCTTGACGAGCAACTAAAATTTCTGTATTAGCCATTTCATCAACTAATTCAATAAACATATTTAAATGGTCATTTAAAACTTTTCCAGCTAGACTTGCAACTTCTCGTGCAGAAACAGCACCATTTGTTTTTACTTCAAGTGTTAATTTATCAAAATTCATATCGTGACCTACACGAGCACTTTCAACAAAATAGTTAACTGATTTTACAGGTGTAAAAATTGAATCCATAGCAATAAATCCTATACTATCACTAGCATTTTTATTGTTACTTGCTGGAACATAACCACGACCACGGCCAATGATAAGTTCCATATCAATACTTGCACCTGTTGCTAATGTACAAATATATAAATCTGGATTTAAAATTTCCACTTCTCCATTTAATGAAAAATCTTTTGCATAAACTCTTCCTGGAGTTTTTACTTTTAAATAAATAGTTGATTTAAAATCAGGCTCTACATTTTTTGTACTTACAATTAAAGATTTTAAGTTCAAGATAATGTCTGCTACATCTTCAGAAACACCTGGTATTGTAGAAAATTCGTGTTGAACACCTTGTATTCTTACAGCTACAGGAGCTGCTCCTGGTAATGAACCAAGCAAAACACGACGCATTGCATTTCCTAAGGTTTCACCGAAACCCCTTTCTAAAGGTTCAATAACAAATTTTCCGTATGAACCACCATTTTCTTCTGTAAGTGTGAGATTTGGTTTGTTGATTTGCATCATAACTTTTTTCCCTCCTGTACCTATTATCTTGAATACAACTCAATAATTAAGTGTTCAGCTATGTTAAGGTCAATATCACTTCTGTCAGGAATTGCTATTACTTTTCCTGAAACATTTGAAGCATCAAGTTCTAACCATTTAGGTGTTATAACTTTGTTTTTCTTTAATTCTTTAAACATATCTAAACCTAATGATTTTTCAGAAATAGAAATTACATCACCAACTTTTACTTGATAAGATGGAATATTAACCCTTTTTCCATTCACTAAAATGTGACCATGGTTTACTATTTGACGGCACTCAGCACGAGAAACACCAAAACCCAATCTGTAAACTGTGTTATCTAAACGGCGTTCAAGTAAAGAAAGCATAACTTCACCAGTTGCACCTTTCTGTCTTTTACCTTCAAAATAATATTTTTTAAATTGTCTTTCAAGCAAACCATATGCTCTTTTAACTTTTTGTTTTTCACGAAGTTGAACTGCATATCCAAAAGGTTTAACACGCTTATTTGCTTCAGTGTGAGGACCTGGTGCAACTGGTTTTCTTTCAAGTGAACATTTACCAGTTACACAGCGGTCGCCCTTGAGGAATAACTTGCAGCCTTCTCTTCTGCAGAGTTTACAATCTGCACCAGTATATTTAGCCATAAATTATTATATCTCCTTATTAAATTCTGCGCGCTTTAGATGGACGGCATCCATTGAAAGGAATTCCAGATACATCTTTAATTGATGTAACTTCAATTCCAACATTTTGCAAAGCACGAATTGCGGCTTCGCGACCACTACCAGCACCTTTTACATAAACAGCAACTTGATTGATGCCCATATCTTTTGCTTTTTTACCAGCTGTTTCAGCAACTTGCTGTGCAGCATAAGGTGTATCTTTTCGAGAGTTTCTAAACCCTAAACTTCCAGAACTACTCCAAGCAACAACATTACCAGCTACATCTGTAAAAGTAACTAAAAGGTTGTTAAAGCTTGATTTAATGTGAACTGCACCTGTTCCCAAATTTTTAGTGGTTCTTTTTTTCCTAACGATAGGTTTTTTATCTGCCATTTTATATCTCCCTTATTAACCTTTTTTACCAACTTTTGCTTTTCCGCGAGAAACGGTTTTTGCAGGACCTTTGCGGGTGCGAGCATTAGTCTTTGTTCTTTGACCACGAACTGGAAGATGTTTTCTGTGACGAATTCCACGATTACATCCAATTTCCATTAGTCTTTTTATATTAAGGTTAACTTCACGACGAAGGTCACCTTCAACTTTTATTTCGTTTTTTTCGATGTATTCACGAATTTTTGCAATGTCCTCTTCTGTTAAATCTTTAACACGGACATCAGGATTTATTTTTGTACCTGCTAAAATTTCGTTGGACTTTACTTTACCAATTCCGTAGATATAAGTTAAACCTATTTCTATTCTTTTTTCTTTTGGCAAGTCCACACCAGCTATACGAGCCATTTATATCCTCCATTGTTGATTTTGCGTAAACGCTTTTAATTTTAATTATTTAATATATATAAACGATGCGAAAATTTTTCAGCCGCTTCGCATACGGTTATTTTCAAAGTAAGAAGGTTAATAAAAATTAACCTTGAACCTGTTTATGTTTTTTGCTTTTTGAACAAATAACCATAACCTTTCCTTCACGACGAATTACTTTGCATTTGTCGCAAATTGGCTTAACTGATGGTCTAACTTTCATATCCTTATCTCCTTAAATTTTCATTTACTGTTCTGCACTATTTTGTGTTTTTCGTGCATTAGTTCTCCAAACAATGCGACCACGAGTAAGGTCATATGGCGACATTTCTAAGGTAACTTTATCACCTACAAAAATGTTTATTCGTCCTAAAACCAACTTTCCAGCCGGATATGCCGTTACTATATGACCGTTTGGTAAACGGACTTTAAAAGTTGCATTACGCAAACTTTCAATAACTTCCCCTTCTGCTTTTATTGCTTCTTCAACAGCCATTTGTGGCCTCCTTGTTTTTTTTAGAATATTCGTGCAAAGCACGATAGACCATTTGGTCATTTATTTTTTGTTTAGAGTATAATTTATTTTTTATTTCTTCACAACCGAATGGCGTGAAATGTAAGTGGTTAATGTTTTTCTTTTTAGGTTTTATAAGTTTTTTTGTAGTTCCATTTACAACTTCAACAAATAAATCATCAATTATATTAACAACAATATAAACTTGATTTTTATCGCGACCTTGTTTAGAAACAACAAATTGTCCTAAAAAAATTTTATCGTTTAACATTACCACCTCACAATGTTATGATTTCCACACCATCTTTAGTTATCACTATAGTGTTTTCATAATGAGCAGATGGACTTCCATCGCAAGTTCTACATGTCCACCCATCTTGTCTAGAAATCACAACTTGTCTTCGACCCAAATTTAACATAGGTTCAACTGCTATAGTCATACCTGCTTTTAAAAATGGACCAGTACCTTTTTCTCCATAATTTGGAATACCAGGGTCTTCATGAATTGTATAGCCAACACCGTGTCCTTGCATTTCACGAACAACTGAATAACCTAAAGATTCAGCATAAGATTGAACTTGGCTTCCGATATCACCAACCCTACTACCATCTTTTATGTGTTTAATCCCCTCAAAAAATGCATTTTCTGTTGCTTCAACTAATTTGCGTTTTTCTTCCGAAACATTACCCACTAAATAAGTTCTTGCAGCATCTGTATGCATACCTTTGTAATATACACAGGTATCTACACTTACTATGTCTCCATCTTGTATAATGATTTCATTACTTGGTATTCCGTGAACAACTACATCATTTACTGAAACACAAGTAGCTGCAGGGTAACCTTCATAACCCAAGCAACTTGGTTTTCCACCACGACTAACTAAAAATCTATGAACAAATTTATCAATTTGTTTTGTAGTCATACCGGGTTTAATAAAATCTTTTAATTTGATGTAAACATCTCTTAATATTTTTCCACCCTCGCGCATTGCTTGAATTTCTTTTTCAGTTTTAATAGTTACCATATATTTATTTTACCACACTTTTAGTTTAATTTAAAGGGTTTTTGAGAAAAAATTGTTTAATTTTTCGCAAATTTCTTCAAAAACTTCTTGTCTGGTATTTTCTGCATTAATTTCAATAAGTTTACCCTGTTTTTTATATTCGTTTAAAACAGGAACTGTTTGCTCTTCGTATTGTTTTAATCTTATATTTATTGTTTCAATTTTATCATCATATCGCTTTTCAAGTTCAGCACCACAATTATTACATAAATTGTTTTCTGTATCACTAACAGAAGTAACACGACGACATTTTGGACAAATTAATCTAGATAAAATACGAGTACGCAAAATATCAAAGTTTTCAATTTTCAAAGACAAAACAGCATCTAATGGAATGAATTCCATAGCTTGCATTTGGTCAAGATTTATTGGAGCTGTATCAATTATATAACCATCAAAACCTGATAAATCTTGAATTTGTTTCTCTAAAACTTTCATAACAATTTCACTTGGAACAAATTTTCCTACATTTGTATAAGAAAACATAATTTCTCCAAGTTCAGTTTTTTTACGAATTTCATCTTTAACAATATCTCCAACAACAATATGTTTAAGATTAAATTTAGATGCTATTCGATATGTTTGAGTTCCCTTTCCACTTCCTGGAGGGCCAATAATTGCTATACGCATTTTCACCTCAAATAAAGTAAACTATTCAAAATGATTTATTTTAAGAAACCACGATAATTTTTAATCATTAATTGAGCACTTAATTGCTTATCAAACTCTAATGCAACACTTACAACAATTAAAAGTCCAGTTACACTAAATGCATTTGTTAAACTACCATCAGTTCCTATAATAGAAAAACATAAAGATGGAATTACAAAAATTATTGCTAAATACATAGCTCCAAAAAATGTTATTCTACCTGAAATTTTCTTTAAATAATCCATTGTTGGTTTACCAGCACGGATACCCGGTACAAATCCACCATTTTGTTGCAAAGAACGACTTACATCTTCTGGATTAAAAGCAATCTGTGCGTAAAAATATGTGAAAAAGAATATTAACAACGCATTAACTAAAAAGTAAACAACTGAACCTGTTCCTAAATATGTTGCATACCAGTTATATGCATCTGAATTTGGCCAAAACAACTGCATAATAAGTTGTGGGAAAGCCACCATTGCCGTAGCAAAAATAATTGGTAATACACCACTAGCATTTACTTTTATAGGAATGTATGTTGATTGTCCACCATACATTTTTCTTCCTTTAATTTGTTTTGCATATTGAACAGGAATTTTTCTTTCTGCAAGGTCAACAAATACTATAAGTCCAAATATAATAATAAGCAAAGCAACAAAAATTAATATGTTCCATAAATTATCTATATTTGAGCCTATTCCTTGAAGTGAAGTCAAGAATGATGAACCAGCACTAGCAACAATACCAACAAAGATTAATAAGCTAACACCATTTCCAATACCAAGATCTGTAATTTTTTCACCTAACCACAGTGTAAACATACCACCAGCAATTAGAATTATACAAATAATAGCTGGAATAATCCAAGCAGGTGTACCATCACCCAATGCATTAGTTTCTATTGCTCCACTTGATGAGAATGATAAAACAATAGCTATAGCTTGAATAACGCTAAACACCAAGGCTGTTATTCTTGTGTAAAGCGCAATCTTTTTACGACCTTCTTCACCTTGCTTACTTAACCTTTCCAATGTAGGAATAGCAATAGTTAAAAGTTGAATTATAATTGAAGCAGTAATATAAGGCACAACACCCAAAGCAAGTAAAGAACCATTAGCTAAAGCACCACCAGTTACAGAACTTAACAAACCTAAAAAGTCATTATAACTGTCACTAGATGTGAATGTAGCTGCATCTAAACCAGGAATTGGAAGCCAACACCCTATACGATATATAAGTAAAATTGCCAATGTTAGCAAAAGTTTTTTGCGTAAATCTTTTGATTTAAACGCTTGAACCAATGTTTGAAACATTATGCCTCCTCTGTGTTTCCACCCGCTTTTTTAATTTTCTTTTCAGCTGTTTTTGTAAATTTATTAGCTTTAACAGTTAATTTTTTAGTAAGTTTACCATTACCTAAAATTTTAATACCATTTTTTTCAATTTTGCTAATAATTCTTTTGTCTTTTAATAATTCAGCAGTAACCACAGTTCCTTCATCAAAAACTTCTAATGCTGAAACATTTACAATTGAGTATTCATCGCCCCATCTGTTAGTAAAACCGCGTTTTGGTAAACGACGAATTAAAGGCATTTGACCACCTTCAAACAATGGTCTTGTTCCACCGCCGGAACGCTTATTTTGACCGTTTTCACCACGACCTGAAGTTTTTCCTAAACCAGAACCACGACCACGGCCAACTCTTTTAACACCTTTTTTTGAATTAGGTGCAGGAGAAAGTTCGTGAATATTCATACTTTTTTTCCTCCCCTTATTCTTCCACTTTCACAAGGTGTTTAACCACTTCAATCATACCACGCATTGCAGCATTGTCTGGCATAATTTTTGTTTGGTTCATTTTTGAGAAACCCAAAGCTTTCATTGTAGCTCGTTGCTTTGGAGTTGCACCTATAACACTGTGAATTTGTGTGATTTTTATTGTTTTTGTGCTTTTTTTAGCAGGAGTTTTTTTAGTTTTTGTTTCCATATTTTTATACCCCCTACTCTAATTCTTCCACGGTTTTTCCGCGGAGAGAAGCTACATCTTCTTTTGTTCTTAATGCTTTAAGTGCTTCAAATGTAGCTCTTACTGTATTTATTTTGTTATTGCTACCGTGGTTTTTAGAAGTAATATCTTTAATACCAGCTAATTCCAAAACAGGACGAGCAGCACCACCAGCAATAACTCCAGTACCTTCTTTTGCTGGAAGAAGAGAAACAAGACTTGAACCATATTTCATTGTTATAGCGTGAGGAATTGTTGTTCCATCCATTTTCACTGTAATTAAGTTCTTTTTAGCATTGTTAAAGCCTTTTTCAATTGCATTAACTGTTTCTCTTGCCTTACCAACACCAATACCTACACGGCCTTTTTTATCACCTATAACACAAAGTGCGCTAAAGCTTAAAATACGACCACCTTGAACAGTTTTTTGAACTGAACGAACATCAATCATTCTCTTTTCAAATTCTTCTGCTTCTCTTGGTTTGCGGTCCTCACGAGGTTTACGAGGACGATTTTTATTAAATGGTTTTTCGCCACGAGATTTCTTTTCAAATTCTGCCATAAAAAATTCCTCCTAAAACTCTAATCCGCCGGCTCTTGCCGCATCAGATATATTTTTTACTCGACCTGTATATAAATAACCACCACGGTCAAATACAACATTTTTGATACCCTTTTCTATTGCTCTTTTAGCAATTTCGTTACCAATAAAAGTTGCAACTTCAAGTTTTGTTTTACCCTTGATTTTTGACTGTAATCCTTTTTCTAAAGATGAAGCACTTACAAGTGTAACACCTTTTTCATCATCAATAATTTGTGTATAAATATTTGATAAACTACGGTAAACACAAAGGCGTGGACGAGATGATGTTCCACGAACAGTCTTACGAACTCTTGCGTGTCTGCGTTGGCGTTCTTTATTCTTATCAAGTTTGTTAATCATAACTCATTCCTCCTTTATTTCTTACCTGCAGTTTTTCCTTCTTTCATCACAACGGTTTCATCACTATAACGAATACCATATGCGTGATAAGGTTCAACTGGTTTAATAGCTCTAATATTTGCAGCCATTTGTCCGACCTTTTCTTTATCTGCACCTTCTACTTTTATTTCAGTAACAGAAGGGCAAGAAAGTTTTACACCTTCAATTGATTTAACAACCACAGGGTGACTAAAACCAATTAACATTTCAAGGTGATCACCTTTATCAAACACTTTATAACCTACACCATTGATAACTAATGTTTTTGCATAACCTTCACTAACACCTTTTACCATATTAGCAATTAAAGTTCTGGATAAACCATAAAGTGCATTAGCTTCTTTTGAAGCATTTAATGTTGTTAATGTTACAAGTTCATTAGCAACATCAATTTTTATAACTCTATTTATATTTCTTTCCAACTTTCCTTTTGGACCTTCAACAATCACTTTGTTGTTTTCATCAACTGAAACAGTTACACCAGAAGGAATTTGAATAGGAAGTTTACCAATTCTTGACATAACACACCCCCTACCAAATATATGCCAGAACTTCGCCACCAACACGATTTTCGCGTGCCTGCTTGTCTGTCATAATTCCTTTATTTGTTGAAATTATTGCGATACCAAGTCCATTAATAACTTTTGGTAAATTGTTTGAATTAGCATATATTCTTAAACCTGGTTTTGAAATTCTTTTTAAACCAGTAATAACATATGGGCTAGATTCATTTTCTTTTAAAGTTATATGAATGTTTTGTTGAACGCCTTCTCCAATTAATTCAAAGTTGGTAATATAACCTTCATTTTTCAAAATTTCCGCAATTGAAAGTTTCATTTTACTTACAGGAATATCAACTGTTAAATGCTTTGCACTGATAGCATTTCTAATTCTTGTAAGCATATCTGCTATTACATCTGTAACTACCATAATATTCCTCCCTACCAACTTGCCTTTTTAACACCAGGAATTTCTCCACGGTATGCCATTTCGCGGAAGCAAATACGACAAATGCCATATTTCTTCAAAACAGCGTGCGGACGGCCACAAATTTTACAACGAGTGTATTCACGGGTTGAAAACTTTTGTGGTTGTTTTTGTTTATAAACTAATGCTTTTCTTGCCATATTTCCTCCCTAATCTCTTTTAAAAGGCATTCCAAGGTTTGTAAGCAATGCCTTTGCTTCCTCATCTGTTTTAGCACTTGTAACAATACAAATGTCAAAACCACGAGGTTTTTCAATTTTATCATAATCAATTTCTGGGAAAATCAATTGCTCTTTAATACCCATTGAATAATTTCCTTTACCATCAAATGATTTAGAATTTACACCTCTAAAATCACGAACTCTTGGTAAAGCAATAGAAATTAAACGATCTAAAAATTCCCACATTATTTTACCGCGTAAAGTAACTTTCGCACCAATTTTCATACCTTGACGAAGTTTAAAGTTAGCAACCGCTTTTTTTGCTGTTGTTACAATTGGTTTTTGTCCAGCAATCAATCCAAGTTCATCAACGGCTTGAGAAAAACTTTTTTGATTATCTTTAACATCACCCAAACCAGCATTAATAACAACCTTATCAATTTTTGGAACTTGATTTATATTTTTATATGAAAATTCCTTTTTAAGTGCAGGAACAACATTTTTAATATAAAATTCCAACAATCTTGGTTTTGCTACTGCTGTTTTTGAAGAACTTTTTGTTGATTTCTTTGCTACATCGGTTACAGTTTCCTTAGTAACCTGATTGTTTTCTTTTTCCACTTACTTTTCCTCCGAATTATTTACCTTGTGTTTTTGCTTGAGGCGTTCTTCTTTTTGTTGTTGCGGAATCGACCATTGCTTTTGCACCCCGCACGCCTTTTGTTTCAGCTTTTAAAACATTGTCTTTCTTTTCATTTTTAAAAGTTTTAGCTTTTTGTTCTTTTTTTGAAACTGTTTTTTCAGCATCTGCTTTTGATTCTTTCTTTGTTGCCTTTGTAGATTTTGATTTCTTTTCTCCATCTATAAAAGCACCACATTTTTTACAAGCACGGTGTTTAACACCATTTTCATCAAACTTGTGAGCAATTCTAGTTGCTTTTTTACAAACAGGACAAATAATTTGAACATTACTTACATCTATTGCTGCTTCTTCTTTTTTAATCTCTGCTTGTTCTTTTTGTGAACGCGCCTTTTTGTGTTTGTAAACAATGTTTACACCTGAAACAACCACTCTTCCTGTTTCTGCAAAACTTTGAGTTATTTTGCCTGTTTTTCCTTTATCTTTACCTGCAATCACTACAACGGTGTCGCCGGTTCTTAAATTACTGTTTGTCATAATTCCCCCCTTACAACACTTCGTTGGCTAGAGATATAATTTTCATATATCCCCTATCGCGAAGTTCTCGGGCGATTGGGCCAAACACACGAGTGCCTTTTGGTTGTTTATCTTTATCAATAATTACAACAGCATTGTCATCAAATTTAATACTACTTCCATCAGGACGACGAACACCACGGTTTGTGCGAACTATAACTGCTTTTACAACATCACCTTTTTTAACACTACCACCAGGAATAGCTGTTTTTACAGTGCCGACAATGATGTCTCCAATATTTCCACTTTTTCTAAAAGAACCACCCAACACACGAATACACATTAAAACTTTTGCACCTGTGTTGTCGGCAACTTTTAATCTTGTTTGAGGCATTATCATAATCAATACGCTCCTTTAATTACTTCGCTTTTTCTATTATTTTCACCAATCTGAAATACTTATCTTTAGAAAGGTGGCGAGTTTCAGTGATTTCGACCTTATCACCTACATTACACTCATTGTTTTCATCGTGAACTTTAAATTTCGCTGTCTTTTTCACAATTTTATTGTAAAGAGGGTGGCGAACATTGTTCTGAACGGCAACAACAATAGTTTTATCCATAGAGTTACTAACTACTATACCAACTCTGGTTTTTCTTAAATTTCTTTGTACAGCTTCCATCTTAACCATCCTCCTTAATTAGCCTTTTTTTCTTTCAATTCGCGTTCACGCAAAATTGTCATAACTCTTGCTATGTCTTTTTTTATAGTATTTAACATCATTGGATTTGTTAGCTGACCAGTAGCGTGTGAGAAACGAAGGTTAAAATGCTCAGATTTAAGTTCTTTGAGTTTTTCGTTCAACTCGTCATTAGTCATATCACGAAATTCTTTATTCTTCATTTATCTCACCACCTTCTGTTACAGTTTTTGTAGCGCTAACTCCAAGTTTAGCATCAACAACTTTGTCTAATTCTTCTTTTGTGTAGAATTTAACTTTTATAGGCAATTTGTTTGCCGCTAATCTAAGAGCTTCTCTTGCTACTTCTTCTTTAACACCAGCAATTTCAAACAATACTCTACCAGGGCGAACAACTGCTACCCAGCCTTCAAGATTACCCTTACCATGACCCATACGAGTTTCCAAAGGCTTTTTAGAATATGGTTTGTGTGGGAAAATTTTAATCCAAACTTTACCTACACGCTGCATTTCACGAGTTAAAGCAACACGAGCTGCTTCTATTTGATTTGATTTAATCCAACAAGGTTCCATTGCAACAATACCAAATTCACCTTGACTGATTCTATTACCTCGAAAATCTTCACCTTTCATTCTTCCTCGGTGAACATTACGATATTTTGTTCTTTTAGGCAATAACATTATTTGTCACCCCCTTGTTTATTAGTGGTAACGCTGTTAGCCTTTTGCAAGACTTCACCTTTATAAATCCATACTTTCACACCCAAAACACCATATGTTGTGTGTGCTTCACTAAAACCATAGTCAATGTCAGCACGCAATGTGTGAAGAGGTACTGAACCTTGAGAAAAAGTTTCACTTCCTGCAATTTCACGACCATCAATACGACCGCTTACAAGAATTTTACAACCTTTAGGACCAGCTTTCATAACGCGTTGTAATGTTGATTTTATTGCTCTTTTAACTCTTACACGCTTTTCAATTTGCGCTGCAACAGATTGAGCAACAACATTAGCATCTAAATCTGGATGTTTTATTTCTTGTATGTTAATAACAACTTGTTTTCCATCAACAATTTTATCAAGCTCTTTCTTTAAAGTTTCAATTCCAGCACCTTTTTGTCCAATAATAATACCTGGACGAGCTGTTAAAATATTGATAACAATTTTACCATGTGTTCCTTGTGTTCTTTCAATAATAACGCGAGAAACAGATGCATCATGATATTTCTTTAAAATGTGCTTGCGAATAGCATTATCTTCAACTAAAAGATTAGAAAAATCTTTTTTGCTAGCAAACCATTTTGTATCCCAGTCTTTCACCACACCAACACGAAATCCGTGTGGGTTTACTTTTTGACCCATAGTTATTTCTCGCCTCCTTGTTTAGATTTAGCTGAAACCGCTTTTTTTGTTGTTTCCTTTTTTGTAGCGGTTGTTTTAGTTGCAGGTTTTGACTTTTTTTCTTCAGTTTTACTTGCAACAGTTTTTGTTTCTGCTTTAACTTTAGTTTCAGAAACAGTTTTTTCTTCTGATTTTTTTGTTTCTACTTTTTTAGGTTCAGCTTTTACAAAAGCCTTATCTTTTTCATCTAAAATAATGGTAATGTGGCTAGTTCTTTTCTTGATTATGTCAGCACTACCGTGAGAACGCAACCAATATCTTTTATATGTTGGACCTTCATTTGCAAAACATTCAGCAACATATAAGTCATTTTTACTTAAATTAAGATTATTTTCTGCGTTAGCACCAGCACTTTCCAACACTTTTACCAAAACTTCACTTGCAGCCTTTGGGGTGTTTTTCAAGATAGCCAATGCTGAGTTGTAATCTTGTCCACGAATTAAATCAAGCACAATGTGAACCTTGCTTGGACTAATGCGAACAAATTTTGCGGTTGCATGTGGTCGCTTATCGCGATTTTCAGCAATCTTAGCCGCTTTTTCTCTGATATTTTTTGCCATTTGTCAACACCTCTCCTTAATTTTTTCCACCAACAACTTTTGAACCCGAGTGTCCTTTGAAAGTTCTTGTTGGAGCAAACTCACCAAGTTTGTGTCCAACCATTTCAACAGAACAATAAACAGGAATGTGTTTACGACCGTTGTGCACTTGAATAGTGTGACCAACAAAGTCTGGGTAAATAGTTGATGCACGAGACCAAGTTTTTAAAGGTTTTTTCTCGCCTGATTCGTTCATAGCCTTAACTCGTTTCATCAATCTAGGTTCAACATAAGGCTTTTTCTTTAAACTTCTACTCATAACTTTACACTCTCCTAGTTAATTCGTTTCAAAATTTGTCTACTGCTTGGTTTACGCTTGTTGCGTGTCTTTTTACCAAGAGTTCTTTTACCCCATGGACTCATAGGGCTTGGTCGACCAATAGGCGCTTTCGATTCACCACCACCGTGTGGGTGATCAACTGGGTTCATAACACTACCACGAACAGTAGGACGAATTCCCATGTGGCGACTGAGACCTGCCTTTCCAATTTGAATTAATTCGTGATCAATATTTCCAACTTGACCTATTGTTGCACGACATTTGTTTGATACCATACGCATTTCTCCACTAGGAAGTTTCAAAGTTGCGTTTTTACCTTCTTTTGCTACCAAACGGGCAGACATTCCAGCTGCACGAGCCATTTTTCCACCACTTTTTGGTTGCATTTCAATGTTGTGAACAACTGTTCCAACTGGCATTTCACTCATTGGCATTGCATTACCAACTTTTATTTCAACACCTTCAACTCCACTTTGAACAACATCTCCAACAGACAAGCCCAAAGGAGCTAAAATGTATCTCTTTTCACCATCTACATAGTTCAAAAGAGCAATGTAAGCACTGCGGTTTGGATCATATTCAATTGATACCACTTTTGCAGGAACTCCATCTTTATTTCGTTTGAAATCGATAACACGGTACTTTCTGCGTACACCACCACCTTGGTGACGAACAGTTATGCGACCTTGGTTATTACGACCAGCTTTTTTCTTTAAAGGAACTAACAACGATTTTTCCGGTGTTGTTGTTGTAATTTCTTCAAAAGTTGGTTTAATCATACCACGCATAGAAGGGGTTATCGGTCTATATCTTTTAACTGCCATATGTGTTATCCTCCTAGTTCAAACTTTCAAAGAATGCAATGGCTTTACTATCTTTTTTCAAAGTAACAACTGCTTTCTTCTGTTCAGATGTGTAGCCAGTGATTCTTCCTCGTTTTTTTGGTTTTTTTGCGGTTATAGATGTGTTTACACTTTCAACATCTACACCAAAGATTTCCTCTACCGCTTGTTTAATTTCAGTTTTGGTTGCATTTTTGTCAACTACGAACCAATACTTTTTATTTTTTATGTCGGAATAACTTTTTTCTGATAACAGCGGTTTTATAATTATTTTATTTGCTTCCATTATTCAGCATAAGCCTCCTCTATTGATTTGATTGCGTCTTTGACGAAAACGATTTTATTTGTTGATACAACTTGATATGTATTCAACAAATCACAATTAACAACATTAACTGCTGGAATGTTTGCAGCAGATTTAATCAAATTTTCATTTGCATCTTTAACAACAAATAAAACTGATTTATCAAACTTAAATTTGTTAATAATTTCTTGAACTTGTTTTGTTTTTGGTTTAGCAATTTCAATACTATCCAAAACAACAATTTCATTTTGTTTAAGTTTTTGACTTAAAGCGCTGCAAAAAGCAATTCTTTTAGCTGTTTTATTAACTTTTTGCGAAAAGTCTCTAGGTTTTAAAGCAAACGCCATACCACCTTTTGTCCATTGAGGACCACGACGACTTCCTTGTCTTGCACGACCAGTGTGTTTTTGTCTCCAAGGTTTTTTTGCACGACCACGAATTTCTCCACGGTTTAAAGTGCATTTTGTACCCTGTCGTTGATTAGCTAGATATGCAACCACAACTTGATGAATTAATGGCTCGTTATAAGGAGTGCCAAAAACTGCATCTGACAAACTTATTGTGCCAACTTCATTTGCGTTGATATCATAAACTTTTGATTTAATTGCCATATGTTTTTCTCCTTATTAAGCCTTAACTGCATTTCTAAGCATTACCACACCATTGCGTGGGCCTGGAATTGCACCTTTGACTAAAATTATATTTCTATCTTTATCAACCCTTACGACCTCAAGGTTTTGAACTGTAACTTGTGTGCCACCATATCTACCTGCCATACGCTTACCTTTGAATACTTTTCCAACTCCTGGACCACTACCCAAAGATTGATGACGGTGAACTTTATAACCACCGTGTGTATTGTCTTGATGACGCATATTCCAACGGAACATTGAACCTGTAAAACCACGACCACGAGAAACAGCAACTGCATCTACCTTGTCGCCTTCCACAAATACATCACATTTTATTTCTTGACCTACTGTGTAATTAGCTATATCATCAAAACGAAATTCTTTTAAACTTCTCAAAGGCTTAACTCCCGCCTTTTTAAAAGTTCCTGCCATTGGCTTGTTAACCAATTTTTCTTTAATCTCTCCATAAGCAACAACAAGTGCGTTGTAACCATCGTTGTCTTCATTTTTTATTTGAACCACAACATTTGGGTTTGCCTCTACAACAGTTACAGGAATAACCAAACCTTTTGGAGAGAAAACCTGTGTCATACCAAGTTTTTTACCTAAAATAGCTTTGTTCATACTTTTTCTCCTTTTTGTTGCTTATTAAAGTTTTATTTTTATATCCACACCTGCTGGCAAATCAAGTTTAGATAATGTATCCATTGTTTTGCTTGTTGGACTAAAAATGTCAATAAGCCTTTTGTGTGTTCTTAATTCAAATTGCTCACGACTATCTTTGTCTACGTGTGGAGAACGCAAGACTGTTATAATTTCTTTATCAGTTGGTAAAGGAATTGGTCCTGAAATCTTGCAACCTGATTTTGTTGCTGCTTCAATAATACGAGCGGCAGCTTGGTCAATCAAACCGTGATCAAATGATTTAAGTTTGATTCTGATTTTTTGTGTACTCATACACCCTCCATTATACAGTATAACTTTCCAAACACTTGCTTTAATTAACACATATATTATAAAGAATAGTATTAGCATATACACTCTTCCGTGTGTGTCAACCCCTATAAGCAAAAAATAAAAGGCTAAATTTTAGTGTTTGGTCGCAGCACTTTTGCACCACTTGTCCGCATAAATTCTCCTTAAAAGTCGCGTTTTAAGGTAACTTTATACATCAACCCAGCCTACAGGATAAAGGTATTATACACCAATGAACTATTAATTGCAAGTCTTTTTTATAAATTTTTTATAATTTTACACAAAAATTTTCAAGTGTTTGTTAAATCTATTTAAAACAATAAAACTAACAAATTTATTATATTGCTATAGAAATTTTTTAATTAAATATTTTTTATTTTAAAACTATTTTATCAAAATATTATTAATTATTTCCAATTAAAAACAATAAATAAAAAAAATTGCTATTATGCAATTTTTTAAAACTCATTATTTTTATTATAGTTATCTTTTTTGTTAATAGTGTCAATTCTTTTTAACCATTCTTTGCTTAATTTTTTTATTAATTCTTTTTTCTTTTTGCTTTCTAACATATTTTCTTTTGACTTGGAAATTTCAAGCACTTCATTTATTTCGGAATCGCAACAGCCTTTATTTTCAATATCTTTGTTAACACTTTCAGAATCAATATTAATTAAATTATCATTTTGTTCATAATCTTTATGATAAAATTCACCATTAAAACCAAGCATAATATATACTCCTTAACATAGTTTAAGTTTGGTTTAATTCCTTAAACATTTCCATAAGTTCAAAGTTTAACTGTTTTTTACAGCTTATTGCATCTTCTAGTTTTATAGGTATAATTTTTTGATTTTTCAAAGATAAAACACTGCTTGCAACTTTGTTTTGCACACACAAAACAGCATTAACTGCCATACGAATAGCTAATAATATATCAAATATTGTTGGCGAGCCACCTCGTTGCATATAACTCAATATAACTGGCCGACTTTCTTTTTTAAATTTTTTCTCTATTTCTTTTGACAATTGAACAACATCAAACACATTTTCTGAAACAATAACTGTTGGAGTTTTTCCTTTATCAAGGCTTTTTTGAATATATTTAAAAATATCGGCTTTTGTTTTATTTTTTTCAGGTATTGCTAAAACTTCACACTCAGCCGCGACTGCGCTATATAATGCAATATCACCACAATATCTTCCCATAGTTTCTATAACACCAATACGGTCATTTGCACGCATAGTTTGTTGAACATTATTTATCATTTCAACAGCATTATTAACTGAAGTATCAAAACCAATACTTCTTTCGGTACAACTTATATCGTTATCAATAGTACACGGTATTAAGTAAACAGGTATTTTATATTCAGCAAATCTTAAAGCACCGTGCATTGAACCTTCCCCACCCAAAACAATTAATGCCTCTACATTATGTTTAAGCAAGTTTTGCATACCTTTTTTTCGTTTTTTACTATCCAAAAAATCTTTACTTCGACCTGAAAAAATCACACTTCCACCGTAAGGCGTTATTAATTCAACATCTTTTGGCGATAACAAAACAAAATCATCATCAATCAAACCTTGATACCCATGTTTGAATGCAACAATTTCAAAACCTTTACTGCTTGAATATTCTACAATATTTTTTAAGCAAGCATTCATACCAGGAGCATCACCACCACTGGTTAAAACCCCTATCTTTCTTTTTATTGTCATTATATCTCCTTAAATGATTTTTATATTAGTTTCATCAAGAACTGAACATAATTCATTAATTAAAGCATTGCTTCCATCTACTTTATAGTTTAATGAAAAAAGTTTTTGTTTATCTATGCATTGTAAAGCAACTGGCATTTCGCCTTTATAGTTTGCCAAAATTTCAACAACTTTTGCAAGCAAAACATTATCATTTGAAGAAAATTTTAAATAAAGTTTTTTATGTTGATTTGAATTTTTTTCATTTTTTTGTTCTATTTTCTGTTCAATTTCTTCCAATTTCCAAGGTTTTATATCTTCAACTAATACAATAGGTTTTTCGCCTTCTCTAATGCTTATTTTTCCTTTTACCAATATAAGACCATCTTCTATCAAATGGCTTCGTGTTTTTTCATAAACATTTGGAAACAACATCATCTCAATGTTACCATATAAATCTTCAATGGTAACAATAGCCATATCACGGTTGCCATTTTTAGTATTCATTTTTTTAACATTTGTAATTATTCCACCAAAATTAACAACTTGCCCATCTTGAACATCATCATAAATTACAGTTGCATTTTCATCTTCACCAGAAGATTCTATTTCATGACCATTTAACATATTTGAATTCAAATTAAATGCACTCATATAAGCTCGAAATTGATTAAGAGGGTGACCACTCATATAAACACCCAACACCTGCTTTTCGAACTTTAATTTTTGTTGTGTTGTATATTCCGGAATATTTGGATATGTAATTTTATTTATAGCACATTCATCATTTTTAATTAAAGTTCCAAATAATGATAATTGACCGTTTTTTTGGTTCTTTCTATCCGCCCCCACACGCTCAACAATAGTTTCATAAACAGCCATCATTTGACTTCTTGTAACACCAAAACAATCAAAAGCACCACCTAAAATCATAGACTCTAAAAATCTTTTATTGTGTGCTTGATTACCCATTCTAAACAAAAAATCTTGCAAATCTTTAAATGCTCCGTTTTTGTTGCGCTCTTCTACTAATTGTTCAACTAAACCAACTCCAACATTTTTCATTCCACCCAAACCAAACCTAATATTATCACCTTCAACACTAAAATAAGCCATACTTTTGTTTACATCAGGTTGTAAAATATTAATATTATGTTGTTCAGCAAGCGCCATATAATGTTTTATTTCATCTGACTTTGTTATTCTATTATTTAAAATAGAACAATAAAATTCAACAGGATAGTATCTTTTAACATACGCAGTTTGATATAAAACATGTGCATATGCTGCAGCGTGAGATTTATTAAAAGCATACGAACCAAATTTTTCCATTTTATTCCACAATTTTTCTGCCACTTCTTTTTTCATACCTAACTTTACAGCACCAGCAATACTATTTTTACCTGTTGGATCTTCCCAACCATATATAAACCTATCTTTCTCTTCAACAAGTTCATCTTTTAATTTTTTACCCATTATTTTTCTAACATGGTCAGCTTGCGCCATTGTATAACCAGCCAATTTTCTGCAAAGCATCATAACTTGTTCTTGATAAATCATAACACCATATGTAACGCTAAGTTCATCAATCATTCGAGGGTCATCGTATTCAATACTATCTGGATTTCTTCTGTTTTTTAAATAAGTTGGTATTTCATCCATAGGTCCGGGTCTATAAATAGCACCAATAACTGTCAAATCCTCTAAGTTAACAGGTTTCATATCCATTGTAAGTTTACGCATTCCACCACTTTCAATTTGGAAAACTCCATCGGTATCTCCTGAACCTATCATTTTATAAACAGATTGGTCATCATAATCTATTTTATCATAATCAATTGTAATGCCTTTTGTTTTCTTGATTGTTTTAGCCATAAGGTCAAGATCTGTTAAAGTTATCAAACCTAAAAAGTCCATTTTTAACAAGCCTAGCTCTTCAACTTCTTTTTTGTCAAATTGAGTTGTAACCATATCACCATTTTTGGCCAATGGAGCGTGCATATCTACAGGGTCACAGCAAATTATAACACCCGCTGCATGAATGCTTGTGTTCCTTGGCATATTTTCAAGTTTTATAGCAATGTCAACAATTTTCTGAACAAGAGGGTCATTATCATACATTTGCCTTAATTCAGCATTAACATAACTTTTATCATCATCATTATCAAGACCAACACCAAATATTTTTTTTATTGCTGGTGATTTTGGCATTTTATTAGGGGTTGGAAAAAGTTTTGTTATTTTATCAACCTCACTATAAGGCATTTTTAAAGCACGAGCAACATCTTTGATAGCAGCTTTAGGTGCTAAAGTTCCAAAAGTAATAATTTGACACACATTATCTTCACCATATTTTTTTGAAACATAATCAATAATTTCGCCACGACGAACTGGGCAAAAATCAATATCAAAATCTGGAGGACTAATTCTTTCTGGATTTAAAAATCTTTCAAAATATAATGCGAATCTTAAAGGGTCAATATTAGTAATGCCTAAAGCATATGCAACAATAGAACCAGCACCACTTCCACGACCCGGTCCAACAGGAACACCTATACTTCTTGAATAATTAATAAAATCCCAAACAACCAAAAAATAATCTAGAAAACCACTTCCGTTTATTGTTTTTAATTCAAATTCAGCTCGTTCTTTGATTTCATCTGTAATGGTTCCATATCTCTTTTCTAAACCCTCATAAGTAAGTTTGCGTAAATATTCCAAATGTGTCATTCCCTCTGGAACATCTTTACTTGCAGGATAGAAATGACTTTTAAAATCAAATTCTATTTCACATTTTTCAGCAACTTCCATTGTGTTATCAATACATTCTGGGTGTGCTTGAAATATTTTACGCATTTGTTCTTCAGTTTTTAAATAAAATTCGTTTCCGTCCATACGCATACGGTCTGGGTCATCTACAGAACGACCAGTTTGTATGCAAAGCATTATATCTTGCATTTCAGCATCTTCTTGATTGATATAATGAACATCATTAGTAGCTATGGTTTTTACACCTATTTTTTCAGCTAACTCAAATAAGTGAGGCAATATCTTTCGTTGTTCTGATATACCGTGGTCTTGAACCTCAATATAAAAATCACCTTTTTCAAACATATCTCGCAAACGAATTGCAACCTTTTCTGCTTCTTCATATCGTTCTTGAATTAACAATTTAGGAATATCACCCGCCAAACAAGCAGAAGAACAAATTAAACCTTCACTATATTTTGACAATGTATCATAATCAATTCTTGGTTTATAATAAAAACCTTTTAACCAAGCTATTGAATTTAATTTTAAAAGATTTTGGTATCCTTTTTGATTTTTAGCAATTAAAATTAAATGTGAAATTTCTGGTTTTCCGCTTTTGACTGTTAAATCAGGAGAAACATAAAATTCAGTACCTATAATTGGTTTTATGCCATTTTTTTTGCAAGCTTTATAAAATTTTACTGCACCATACATATTTCCGTGATCAGTTATAGCACAAGCGGGACTACCCCGCTCTTTTAATATTTTTACAAGTTTATCTATTCTTGTTGCACCATCTAACAAAGAATACTCAGTGTGTAAATGCAAGTGTACAAAATTTTCCATTACTTCTCCTCAGTATTTTCTAATGAACTATTATTTTCAATATTATCGTTTTCATTTTTTAATTTATCTGCTATTTTAACTATTTTACGCAGTCTATGATTTACACCACTTTTAGTTAAAGGTTCTGTCATTAGTTTTGCTAAATTTTCAAATGTTTCATCGGGATTAGCTAATCTTAATAAACACAATTCATAAAGAGTTGGTTGTAAACTTTCCAAACCTATGGTATCCCTAATATATTCAATAGCCTCAATTTGTTTCAATGAAGCTTTTACCATTTTTTCCAAATTTGAATTCATACAATTAAGTTGTCTATTTAATTGATTTCTTACTTCTCGAACAGCAAATTCATTTTGTAGTATCATAACAGCATTATAAGCCCCCACAATTGCTAATAAATCACTAACAATTTCAGCTTCTTTTAAATATACCACCCACATTTTTTTTCTTTGCATAATTTTTGAATGAATATTAAATTCGGATATTAAATGTGAAAAATCACCAGCCAAATTTGATGAATTAAAAACAAATTCTAAATGATAGCCACCAGTATGTTTTTTTAAATCATTTATATCTTTTATAACTATATTAGCACTAGCACAACCTAAAAAAGCGCCTTTAATAAATGATTTTTTACAACACTCGTTTTCAACAATTGCCCTTGAAATTCCATTTATCAAATCAAAATTTCCATCTTCAAAAGATTTAAAAACAAAACAATCAATTAAAATTTTTTTAGTCCACTCTTCAGGAACTTCTAAATGATACCTAATAGTGTGATTTTGTTTTTCTTCTTGAATTAAAGTTAATTCAGAAAAATCAGGATATATTATTTTTATTAAATTATTAACCCTTGTAAACAAATTGGGTAATTCAGTTACAAGTTCAATACTAAATTGTTTTGTATTTATATTTAAACTTAACTGACCACAAGTTCTTAACAATGCAGAAAGTTCTGCTTTTGCGCAACAAGCACTTTCTGGCAATTCAGATTGTACAACTTCACTTTTAGCATCAAATGAAAAAGACACTTCCCACATTCTCCTTTGTTAATCTTTAAATATTATTTTAATAGTTTTTTTAAAATTTTTCAATGTTTTTTTATCATTTTATAAATATTTTGTTAATTGACTATTATAATTTCTAAATCTAAGTTTTCCTTAAACTTTTCGAAAACCTTAGTTTTTATAAAATTAATTAAATTAATTACATCTTCAGTTTTAGCATTTCCAGTATTTACTATATATCCAGAATGAACTTTTGAAACCATTGCTCCACCAAACGCAGTGCCTTTAAGACCCGCTTTATCTATCATTTCTGATGCTGTTATATTTTTTTTACGCTTAAAAACACTGCCCGCACTGGGAAACATTACATTTTGTGTTTTCTGACGCTTTACTAAATAAAGATTCATATTTCTTTCAATGATATTTTTCATTTTTGTTTTAAAATGAAAAACTGCATTGATTATAAAACAACCTTTATCATCAAAAAAAACCCCTTTTCTATATTCGAAACTTAAATTTTTAGCATTTATATTTTCTATTTTACCATTTCTTAAAATAGTTACACTTTCCAAATAATTGCAAATTTGATTATCAAATGCACCTGCGTTCATTCTTAATGCACCACCAACAGTACCAGGGATACCAACAGCCCATTCTAAACCACTTAAATTATTCAATTTGCAAATGTTACACAAATTTTGCAACATAGTACCTGAATCAACTTTTACACGATTAAAATTTTGCAACTCTACTTTATTCATTCTTTTTGTGCAAATTATAATACCGTCAAAATAGTCAGGAAATAGAACATTAGAACCTGCTCCTAAAATAAAATATCTAATTTTATATTTTTTACATTTTTTTAACACAAATTTTAGTTCTTTTACACTTTCAATTTCAACATAAAACCTTGTTATTCCACCAATTTTAAATGTACATTTATTTTTTAAAGATTCATCAATCTTTAATCTTTCCTTGAAAATTCTATTTAAACTATTCGTAAAACCAAACATTTCAACCTCTTTTAATTAAAAAGTTTATTAAAAATATCTTGTTTTGATGATTGCAATTCAATTTTTGATAAGAAAGCATTTTGAACATAATCAACATTTTTTAATGTTTGCTCAAATTGAGAATAAGTTTTATCATTAATATAAATTAATTCATCAGTAACTGAAAACATTCCAATTGAAATTAATTTCTTTTGAACATTAACACTTAACAAATACTCAATAAAAGTTTGAGCCATAGAAACAACTGCACCCTCATTTGAAATCACCGATATCCATTGTAATAAATCTGAATAACCACTTAAAAATCGAAAATTGCAATTCATTACCCCAGCGTTTATTCTATTTTGTAAACGAAAATAATCACGCTGAGTTCCTAACAAAACTTCAAACTTTTTATCTAAAAAATCTTGATAAGCATCATATTGAGTATAACTATCTTGCAAGCTATTTGAATAAACTATATTTCTATTTAATTTTACATCTGATTTATTATGAGCAATAGAAGATAATGGATTGATATATGCTCCACCATATCCTAAAAAGTTAGTATCTGTTTCAGTAATCCAAGCGTTGATGTTGTTTAAATCACTATCTCCTTGAGAACATAAAACATATCCTCCCATACACCACGGTATTGCCATTTGTTTACCATCTATTTTTCCACCTTGAATTAAATCAGTTTTAATTTTGGAAACAGATAATTCAGTTAAATATGGTAAAAACAAGTCTCCTACTCCTAACCCAAAACTAACTATATCTGGCTTTATATTATTTTCCAACTGTAATTTTGCTTGTTGTTCTGTTAAATTTTTAACAAGAATATAAATTCCCCGATTTTCTTTTTCAAATTCTATTGCTGTATTTTCTAAAAAAGCACCACGATTTGCGCTTCCGCCCTCAAAGGTATCAACATTCCAAAGTTCAATAAAAACACTTCCATCTGGTCGTTCTACATAGCCTAAAGGATTTGGCAAATTTTTTAATAAAGGTATAACCACTATTGGAACAACAAGTAAAAATATTATAATAAAAACTGATATAAACTTTTTAAATTTTAATTTTTTAAATTTTAGCAAAATAAAAACCTCTTACATTTAGATTAATATAATCTATGCAAGAGATTTATCTAACTTTCGTGAAAAAACTTAAAAATATTATCTGCATCTTTTTTTGTAATTTTTTCAACAGACATTAAACTTTCAATGTTAGCGTTTTTAATTGCATCTATACTTTTGAAATGCTTTAACAATTTATTACGCTTAATTTTACCTATTCCAGGTATTTGTACCATTATACTTTCGGTTTTATTTCTTAAACTTCTGTGAAAAGTAATTGCAAAACGATGTGACTCATCTCTAATTCGCTGTAACATTTTAAGCGAATTATGTGTATGTGGTAAAACAATTGGTACAGGATTATTAGGTAAAAATAATTCTTCTTCTCTTTTTGCTAATCCCACCATTTGAACATTAACACCACAATTCATCATAGCTTTGTAAGCACTGCTTAATTGCCCTTTTCCACCATCAATTACAATCAAATCTGGTAAAACAGAAAAACTAATATCCTTTTTATCTGTACGCTTCGCCTCATTGAATCTTCTGGTTAAAACCTCATTCATACTAGCAAAATCATTTGGACCATTAACTGTTTTAATCTTAAATTTCCTATACAATCGTTTTGCTGGCACTCCTTCTTTAAATACCACCATTGAAGCAACACTAAAAACACCACTTATATTAGAAATATCATAGCATTCCATTTTACTTGGTCTTTTATCCATTTTTAAAATTTCTTGAAGTTTATCAACAGCCCCAATCGTAAAATCATTAACTCGTTTTTCACTTTCAATAAATTTATTAAGAGCCAAGTTTGCATTTTTTCTGGCAATCTCTAATAACTTTCTTTTTTTGCCTTTTAATGCAATTTTAATTTTTATTGAACTTTTACCTTCTATTCCAAGCCCTTCACTTCTGCGTTGACTAAGCCAGTTTTCTAAAATGTCTTCAACTTTACATGGCACAATAATTTCGGGCGGAACTATTGCTTTTAGATAATATTGTGCAATAAACTGATTTATACTTTCTTGCTCTGAACGATTAACATCTATCAAATGATAGGTTTCACAACCTATACTTCTTCCACCTCGAACTATCAAAACAGCAACACAAGCGTTTGAACCATTTGTTGACCAAGCAAATATATCAATATTTTCGGCACTGTTTAAATAAGTTAAAGTTGTTTGCCCTAATTTTTTCACCATTGAAAGTCTATCGCGTAATTGTATTGCCCTTTCAAACATTTCATTTTCAGCACAAACCAACATCTTTTTTTCTAAAACTTTTGCAACATCTTCATATTGTCCATTTAAAAATTTAATTGCTTTTTCTAATAATTGATGATATCCCTCACTATCAATTTTATGAGCACAAGGAGCAGAACATAAACCCAATTCATAATTTATGCAAGGCCGTTTTGCAACATTTGTTATTTTTACATTACAGGTTTTTAAAGGAAAAGCAGAACATATAATTTTTACAATTTCAGAAGCCTTTGTGCCAGCAAAGTATGGTCCAAAATACTTTGCCCCATCTTTCTTTAACTGCCTTGTAATTTCAATTTTTGGAAAATCTTGTTTCATATTTATTTTTATATAACTATAAGCCTTTCCATCTTTTAAAAGTATGTTATAATAAGGTTGATATTTTTTTATAAGATTATTTTCTAAAGCAAAAGCTTCTAACTCATTATTAGTAACAATATATTCAAAATCGGCAATATTATCAACCATTGCTTTAACTTTAGGCGTAAAGTTTGTTTGCGAATGGAAATACTGACTAACTCTATTTTTAAGAATTTTTGCTTTTCCAACATAAATTATTTCACCGTTTATGTCTTTCATTATGTAAACACCACTTTCTGTTGGAAGTTCTTTAATTTTTTGTTGTAACATAGAATTCATATTTTTATTATACACCTATAATTAAAAAATTAAAATGCTTAAAAAGCAATTTGTAACATTTTTTTTTATTTATTCATATTTAAATTCAAAAGAAATTTAGAAAGGAGTTTTTATGACAGTTTCTGAAAGTTTAGTTTTGGTTTTGTTAATTGCTCTTTGGTCTACTGGTAACGGTGTTGATTTAAGCTCAAATACTGTTATATTAATCACATTATTAATTGCATTAATAGCGCTTTCAAAATCAACAAGTTATAGATGTTGCTCTGGAAACAATAGTTTATTCACAACCACAAACACAAATGGTTCAATAACTACTTTCTTTTAAAAGTATTAAATAAAAATTGTTTTGGACTGTCTATTAAAATGTTTTTGCACAAATTTACTTGCTGTTCTTGTTTTAAATGAGAATAGCAATTTTCTATTTTTTGAACCAAACTAGTCATAAAAGGCTCTATTATATCACGATTCATATAAACAAACTGTTTTTTATCACCCTGAAAATTTTTATTTACTAAAAGAGGGTTATAATTATGTTTTTTAAAATCATCATCTAAATCATCTATTGCATCTAAAATATATATCCATTTTCCAATGTTATAAAATAAAATACTTATATTTTTGTTTGGTTTATCTTTTATTAATTCATTTACTACAATTTCTAATATTTTACCCGATGCATTACTTGCTTTATCTAAATTTTTTTCTAAAAATTTTTCACAAAGTTCTTGTTTTTTTATTTGTTCTTGTATATCTAAAATAACATTTTCATATTTCTTTTTTAAATTTAAAAATTCTTTTTTAATAACACGATGATATAGTGGTAGTTTATTTTTATCTTTTTTGCTATCTAACACTTGAAAATATAAAAGAATAATTCCTAATTCAGAAATTTTTTCAGATATATTGTCAGGTAAAACATAACCCATTTTTTGATATTTTGCCCAAAAACACCTTTTTATATCAAAATTAGGTAATGTTTTGAAATAATAGTGAAAAAAAATGTTAAAAAATGCAAAATCATAATTACTGCACAATTTTAACTTTTTATTTTTGTTTTGAAAAGTATAACAAATTCCACATTGAAAATTTTGCCACATAATCATTTCATCTGCGCTTAATAAACTTTTATATGGTAACAAATAACCAAACATATTTTCACCTTTTAAATCAAAATAAATGCCCCGAAAACAGGGGCATTTATTATTTTTTACCTTTTTTTGTTGTTTTTGTTGAAACTTTTTCTTGTTCAGATTTGCCACTTTCTTTTTTTACATTATTATCTGTTTCCAAACTTTCATCTTTTACTTTAAAAGATGTTTTATTTTTAGAATTTGAAAGTTTTAAACTTTTTTGCTTTTTATTACTTGCCCTAATTATTCTACGCCTTATACCAACAGTGTTTTCCTCATTTGCTTCTTCTAAAGTTAAAACTGGGTCAATGTCTTCAGTTAAATCTAGCATTTCTGCTATGCTATCTGATGAATCTTCTTCAATTATTCCAGCATCAACAAGTTCTTCTCTTTCTCGCAAAGCTTCTTTTACTTCCATTCTTTCTTGCATTACAATCATTATCATTGAAGCAACAGGTGCTGCTAAAATCATACCCCAAATTCCAAAAGCAGAACCAAAAATAATCATTGCTAAAATAATAACTAATGAACGAGTTTGAAGCCTTTTACTAAATATAATTGGTGGTATAAATGTTGTTATTAAAGCCCAAACAATTAAGCTAAATATAATACCTATTAAAGCTTGAGTAACTGTTCCAAAAACCAAACACATTAACCCTAAAGGAATCAATGCAATGAAGCCACCTATATATGGAACTATACTTAACAATGCTAACAATAATGCACAAACAAAAGATAACGGCACACCGATAATTAAATATCCAATCCAAGAAACAGCAAATAAAATTGCCATTACAATTAAATTACTAACTAACCATTGATTTAACATTGATGTGCTTCTTCTGGTTGTTGCTAAAATTTCATCGGCTTTTTTCCTTGTGTTATAAGCATATGTGTATCTTCTAGCAGTGCTTGCTATAAGTTCCTTATCTTTTAAAATTAAAAAAGAAATAATCAATCCCATAAGAATAGCAACAACAAAAGAAACTATAATGCTAACAATGTTGCTAATATCATTTTGTAAAGAAGTTACCCACTGTGAAATCATATCTACAAATGAATTTATCATACTACTTATAGACTCTTGAACCTGGGTATCACTTAGCGATGTTAAATTACTTACAAGTTCGGTTAATTCTGCTTCAATTTTTTCTATATAAACATCTCTGTTAGCAACTAAATTTTGTAACTGTTCAACAATATACGGAATAGCAAATGCTAAAATTAAAGCAAATATTGTTATTATAACTAAATAACAAATTGATAAAGATATCCATCTTTTATAAATTTTGGCTTTAGGATTACCAATAAAGGCATTCTTTAACAATTTTTCTTCAATCCAATTTATTGGTTGTAACAATAAAAATACAATAATTACACCAGCAATAATAGGTGTTAAACCAGCTAAAAGCGAAAAGAAAATTGTTTTTAAAGTGTCCCCAGCTAAATTTGAAACCAACAACGCACAAGTAAGTGCAACAAACAACCACCAAACCCAAGTATACCATCTTGGAGATTTTCCTGAACGCTGATTGATATTTATTTGTGGTTCAAGCTGTTCTTTCATTATCTTATCCCCCTATTTTTAATTTGTTGATTATCTAAACTTTCTTTTTTTTGATATTTTTCCAAAACTGCTGGAATTTTTTTGTTTCCATGGAAAAAATCATAAGCAAGTATAACAAGACCTTGCAAAATATTACCATAGTAATTAAGCACTCTCCAAAATAACATAGCCCAAACTAACAAATCACCTGAAAAAATTGGAGAACCATCTGTTGTAAAAATGGTAGCTACACCAAATACAATTAAAAACGCACCCTCAGCGGCACCCGAAGCACCAGGAAGTGGCATATAATTTGAAGCCATATCACAAACAACAGTAGCAATTAATATTGGTAACCACATATTAATATCAAAATCAACCAACATACAATAAACGACAAAAACTAATGAATTGTATAGTAACCAATAAATAGCTGCACTTAGCTCCACCCATAACATTACCCAAAAGTTTTTTACAAAACGCCGTGTTATAGATATATATTCACGAACTCCACGCATTACTTTTAAAAAGGTTCTTCTATAATCTTTTATTAAATGTAATTTAGATAAAAATTTTAAAATTCCAGAAACACAGGCTGGTGCAACTTTTTTACTAATTGCTAAAAACGCAACAGATAAAACCAAAACAAGACTTAAAGCATAACCAATCCAACACGCAGTTACAACAACAGGACTAAGTTCTAAAACTTTTGTATGATGAACAAGCAACACTATGGTTGCACCTATGGTAAAACAAATTTGTGAAAGCACATATTTTGCTATTGGCACACTTGTTGCACTGCTGGCACTCATTCCCCATTTACGCAAATAAAAAATTTGAAAAGGCTGTCCCCCAGTACTCATAGGAGTTATACTATCATAATATCTACATATTGCTGATGATTTATAACTTAACCACGGTCTTGAATTACCAGTAGAATGTTTTATAAGAATAAAGGTTCTAAATGAATCAAACAGACTTAGTACAAAATAAATTACTATTCCTATTAATAACCACCACCAATTTATTGTGGTTTGAAATAATTCAGTTATTGATACAGGATTTGAAAAGACAAAGTTATAAACTACAATTCCTACTACAATAGCAATATTGATAATAAAGAAAATTAAACTTATTATTTTTTGTTTTTTTGTTTTTCGTTTACTAACAGCAGATTCTGATTCGGTAATAATGTTTTCAGTCATCTTCTCAGAATCAATATTTTCATTTTGGATAAATGCTAAAGAATTTATTGAATGGAAAGTTAAATTTTGATTATTTTTGGGATATACAGGTTTTGTAATGCCTTGTTTTATAAACAGAACAATACCATACCTTTTCTTTTGATATGTTGCACTCAGTTGATTTATTTGCAGTCTTATTTTTTTTCGTTTAACCATTATTACTTCCCACTAAAAATACATATAAGTTAGTATATCATATTAAAAAACATTATGTCAAAGATAAAATAAAAAAATCGGGTATTAAACCCAATTTTCTCTATCAAATTCTATTAATAAAGCCTGTTTTGTTTGTTCTGTAACTTTTAAAGATTCGCTTATTTCTAAACCAGCAATTACTAAAATTTCACCACCCACAGCAAGCATTGGTAAACTTGACCTTAAACGAGCAGGAACTTTTTTATCATTTAAAAAAGCTTTTATTTTTCTTAAACCACCACCAAACTTTTCAATAAAATCTCCATCTTTTCTAAAACGCCATATAGCATTTTCTGGAATTTTATCAGCATCTACTAACAAACAACCAAGTTTTGGTTCACGCAAAACTGTTTTTTTAACTTTTATTTTACCCAGCCCATCAATTTTTGTTGTTCCAAGTTTAAATGGCCAACTGCTATTGATTTCAACTTTATTCTTTTTTAAAATCAAAGTTAAGTACTCATATTCTCTATGAGCAACAACACCATTAGGCATATCTAATTTAGAACCATTTTCGCCATTTTTAGCTAAATTATATAGCAATTGTATATGTCGTTGCTCTATATCTGCTTCTACACCAAGTTTAGCAAAACAATCAAAAATTAATCTTGAAACTTGTGCCATTGGATATAAAAAATAAGAAATTGGTATTTTAACCATTTTTGGGCTAGCAAGAACTGCATCAAAATTCATAAGTTGACGAATTGCTTTGTCATCTTCACGACAAATTTTTCCGAAATTGCATAATGTTTCATCAACATTTTTCCAAACTTTTCTTAATTCAGGGAAAATTTTATTTCTTAGAATATTTCTTGAAAATATATTTTCAGCATTTTGTTCATCTTCAACATATGAAAGTTCATTTTCATAAATATAAGATAAAATTTCTTGTTTGCTTACATCTAAAAATGGCCTAATATAAAAATTGTTTCTTACATATTCCATACCACTTGCACCGTTTAAACCAGAACCTCGAAGTATGTGTAAAAGTACAGTTTCTGCTTGGTCACTTTGATGATGTGCAATTGCAATTTTATCAACTAATCCGCGCTCTTTTAAACTTTGAAAAACACCATATCTAGCTTCACGACAAGCCTGTTCTATTGTGTATCCTTTTTGTCTTGCTAAAAGTTTTGATTCAACAGAAAACTTATAAAATTTAATATGATTTAATTTACAATAGTTTGACACAAAATAACCATCACTAGCATCATTTTCTCTGGTACCGTGGTCAATATAAATTGCAATAACATCTATATCAAGTTTTTCACGGTTTGTATTCAAAAAATGTAATAATGCCATTGAATCAGAACCACCACTACAAGCAACACCAACAACATTGCCAGCACTTAACATATTATTTTCTTCAATTGTTTTAAAAACTTTATCCATTTCCATAACGATGTAACACCTCAAAAGCAATTAACTATTCCTTTTATTAGTATACAACAATTTGAAAAATTTTTCAATATACTTTACAATAAATATTTAAAACAATTATCATTTTGTATAATAAATATTAAATAATCTAAACTTTTTCCCATAATCTTCCAACAAGAACTGTCATATCATCATTTGCCAAATTACCTTGTTGTTGCATAGCATATTCAACAATAAGTTCAGCCATAACTTGTGGATTGGTTGCATTAATATTATTTATAAAATTACATAATGCATTTTCATCTTCAACTGCATCTATAATACCGTCAGTAACTAAAATTACCATATCACCATTTTTTAAAATTTTGCTTTGCACTTCAGGTTTTATTTCATCTAAAATTCCCAAAGGCAAACACCCCGAATTAATTATTTCTGTTTTTTCATCAGATTTAATAAAACCACTTGGCGAACCAACTTTTATAATATCACAAAACCCTTTGTTTAAATCAAAAACACAAACATCTAAAGCATTGAAATTCTCATCACCTTTTAAAGTTAAAAGTTTATTAACACTTGATAAAATAAGAGAGCTTTCAAAACCTGCTTTATAAAAATTTTCTATTAAACATAATGCCAAAGCACTTGTTTTTTCTGCCTGTTCACCACTTCCCATACCATCACATAATGCTATTAAAAACTGATTGTCATTTATGCGTAAAACCGAATGAGTATCACCACTTTTTTCGCTTCCATTTTTAGTTACACCAGCACAACCAAAAGCAACATCAAACATTATTGCTGATTTTAAATTCACAACAGAAAACCCAGCTTTATTTGAATAGTATACATTGGAAACTTCCATTTTTGTGCCTATAATTTTTGATACTATTAAGGCAATTTTTTCATCTTTTGCGTTACTGCTTTTTACCAATAAACTTACATTGCAACTGCTTAAGTTTTGATAATAAACCAACACTTCAATGCAAACTATATTTTGATATATTAAGTTTTCTATAATTTTTTCTTCCTTATCGTGATTAAATGTAATGTTTAAATTAACTTCATATGATAACGACTTTAAAATTTGTGCAATACCAAAAAGTTGTTCACCTAATAACATTTTGCTATTATCTAAATTTGTTTGAATTTTCTTTTGCGATTTATATTGTTTAGATAGATTATTTGCATAAGGAATAACAACATTAATTCTTGAACAATTTCCAACCATAGTTTTTGGAACATCAATAACTGTTGCTCTCCCTCTTTCCAAAGCAATTTTCATTAAATACTCAATATTGTTTAATGTTTTTTCATAGTTTAATCTTAAACAATTTTCTTTATTTGAACACTTTTCACAAACTTTATTTATTAATTCTTTTGCTAAAACTAAACTTGCTTCATTATCACTAACTTGCTTTTTAATCATAGATTGAAAAACTGTTTGCATTTCAATAAAAATTTCACTTGTTTGTAGTATCCTGTTTGATAATAATTCACGATTTTTACTAATAACATTTTTAATACTAAACGAATTACTTTCAAAATTAAAAATAGTTTGCAATTTTATTAAAGTTTTATCAGGAATTAGCAAAAACAGTAAAACCCCTGCAAATATAGCAATTAAATTATATATATTGTATTGATAGAAAAAATAAAGATTTATAAAAATATCACTTAAAATTATGGCACAACACGAAAATATTTTTTTTGAACTTTTCATCATATTGGCAACTAAAGACCAAATTATAGTAAGTGCTAAAAATTCAACATTTCCATTTGATAAACAAACACCAAGCCCTAGCAAAATTGAAAAGATTATTGAACTTGATTGATTTAATACCCAAACCGCAGTAATAATTAAAAAAGAAGTAAAAGCAACGCGAACTATATCATACGGATTTGGTAAGCAACCTATTCCAACACCAATTGCAACAATAAAAATACCTGCTGAAATCAGTTCATCTAATGTCCATTGTCTTTTAATACCACGCAATAAAACTCCTTGCAGAAAACATATATAAGCATACATAACAATTAGCCCTACAACAACACTAATACAGGCAGTTGCAAAATTTTCTGCAGTAAAACTATTTACATATAAAAACGCAAATTGAGATAAAAACGCATAAAATGTCATTAATATTGGTTTAAAAGGTTTTTTAAACTTGTAATGCAAAAAATAAACCAAACAAAAAAATAAAGCACAAAAAGATGAGCTAATTAAATTTAAAATTGTAAAATCTGCTAATATTGATGAACAAATAAATAATGGTGCTAATAACCAAATTTTTTGATTACACCATACTAATGCAAATAACATACCAAAAGCAAATGGTTTTACATTCCCTATTTCAGCAATTTGCAATATGTAAAATAAAATAAAAAACAAAAAATATTTCAAACAATGAAACAAAATTGTAGTTGAATTCAGTTTTTTCATTTTCACCACCTAGAATAATTATAAATTCCAAAATTTAAAACATAGATGCGATATCCACAATTTTTTATACATTTATGATAAAATAAATCTTTTTTTAGCATAAATAATTTATCATTGTTGCTTTTTTTTTGTTTTTAAAGTAGAATATTAAAATATAAAATAGTTTTATGGTTTGGAGTTATTATGAGAATTTGCGTTCTAGGAAGTGGAAGTAAAGGTAATTGTACATATGTTGAAGGAGAAAACACACGCATTCTAATTGATGCTGGGTTATCAAAATTAGAAATTGAAAAAAGGCTTTCACTTATAAATGTGAACCCAAGTGAAATTGATAGCATTTTAATAACACACGAACATTCAGATCATATTGCAGGTGTTGGAAACTTTTGTAGAAAATATGGTTGCAAAATATATGCTCATCAATATATTTGGCCCCTTTTAGAACAAAAAATTAATGGGATTAATTTAAAACAACAAGTAGAATTTAATAATAAAGATTTTTCTATTAATGAATTTAATATTTCAAATTTTGATTTAGACCATGACTCTATTCATTGTGTTGGTTTTTCAATTTCAAATGGAAAAACCACAATTTCTTCCGCTACAGACTTGGGACATATCACAGATGATATAATTAAAAAACTTTATCAAAGCGATTTGGTAATTTTAGAATCTAATCACGATGTTGAAAAATTAATGAAAAATCCTAATTATCCATATCAACTTAAACAGCGAATACTTTCAAATCACGGTCATTTAAGTAATGATGCTACCGCAAATGCAATTATAAAAATGTTAGGGAAAAAAGTTAGAGGCATAATTTTAGCACATTTAAGTGAAGACAATAATACACCACAACTTGCATATCAAACAGTTCAAAATGTTTTAAAAACAAATAAAGCAAACAGTAATCAAAATTTAGTTATTGATATTGCTCAACAACGACAAGTTGGCAGAATTTATAAAATAAAAGAATAATTTAAAAGTTAATTCACATACTACCAACAAATAAATTGGAGGTAGTTTTTTTATGACACGAAACCAAAATTCAACCAAAACATCATCAAAATCAAAAAATAAAGCAAATGCAGAAGTTATTTCAACAAAACGAAGGGTTGTTGGTTTTGCAATATATATTTCTCTTTTAATCATATTAACACTAATTTTTATGGCACAAATTGGTATGATAGGTTCGCAAAATAATATTGAAAACGAAATTCGATTACGAGAACTTCAAGTTGAACAACAAAAATTAGAAAATGAACAATTTTCACAAAATTCAACTATTAATGAAGAAAAAGAACAATCAAGCTCACCTGAAAACAACTATAATCAGCAAACAGATAATACACAAAACAACTCTAACCAAAATATTACTCCATCAATTAGTCAATTTGTTGAACAACCTTCAATTGAAACCGAACAAGAAAGTAGCACTTACATTGAACAACCAATGTTTTCAAATGATAATAATGTTGAACAGTCAACAGAACAATCTAATTTGAATAATTTTGAAAATAATGAAATGGTTGAACAAACTGAAAACGAGTTAAATATATCAAATGAAAATGAAGCTGAATTATATAATAATTACTTTGAACAATCAAACGAAACAAGTCAAGAAAACAATAATATTTTTGAAAATTTTAGTGAATAAAAAAAGAGTGATTTTTTAACCACTCTTTTTTATTTATTTATAAGCCTTTTATTGTTGGATAACTACCTGAAACAAATGACCAGAATTCTGTACTAAATCCACGATTTGTAAAGGTTGAAGGTTCTTTACATTGACTTGAATTTCTTGCACCATCATCTTCATTTTTTATACTTACACTTCCTATTCTGTAACTGTTATATTTCTTTTCTGCGCCACTAGAAAGGTCAGAATCATAAATACAATTAATAACATATCCAGCAATTTTTCCTTTATCACTTGAGAACAAGATAGCAACATTACTTGCACGAACTTCGCTTCGGGTTTCAGTGTATCTCTTACCAGCGCTTGCATCATAAATTACGGCTGAAAAACAATTTTTTACTGTTGCATAATTACCATCACCACTAATGTTTGTGCTTCCTTCAATTGTAGAAGCATAACCAGACATATTATTTCCAGATAAACTTGCAAAAGTTGCACAGTTTTGCATTGTACCAAGTTGCATTCTTCCAACTAAACCACCAATTTCATTACCAAACAAGGTTATAGTTGAATTTACCATAGAACGAGAAATTCCAATTGTACCATTAGCTGTTCCTAAATTATAACCAGCTAATCCACCAGTCCAATATGACTCGATTGTTCCATTTATAACTTCACACAATTCAATTATTGCTTCACCATAGTTAAATCCAACAATTCCACCTGCATAATTATTAGAATTTGTTTTTGGAACTTGAATTTTTATAGCAGATGCAACTGAATTAGTAACTTTACCTACATTGTATCCTGATATACCACCAGCATATATACGATTTGTGTTACCTGTTACTTGAATTGTTACATTATCATATCTTTCAGCTTCTAAAATTTGTCCATAGTTTTGCCCAGAAATACCACCAACATACCACTCAGAGTTTGCATCAGTTGAAGATAAAGTCATTAAAGCTTTTGATTGAGAAGAAACTAATGTACCAAAATTTTCACCTACCAAGCCACCAATACATTCATTTGTACCAGATGTTATTGATAATGAACCTTCGGTAATTGAGTTTTCAATATAACCTGTATTACTACCAACCAACATACCAGAATAAGTACCAGCAGTTATGCTAGAAGTTGATAAAACATTACAATCAGATATAACACCTTCATTAATACCAGCTATAACACCACTGTAAGTACCAGTTCTAATAGTACCACTAATTTTCATATTTGTAATTTTTGCATCTGGACCAATTACACCAAATAAACCAGCGTATTGATAATCACCTGTAACATTTAATCCTGTTATTTTATATTCATCTAAAACAACAACTGTTCCATTAAATGGATTTTCTAATGTTCCAATAGGTTCCCAAGAATATCCTGTTAAATCAATGTCAGCTGTTATTTTATATATTCCTTCTAAATCATTTCTTATATTGTTTAACTTGTCAGCTGTATTAATAGTTTCATCTATAAAACTAGCATAAGGGTCGTAAACAGTTTCAGAAGTATCAGCACCATCAACTCTTAAAACTGGCAAACCATTATTTACATCGGCAGAAATTGCCCAAACCTTTACAAAATTCCAACTGTCTGTTTTTACATCATTAACTGAATTTACTGAATAAGTTTTAAATGTAGATTGTTGTTTTAATTCACTTAAACTTACACCATTTATTAAATAAGCATTTTCAGTATCTGTTCCGTTTGGCATCCAAGGTAATGTGTGCTCATTATCATATAAATAGTAAACACCAACAAAACGGTTAACATTGTTTGTTTCACTGTTAATAAATTCATTTGTACCATCACAATTTAAGTTGTAACCTACAATGGCACCATTTGAACTTGAAAAACCAGTTGTACTAATATCTTGAATTACAGCATAACAATTCATTATGTTACCTTTTAGGTTAGTGGTGTATTTTTCTACACTATCTCTAGTTTCAGTTGTATAACGATTGTATCCAACCAAACCACCTGCATATGAATTATCACCGTTTGAATAAATATTTACTATTGCATAACTATTATAAATTGTTGCACCAGAATTTTTACCAACTAAACCACCAATGTTTGAATGGTCGGTTAATCCTATTACTGAACCTGTTTTACGCAATGTTCCAAAGAATGAAACTCTATTTAATTTTGTATTTGCACTATTACGGCTTATAGCCCCAACGATTCCACCTAAACCTGTTCCATCGCTTGAAACTGTATCGGTTGTTGTTTGATTAATTATAGCATCAACAACTTCTACTCTCTCAATATTTCCGTTACAATAACCAGCAACAGAACCAACATAGTGAGCAGAAGATGTTATGTTAACATCTTTTAAGTAAAGTTTATAAACTGATGCACCAGTTCCAACATAACCAAATAAACCAGAATAATTACTTGTAGTAGAGTTGTTTATAGTAAGATTATAGATAGTTTTGTAGTTACCATCATAAGTTCCAGTAAATGGATTACTTACACTTGAAGCAATTGGAGTCCAGTTAGAAATTTTACTTAAGTCAATATCATTAACTTGCTTATAATGTGCACTTAAAGGACGACTTGAAACAGTTCCAATTTCAGACAATTCTTGAGCGTTTCTTATCAAGAAAGGTTTTGACACTGTTCCATCGGCTACTGTTACAACACAAGATAAATTTCCAAATCTTGTATTATTAGTTGACAAAACAATTTCAGTTTGCTTTGAAGCAATTGTTTTAAAAGTATAATCCATATTATTTTCACTTTTTGAAACTAATTGCAACACATTTGAATCATAATTTAATTCATATTTTGTATTGTCATCTGGATTATCGTGTACAATAGATATTGAAAATTCTTCATTAAGGTTTGTATTTATTAAAGTTTTATCTAAATATAGATTTTCATCTTCACTCATAAAGTAAAAGATTGTTAAACCAAGACTTAAAGCAATTATAATAACAAGTAAAAAAATCATAAAACTTTTAAACCAAACACTTGAATTAGCGCTTTTAGCTTTATTCTCACTCATAAACTTCTCCTCAAATGTATTATATACTAATTATATCCTTATTAAGCCAAAAAGTCAATACTAAAAACAAAAATAAAAACGCTTTAAGCGTTTTATGAATAAAATCCTAAACTAATTAAAAGTGCTTTATTTATAGCTTGCATTTTTAATGCATCTAGCTGTCCAATTTTCTGTTGTAAACGACTTTTGTCAAGCGTTCTTATTTGTTCTAATAATACAACAGAATTTTTTTCAAGACCATATGTAGAAGCATCAAGTTCAATATGTGTGGGAATTTTGGCTTTGTTTATTTTGCTTGTAACAGCTACAACAATTACAGTAGGACTGTATTTATTCCCAATATCGTTTTGTACAATTAATACAGGCCTTAATCCCCCTTGTTCACTACCAACAACCGGAGATAAATTTGCATAATAAAGTTCACCTCTTTTTATTTCCAATGTTTTTTACCAACCAATCTTCATATTCTGTCAAAGAACTCCAATCTGCAATAAAACTATTTTCTAAATCATTTAAATTATTTAAAATGTCTTTATTTTTTGAAAGTAGTCTTTTATTTATTTTATGCTTTTCACAAACATCAATGTTCGCAACTTTTTTAGAAAGTTCTTTTGCATATTTTTTAAATTCGTTTGACATATAAATTTATTCCCTCCAAAACCAAATATATACTAAAAATAAAAAAGAAAGTTTTTTAACTTTCTTTAATGTGTGAAAAATTTAAAAAATTATACAAGAACTTTGCGCATAATTTGTTGTATTTGATATGCTAATTTCTATATTTTTTTCTTTAAGTTTTTCGAAAAATTTTTTTGTTTTTCCGTAAATCTTAACTTTAGGTGCACCTTTTTCATCAGGTAAAATTTCAATTTCATTAAGAACTATATCATCGCTAATTCCTGTTCCAAAAGCCTTTGAAATTGCTTCTTTTGCAGCAAATTTCCCAGCCATTCTTTCAGCAATTTTTTGTTCATTTTTAAATAAAAAAATATGTTCTTGTTCTTTTTCAGTAAATACTTTATTTAAAAAATTTTTATTAACTATATGCTTTTTAAAACGCTTAACTTCAACAATATCAGTTCCAATTTTCATCTAAAAAATCCTTTTTTATTTGATTTATTGCTCGATTTATATCTTCCCAAGAAAAACCTCGTCCAGCTAAAAACTTGGATAATTTTTGAAAATTATCTAATGTGTTTTCTTTATTTTTCATATATTTTTTACTTAATGCTAATACATTATCAAATTCATTTTCTATATTTTCCAATGAATTAATGATATCTTCATCATTAATGCCACGATTTTTTAAAATATACTTTAATTTCTGTTTACCATATTTATTTGACTGGATTTGAACAATATTATTAGCCAAGATTGAATCATCTATGTATTTATATTTTTTTATTTTATCCATTGTTTTATCAACAACAAGAGGTAGAAAGCCTTTTTTGTTCAAATAATTAGCAACTTCATTTGTTGATTTTATATATTTACTTAAATATTTTATTGCCATATCAAAAGCAAAATCTTCTTCACTTTCTAACTGAATTTGCTGTAATTCATCTAATGAAATTTCTTTATTTTCTTTTAACTTATACTTAAATATTGTAAAATTATCTAAAAAACAAACAAAATTACCATCTATATAAATTGAACTTCTTTTTTTATTATTAGAATTTTTAATTTGTGTAATAATAGACATTTATCACCTTTTAAAATTAAAAAATATTTTTTCTTTACTAATAATTTCACCCAAATTAATTACAAAATTTTCAGGAGCAATTAAAGTTAATGTTATATAATTTGAAAAAACAATATCAAACATAACTAACTGATTTTTTTGAACAATTGATTGTAAAGTTTGATATTCCTTAAAGTCAATTTTTATGTTGTACTTATATGCTTCTTCCCAAACACAAGGCGTTTTACTTAATGTTTGTTTAGCGCAATTAGAATATGTTCTAAGCAAAGGCCCAGCACCTAATTTAATTCCACCAAAATATCTAACAATTACCAATACAATAAAATCTAAATTCATTTTGTTAACAACATCTAGCATTGGTTTACCAGCAGTTCCACTTGGTTCACCATCATCACTAAAACGCTTTACAGAGCCACAACTATACGCAAAACAAATATGCTTTGCTTCTTTAAATTCATTTTTTTTGTTTTGAATAAATAACTTAGCATCTTCTTCTGTGTTTATATGTTTTGAAAAACCCAAAAAGCGAGATTTACTCGCCTCAATCACAGTAGACCATATTTCATTTTCGGGTATAGATAAAAATTTTTTCATTATTTTAAAATAACTTTTTGAATAGATTTCTTTCCTTTGCTTAAAACAAAAGTGTCTTTTTCGATTTTTTCATTAATTGTTTGAACTATATTATCATCAATTTTCACAGCTTTTCCATCAATAAGTTTTTTTGCATCACCTCTTGAAGTAGCAAGCTTTGACTCAACCAGCAAATCAACAATGGTATTAACTTTTGATTTATCAATTACTATTTCTACTAAATTTTCTTTATCTCCTCCAAAAGCTGATTGTGCTTGTTGTTGTGCTTTTTTAGCACTTTCTTCTCCCCTAACAATCTTTGTAATTTCAAATGCTAATCGTTCTTTTGCTTTGTTTAATTCTTTGCCTTTAAATTTACAAATTTCCTTAATTTCATCTAAAGGTAAAAATGTTAGTTGACAAAATAAATCATATATTTTTTCATCTTCAACATTTCTGAAATATTGATAAAAATCATAATCACTAAACATTTCTCGAGAAAGCCAAACAGCGCCACCTGCGCTTTTACCCATTTTTGTACCATCAGCTTTAGTTAAAAGTGGCGTAGTCATACAATAGGCAGGTTTATTTTCTTTTTTCCTAATTAATTCAACACCAGCTAAAATATTTGCCCATTGGTCATCTCCACCCATTTCTAACACACAGTTATAATTTTTAAATAAATGTAAAAAATCATAAGCTTGCATTGGCATATAATTAAATTCCAAAAATGTTAATCCAGTTTCCATACGAGTTTTAAAACAATCGTGAGAAAGCATTCGATTTACTGTCATTGAAAGTCCAACCGCTTCTAACATATCATAATAACTTAGTTTACTCATCCAATCATCATTATTTACAATGGTTAATTTATTATTTTCAACATCAACACCATTTCTATTAAATAAATCTGTCAATTGATTTTTTATGTTTTCAATATTTTTTTTCCTAACTTCTTCTGACATAAAAGCTCTCATATCATTTCTGCCACTTGGGTCACCAATTCGACCTGTTGCCCCACCAACAATAGCAATTGGATGATGACCAGCTCTTTGCATACGCAATAACATCATAAAAGACGCCAAATTTCCAACATGTAAACTACCTGCTGTAGGGTCTACACCAATATAACAAACAACTTTTTCTGTCGAAAGTAATTTTTTTAATTCATCTTCATAAACGGTTTGTTTAACCAATCCTCGTTCTTTTAATTCATCTAAAATATTGTTTGTCATATATTTCTCCTTTATAGTTATAAGTAGTATTTTATCACATAACATTACAAAAATCAATTTAATTAACATTTAAAATAAAAAATACAACTATTTAAAAGTTGTAAATTAATACATTATATACTTATAACTCCTTAGTTTTTTCCGTAGTTGCATCTTCAAGAATATTTAAAACAATATGTTTCGTTTCAGACAACTTTTTATTATCTAAAGAATTATGTTGAAAAGAATTTATTTCACTTTTAATAAATCCAATATCATCTTTTTCCAAATTATTTGTTAACGCTTTTATAGATTTTATAGTACTAATACATTGGTTATCAATGTTAACTTTTTTACCTACTGAGTTTGCTAAATCTAAATAGTAAGATTTATACATAGATTTTATAGCTTTAAACAATTCCATATCCAGCCTTACTAAAGTTGGATTAAGTGAATTTTGTTTTGAATATTCCAAAATGCTGTTAACATCTAAACTTTCGATTTCTTCCCTTTTTATTTGGTAATTGTACTTAGTTTTTAATATTTTATAATAATTAGGAATATCCTTTGTCTTTACTTTATAGGAAAATAAAAAATGCAAATATAATTCTGCAGTTGCTAATTCATCTTGAGATAAATTAGGTTTATAAATATCATCTACTGCACTTAATAATTCATTAAATGTTTTATTATTCTTATTCAACAACTTAATAAACATTTTTTCTCCTAAAAGTATATAAAAATATTCATAAAAAATAAAAAATACCAAACACTTCTTACGAAATATTTGGTAATGGATTCTGGCAACGACCTATTTTCCCAACCAACTGCTCGGTAAGTATCTTCGGCGCTGAGGAGCTTAACTTCTGTGTTCGGAATGAGAACAGGTGGACCCCCTCGCCATAGTCACCAGAAATGGTACAGTGTGTAATGTTAGTTGCACACTCACAACTGCATAATCATATTATCATAAACTTATCTAAAAGTCAACTATTAAAACAAACTTATTTAGCTTATCAACGAGAAACCTATAACATTTTGCATTAAAGTTATTGTTTCATTGAACAAGCCCTCGACCTATTAGTATTGGTCAGCTGAACACATTACTGTGCTTACACCTCCAACCTATCAACCTTGTAATCTTCAAGGGGTCTTACCAGATTAACTCTGTGGGATATCTTATCTTAAGGTGGGTTTCACGCTTATATGCTTTCAGCGTTTATCCCTTCCGTACTTCGCTACCCTACAATGCTGTTGGCACAACAATAGGTACACCATAGGTACGTTCACTCTGGTCCTCTCGTACTAGGAGCAAATCCTCTCAAATATCCTACGCCTGCAACGGATAGGGACCAAACTGCCTCACGGCGTTTTGAACCCAGCTAGCGTGCCTTTTTAATGGGCGAACAGCCCAACCCTTGGGACCGACTACAGCCCCAGGATAAGACGAGCCGACATCGAGGTGCCAAACACCCCCGTCGATGTGAACTCTTGGGGGGAATCAGCCTGTTATCCCCGAGGTAACTTTTGTCCGATAAGCGACGGCAATTCCATTTTCTACCGCCGGATCACTAAGCCCTACTTTCGTATCTGCTCGACTTGTAAGTCTTACAGTTAAGCTCCCTTATGCCTTTACACTCAACAAATGGTTTCCAACCATTTTGAGGGAACCTTTGGGCGCCTCCATTACTCTTTAGGAGGCGACTGCCCCAGTCAAACTACCCACCAGACACTGTCCTCTGCCCGGATAACGGCGCAGAGTTAGAATTCTAGATGCAGAAGGGTGGTATCCCAACGGCGACTCCATAGACGCTGACGCGCCTACTTCAAAGTCTCCCACCTATCCTGTACAACTACATCCGGAACCCAATATCAAGCTATAGTAAAGCTCTACGGGGTCTCTTCGTCCAGTTGCAGGTAATACGCATCTTCACGTATACACCAATTTCGCCGAGTCCATTGTTGAGACAGCGCCCAAGTCGTTACGCCATTCATGCGCGTCGGAACTTACCCGACAAGGAATTTCGCTACCTTAGGACCGTTATAGTTACGGCCGCCGTTCACTGGGGCTTAAATTCAGAGCTTCGCTTGCGCTAACCCCTCCTCTTAACCTTCCAGCACCGGGCAGGCGTCACCCCCTATACATCATCTTGCGATTTTGCAGAGAGCTGTGTTTTTGTTAAACAGTCGCTTGGGCCTTTTCACTGCGACCCACATTGCTGTGGGCTCCCCTTCTCCCTAAGTTACGGGGTCATTTTGCCTAGTTCCTTAACAATGGTTCACTCGACCGTCTTATGATTCTCTCATCGTCCACCTGTGTCGGTTTGCGGTACGGGCACCTTATATCTATCTAGCAGCTTTTCTAGTCAGCGTGGATTCACTAGCTTCGTTACTAAATTTCGCTCCCTATCATCACTCAGCTTTAATGACAAGCGGACTTCCCTACTTGTCAGCCTAATGATTTAGCCACAGATTTCCATCCCTGTGGACTAGCTATCCTTCTGCGTCCCTGCTTCGACTCTTAATCGATATACGGTGGTACAGGAATATCTACCTGTTATCCATCACCTACAGCGTTCGCTCTCAGCTTAGGTCCCGACTTACCCTGGGAGGACGAACCTTCCCCAGGAAACCTTGGACATTCGACGGCGGAGATTCTCACTCCGCTCTCGCTACTCGTGCCGGCATTCTCACTTGTGTACAGTCCACCACCCCTTTCGGTATGGCTTCAGCCCGTACACGACGCTCCCCTACCACTTTTATTACTAAAAGTCCTAATCTTCGGTGTAGAGTTTTAGCCCCGTGTATCTTCGGCGCCTTGTCACTTGACCAGTGAGCTATTACGCATTCTTTAAATGAATGGCTGCTTCTAAGCCAACATCCTGGTTGTCTAAGCAA
>CALWTF010000003.1 GCA_944384415.1 uncultured Clostridia bacterium | reverse complement strand
GAAAAAACTCATAGCTAACAAAATAATGCTATAACTATGAGTTTTTGGCTTTATAAAGCCATCTTAATTGGCGGAAGGCTAGGGATTCGAACCCCAGGATGCTCTCACATCAACGGTTTTCAAGACCGCCGCTTTCGACCACTCAGCCAGCCTTCCAAATTGACATTTTTTTAAATGACAAACTATTAAATTGATATACCTTTATTTAAAAAATCAAAGATATAAATTTATGATATCATATTCTTTTATAAATTTCAAGTATTTTTTAATACTTTTTGCTATATATCCGAATTATTTTATTTAAACTTATAATCTTTGCTTATCTAACATTTGACTTTAAAAATAAGTTTTGCTATGTTTAAAATATAAGAAAAAGCTTCATTTTTAGTTTTATAGTTATAAAAAATAGTCAAAAATATTGAAGAGGTTTATATGAAAAATTGCATTGTTACAGGTGGAACTGGTCATATTGGTAATGTTTTAATAAAAAAATTATTAAAAAATAACTATAAAGTTACAGCAATTTTATTACCAAATGAAGATATAACACCATTGAAAGGATTGGATATTAATATAGTTTATGGTGATGTTTGTGATAGAAAATTTATATTTGAAACGCTTAAAGGTGATATAACTGTTTTTCATTTAGCAGGAATAATTAACATAAGCACAACAAATATTGAAAAAGTTTATCAAGTTAATGTAGAAGGTACCAAAAATGTAGTAGATGCTTGTGTCGAAAATAAGGTTAACAAACTAATTTATACAAGTTCAGTACACATAATCGAACCTGTTAAAAATAAAGTTCTTACTGAGCCTGAAGTTTTTGATGATAATAAAATTATTGGTGACTATGCAAAAACTAAATGTATTGCTACAAAATATGTAATGGAAAGTTGTAATCGTGGTTTAAACGCAATTGTTGTATACCCTTCTGGTGTTATTGGTCCTTGCGATTATAAAATTTCTGAATTAGGACAAGTTATAATAGATTATATAAACAACAAATTATTTGCATATGTTAAAGGTGGATACAATTTTGTTGATGTTCGAGATGTTGCTAATGGAATAATTAAAGCTGCGGAAAAAGGAAAAGGCAAAAACGGATATATTTTAAGCGGATACACTATAACATTAAAAGAATTGTTTACTATTTTAAACAAAAAAATTGGCAAAAAAACATTTCCAACAAAAATTGCACTTTGGTTTGCAAAAATGTTTGCAAAATTAAGTGATTATTATTACAAAATAAGAAATAAAAAACCAGTTTTTAGTTCTTATTCACTTTACACTTTAAACAGCAATGCAAATTTTAGTTGTGAAAAAGCAAAGCAAGAACTTGGATACACTATTAGAACTACGGAACAGAGTATATTTGATGCAATTGATTGGTTTAAAAAATATAAACCAGAATTATTTTTAAACAAAAATAAAAAAACCAAATAAAACAATAAAATTAAGCAAAAAACTTTACTTAATAGTAAAGTTTTTTTATTTTTAAATATACAAGTATAATTGTATGCAAAAATCTACTACTTACAATAAATATAAAAACAAAAAAGTTATAATTTTTTACTAATATTTGATTATCTGCTAATTTTAACACAGAAGAATTACCATCACCAAACATTGTAATATTATTTTTTAAATTAACGCATTCAATAACATTTATAATATAAATACCGCTAGGAATATATACAAGCCCACCATTTGGCAAAGAGTTTATAGCATTATTTATAGCATCAGTATCATCAACATCATCATTAGCAACTGCCCCAAAAGATGTTATATCAACAATATTATCGTTTTCAAAATTTATGTTAGTAAAAATACTAGTATTTTCTTCATTAATAATCGATGGTGTTAATTGTTCTTTTAAATCATCAAAATTTATTTCAACATATTCTTTAAAATTTTCATCATTTTTAATTCTGTTAAAATTTAATGTAAGATATATTATTGCAAAAATAGCAACAAGTAATGTAATTACTAAAATTGAAACAATTAAAATAAAGATATTGTATTTAGTTTTATATTATTATCTTTCATAAAAATTCAACCTTTTTTGTTAATTATACATAATTTGTAATTAATTAACAACAACTGCAAAGCATATAAAACTTGTATATTATATTAAAAATTATTATGGATACATTTCAACTTAAAATATAAAATTAATTAAATGTTTTTCAGTTTAAGTGTTATTTCAATCGTTAAAGCTCAATTATATTAAAATAAAATTTTAAATTTTTAAAAAATTTTGTAATATATGTTGACAAAACGCATATAATTTAATATAATGATATTATCATCGCGGGGTAGAGCAGCTCGGTAGCTCGTTGGGCTCATAACCCAAAGGTCGCTGGTTCGAATCCAGCCCCCGCTACCAGTAATTTGAATGGCAGTTGCCATTCTTTTTTTATTTTAAATTTAAAAAAATCAATTATTACATTTAAACTAAAAAATAAAATGGAGATTTAAAATTTTAAATCTCCATTTTCAATTGCAATGCTTTTTATATCCTCATAAACCTTGTCAACTTCTTCTTTATCTCCTTCAACTCCTAAAATTTTATTTTTAGTATCATAATAATAATCAAATTCAAATTTTACATTATTTTTTTCATAAACACTACGCCTTCTTGTATAAGAACAATCGTACTCATAACCTAAAAATTCCAATATAGAATACATTGCTTTATCATCTTGAAACTCTAATTCAAAAGTTTCTCTTCGTTCTTTTAACAACTTTTCCGAATCATCTTCATCTTTAAAATCAATAAATTTTTTAGTTTCACCTTGCTTATTAACATCTATTTTTATTCTAGCTAAAGTTTTATTTACAGACTTAAATTCCTTACCCGTTTGTTCAACATCTTTTTTTAATTCAAAACCATTATTTAAACAATAATCAATATATGGTTTTAAAGCTTTTACTTTAAAACTATATTCGTATTCCATATTGTCACCCCCTTTATGTTATAAATTTATTTATATCATTTTACTATAAACTTTTAATTTTTTCAATACCTAAGAATATTTTTTTATTATTATGTGTAGAATTGCATAATATTATATAATATTATTAATAAGTATAAAAGGAGTTTGTTATGAGAAAATCTTTTAAAACATTTCTGTTTTCACTTCTAGTTTTACCATGTGCAATTCTTTTTTCTGCTTGTGGAGGACCTAATGTAATTTATCAAGCAGATTTTTCAAAATCAGACAGTAATGCATTTGTATCATATGAACAATCCACAGTTTCAATAGACACAAAAAACAAAACAGTAACATTAGGCAAAAACAGCAAAAATCAGGCAGCCAACACATTCTTTGGCAATAATGAAACAAAAAATACTGAAGTAGATTTCAGCAAAGCAGTTGTTTCAATTAAAATAGAAATTAATTCTGATTCAATGGAAAATGAACAAGGTTTTACTTGGACAGTTTCTGTTAATGGAAAGAAAGATGAGACAGCGCAATCATATTCATTCAAATCTGAAAGAAGCATTTATTTCAGAAAAGTTAATGATGTTGTAAAAGTTGGATATACTTTTAATGGTTCTAGTGATGCAATTAATGCAACCGCTACATCTAATGAAAAAGCAAAAGCATTAAGTAACGGAATTTATGATGTAAATTTTGCATTCCAAACAAATGAAAATAATGTTGTAACTATTAAAATAACTGTTGTTAACAACAAAGGTGAAGTTGTTTTTGAACAAAATGATGTTTCTCTTGGCAATTCTGAAAAAGATAATGCAGACACTGGCGAATATTCAAGTGTTAAAACTGATGAACTTGGCGGTTTAAGATATGGCTGGTTCACCTGGATGAATGTTGATAGTGTAAAAGTTTATGATTTAAAAGTTACACAGTAGTTTAAAATTACTAAAAAAGAAGAGATTTACCTCTTCTTTTTTTTATTTAATTTAACAATATTTTATTTTTCACTTAGCCCTAATATTTTATCAGCAGAGATATCAAGAGCTATACAAATAGCCCTTAAACTGTCATAGCCTGGCTTACTTTTCCCCTTCAACCACTCACTTACCTGACTTTGTTTTAATCCAATTTTTTCAGCTAATTGAGTTTGATTTAGATTAAAATCAATCATAATATCTTTTAAAATATCTATAAAATCCATAGCTCACCTCAACTAATATAATTTTATAGAATTTTCTATATAAATACTTTGATTATAGAATATTCTATACTATAATAGTTTTATGAGTAATAAAAAACTTTATACATGTTGTTTCACCGGACATCGACCCTCAAATCTACCGTGGGGCTATAATGAAAAAGGCATAAACTTTTTTCTATTAAAATTTAAACTAAAATTGAAAATTATAAAAGCTATTAATAATGGATACACTTATTTTATCTCTGGAATGGCACTTGGAATAGATATTTTATGTGCAGAGATTATTTTAAAATTAAAAAAAAGATATAATAATATTCAGTTAGAATGTGCTATACCTTGTATAAATCAAACTAAACAATGGAAAACATACAGCATTTTAAGATATAACAAAATTTTATCATATGCTGACAAAATAACTTTTGTTAGTAATTCTAACTATTATAATGGTTGTATGCAAAAAAGAAATAAATATATGGTAGACAATTCAAGTTTATTGATTTGTGTTTTTAATGGCTCTAATGGAGGTACAAAACAAACAATTGAATATGCAAAATATAAAAAAATAAAAATTGAAATAATTAACATAAATAAAATATAAATTATTTACTAAAGATAAAAAAATGATGTTACAAGGTTAAACCATTTTGAAACTAGTAGAATATAAGAACAAAAAATAAAAAGGAACTATACACATAAAGTAAAGTTCCTTTTCATATTAGTTTCAAAAATAATAGACTAAAACATCATTTTTTTATTTTAAATTAAGTTTATAATTTAACTTTTAAAAAATAATAACCTATAAATTATTTACTCTGTTTGATTTTCAGTAAATGCAAATTGAACTGAATATGACATATTACTCTGGCTAGCTTCAAATGAAACTTGATAACCAACTAAAGTTCCATCATTGTTAAATACATAGTAACACACAACACTGCCACTTCCATCATTAACTTGCATTTCTATTTTAATTTTTAAAACATTATCATCACCTGTAGCAACTGAAACAGATTGTGAATCTAATTGTCCTGCTGCCATAGAAGTGTTTACAATATTTATATATAAGGTTGTTAACACAAATGATTCAAAATCTTTATCTATTAAATCTACAATGTCATTACCTTTCTTAACAGTATAAGTACTACCACCATTAGTGTTTATAGTACCATCAATAGTATATTCTTCTTGACCATAATTTAAGGTTGTGTTAGTTTTAAATTGAGAAAAATCTACATTATCACTATATTTGTTATAAACTTGACCTAATAAAACAATATTTTTATTTTCAGATTCACTATTATATGTTATTTTAATGTTTCCATTATAACCCTCAGCAGCTACGGTTTTCATATTTGTTTCCATCCAGTTAGTCATAAAAACAACATATTGTGGCTGTTCTTCTGCAGGTTTTTCAGCATCAGTTATATAATCTTGTGTAATATAACTTCCTATTACATCTAACACATCAGTGTTTTCTAATATATACAAAGTAAATTCAACAGCATCAGTTGTTCCATCAGACCAAGTATAGTTCTCATCAATAATACTAAAAGTAAATTTATATTCACCAACCTCAGTTAATCCGCTAATATATAACTTGTATTCTGATGAACTAACATCTTTATATACCAAATTAACATTTTCACCATTTTTATCAGTTAATGCAATATAGTCGAAAATTTTACCACCGTAAAAAATACCTTCAAAATTTCCCACCAACACATTGTGTGCTTCACCATTATAAACTATTTCATGGGTGCCAGTGGTTTCAAAAGTCATTGTGATATTATTTTTGCTAATTGACCCACCTTTTTCAATATATACTTCTAATGATAAATCAACTGGAACAATATAATTTTCGTTTTCAATGCCAAGTTTAACATCAAACGATTCTCCACTATTACTAGAATTTAATTCTTGCTCAGGATTTTCCCACAATATACTGGTTTCTATACCACTTTCATTATCTGTACTTACAGTTATATTCAAAGGAGAAATAGGAACATCGTTTAATGTAATGTTTCCAAGTTTATAACTTACTCCTGAGTTACCACTATCGTTATAATTATAAGATGCCTTAACCTCTTTTAAATCTTCTTGCGTAACATTTACAACTGCTTTATTAACAGTTATTAATACTGAATTATCAATTACAGTACAAGGAGAATAATTTGATTCAGTATTAAAGGTTATGATTGCAAAAACATAATATTGACCAGCATCTATACCTTTTGCATAATCACTCCAAAGATTCGCCTGACTAACAGGGCTTTTTTTCTCTTCGGCTGATAATTTGTCATAAACTTCTTTTTCTATATAATAGTAATCAACACAATCAACTAAATTTTGTTCACAATTTAAAGTAATGCTTGCAGGTTCTTCATCGTAATCCCAAGATGTTTGTGATAATGTTATACTATAATATGGTTCTGAAGAAGGTTCAATACTAAAATAAACACTTACGCTATAATTTTGTTCAAAAGTATATATAACTTCATAGCCACCAACATCAAGTTGTTGTGCAAGTTGTTCAATTGATTCACCATTTTTTAAATACTTAACTGTATAATCATTTGCTGTTAAAACACTTGTAGTATCATCTTGATATTCAGCAACTATTTGAAAGTTTTTGTCAGAAAGTATATCGTTTGTATAGGTGCCATATTCAAAACTTTTGTTAAAAGTATAACTTGGAAAAGTTTGGTTTGAATTAGTGTCTTTAACATAAAGCCCTCTAAAAGCTGGCTCACCACACGCTGATAATAAAAACATACACGGCAAGAAAAGAGCAAGAACAAAAATAAAACTAAAATATTTTTTATTCATAAGTTTCTCCTTTATTACTTATTACACATATTTATAAAATGATTATACAAAATCATTTAATTTAAAACAAGCAAATATACTAACTTTAAAAATTTTCATTAAAAAATAATTTATGTTAATATTAAAATTTTATACAATTTATATTTTTGGATAATCCTGTTTACTTTTTCTTTCAATAAAATCATCTAATATATCATCGTATACACTCATTTTAGTTTTTACTAAATCAACTTCCCATGGTTTTATTCTGTGAAACCAATTGCCATTTTTCCTAACATTGCAAAAATGATGAACAACAATATCTTTATGCCATTTGCTTTTTGAATTATAAATTAAAGGAAGTTTTAATAACTTTTGACAAGTAATGTTTAAAGCATCTTGGTCAGCATAAAGCATTCTTTTTTTATTTACTAAATTTAATGCACGGTCAAACATTCCTGTTTCTCTAATCATTTTCATATTCAAAAGTAAAGTTCCCGAATTAAAGTACCACTTTCCCCATCTTTTTATGCTTGACCAATTGTAAGCATCTTTTGCCGCCCCCAATTCATAATTTGAAATATCTATGTTGAACATTTTTGAAATATCTTGATTTATTATGGTATCAGTATCAAGATAAATAATTTTATCAGGGATGGCATCAACTTTTGCAGCTAGTAATCTTAACATAGCATATGGAGTAAAATGATTTTTTAAATTGATACTGTTAATAAGATTTTCTCGAAACATATCGCCAACATCAATTATAGTAAACTGACTTTCGTTGTTTACTTCTTTTAAAATTTTGTTTATATAATCTTCGTGATTTTTATTCAAAGGCAAAAATTTAGCATTGATATCTGTTAAATCCATTGTAAAAAAATATATATTTAATGGTTGTTTTGTATGCTTTACCATAGATAAAATTGAAATAACTAAACCGTCCCAAATTTTATAATTACCAGTATAAAGTATATTAATCATTATTCACCTTACATTAATTTGTTTATGTGAATTATAACATTATATGTTATTTTATGCAAGAGGTTTTTAAATTTACATTTTTAGTTTAAATTTAAAACATAATTTAAGCTTGTAATATTTGACTAAGGTATAACAAAAAGATATAATGTTAAGCAATCACATAATAAAAAATTACAGAAAATACAAATAATAATATTATATATTAATTTAGTTGATTTAAAAGGTAAAAATATGAAAAGGTTTTTTGGTGCTTTATTATCTATAATTTGTTTATGCTTATGTTTTAGTTTTAATGGTTGCAACAATAATGATGGAATTAATTTTTATATCCCTGACGGAGCCCCTGCTTTATCTGTTGCTGAACTATTATATGAAAACCAACAATTTGATAGTAAAATAAACTATAATGTAGTTTCTTCAAACGAAATATCAACATACATTTTAAAAGAAACCGCTGATATAGCAATTTTACCTACAAATATTGCATCAAAACTTTGTGGAAGTGGTGAAAAATACCAAGCAATAGGAATTTGTACATTTGGTAATTTATATATAATAGGAAATAAAAATATAACAGATTTATCTGAGCTTAAAGGCGAAACAATTGGTTGTATACAAGTTCAAAATGTGCCAGGGCTAACATTAAAGTATATATTTTCAAATAATAACATTCAATACACAACTGATGAAACCCAACACAATGAAGAAAATGTTTTAATAAAAGGAATTGAAGGTACCGATGTTGTTGCTCAATTTAAAGCAAATAAAATTAATTTTGCTGTGGTAGCTGAGCCTTTATGTTCCACAGCTATTAGCAAATTTGAAAACAATGAAGTTTTTGAATTATTTGACTTACAAAAATTATACGGTAAAGATAACTATCCACAAAGTTTAATGATTGCAAAAACAGATATAATACAAAATAATGAACAACTTATCCTAAAAATAATACAAAAAATGAAAAATAACATAACTTGGACTAGTGAAAATGTTGATAAGTGTGTAAATGCAATTTCTGACCATCTTACTAATGGAACAACACCTTCATTCAATAAAGATAATTTTGATATCAATGTACTAAAAAATTGCAATATAGGGTTTAAATTAGCCATTGAAAATTCAGAATCTATTTTAAATTATATTAACAATTTATCAGCAATTGAAAACAGTGCTGTAGGAAATATTGATAAAAGGTTCTGGTTTGTATATGAATAAAAGATTAAATAAAACTTTAAATGCTATACTGTATCCTATTATTTTAATTCTAATAATTTTTTTAATTTGGTACTTTGCATCAATAGCTGTAAACAGTGAATTTATATTACCTACACCCACACAAACATTAAATGATTTCTTTTTATTGTTAAGTACAAAAACTTTTTGGTTATCTTTTTCTCACACTTTGCTTAGAACATTTATATCATTTATATTTTCGTTTTTGTTAGCAAGTGTATTGGCTATGCTTTCTTTTCAATTTAAAATATTTTCAAAAATATTATCCCCATTAGTGTCAATTTTAAGAGCAACACCTACAATTGCTGTTATATTGTTATTTTTAATTTGGACAACTCCTAATATTGCACCAATTTTAATTTCAATGCTTGTTATTTTACCAATTTTATATACATCAATTTATTCTTCATTAAACAATATAAACAAAGATATTTTAGAAATGTGCAAAGTTTATAAAGTTAGGAAAAAAGATATAATTTTTAAGGTTTGTATACCCCAAGTTTGGGCTAGCACTTACCTTTCAGTTAGTTCAAGTTTATCTTTAAATTTAAAACTAATGGTAGCGGCAGAGGTTTTAGCAAATACAACAAACAGTTTGGGTGGATTAATGCAAGGTGCAAAAATTTATTTTGAAATGTCAAATCTTATGGCAATAACTTTAATTACTATTATTATTGCTTTGTTACTTGAATTTTTAATAAATTTAGCAAATCGTCCAATTAGGAGATGGCAATGATTGAATTAAATAACATTACAAAAAAATATGGTGATGATAATGTTGTGTTTGAAAATTTGAATATTAAATTTGAAAAAAACAAAATAACAGCCATTATGGGAGAAAGTGGTTGTGGAAAAACTACACTTTTAAATATAATAGCTGGCTTAACAGAATTTAGTGGAAAAATAGAAAATTTAGATGAAGAAATTTCATTTGTGTTTAATAATAACCGACTAATACCTAACTTAACTGTACAACAAAATCTTGAACTTATTAATCCAAATGCAGATATTCAATATTATTTAAAAACTGCCGAACTTGATGATGTGAAAAATTTTTATCCTAAACAACTTTCTTCAGGTATGGCACATCGTGTTTCACTTATTCGAGCATTCATATTTCCTTCAAAAACATTATTAATGGATGAACCGTTTAGAAACCTTGATATTGTTACAAAACATAAAATTATCCAATTGTTTTTACAACTTTTAAAAAAAGAAAATAAAACAACTATTTTTGTATCTCACAATATTGATGATGTTTTAGAAATTGCAGACCGAATAATTATAATTAAAAATAAAAAATGCCTTTTAAATGAAAAATGCAAACAAAAAAATATTAAAACTAAAATAATAAAAACTTTAACAGAATAAAAATTAACTAAAGTAAAAATTGAGGTAAATATGTTAATAGATGATATAAAAAATCCAAATAAAGTAGTAATTTTTAGTACTGCACCTGCTATAAGGGTAAGCTTAGGCGATGAATTTGGTTTTCCTAAGGGAGAATTTGTTGAAGGGAAAATGATAGCGCTTTTAAGAAAACTTGGTGCCGATTTTGTATTTGATGTAACTTTTGGGGCTGATATGACAATTATGGAAGAAGCTAATGAATTATTAACAAGAATTCAACAAAATAAAAACCTTCCACAATTTTCAAGCTGTTGCCCTGCTTGGGTTCGTTTGGCTGAAACAGTTTATCCTGAAATTATACAAAACATTTCAACCGCTAAAAGTCCCATAGCTATGCAAGGTGTTACTATTAAAACATATTTTGCAAAAACTAAAAACATAAATCCAGAAAATATAGTTAGTGTTATAATAACACCTTGTAGCAGTAAAAAAGTTGAAATAACAAGACCTGAATTTAATTCGGCTGGGAAATATTTTAATAAACCTAATATTAGAGATAACGATTATGTTTTAACAACACAAGAACTTGTAGACTGGGCAAAACAAGAAAATATTAATTTTAATTTACTTGAAAATTCAAAATTTGATAATTTATTAGGCAAAGGTTCAGGTGCAGGTATGATTTTTGGAAAATCAGGAGGTGTTGCTGAAGCTGTTATAAGAACTGTATATTATTTAGTTAATAATAAAGAAATTTCTAATAATTCTATTAAATTTGAAAACTCCCCTACTATTAAAAATGTAAAAGAAACTTCTGTTGTTATTAACAATAAATTAACATTGAACATTGCTTGTATATGCGGTGTTGTAGCATTAAAAAATTTTATTCAGCAATTAAAAACTTCAAACAAACAATATCATTTTATAGAAGTAATGAGTTGTGATGGTGGTTGTGTGGGGGGCGGTAATTTACCAAAAAATGAAAATAATAAAAAAGAAATAATTAAATCTAGAACAAACTCTCTTTTGGCTGAAGATTTAAAAAATAATGTTAAATTTTGCTACAATAATCCTGAAATAAAAAAAGCATATGAAAACTTTTTTAAAAAACCTTTAAGTGATATATCTAAAAAACTACTTCACACAACCTATACAAACAGAAGTGTTAATATTTCTAAAAAATAAATTAAATTTAAAATTAATGTTTAACAACAGCAACATAAATAGTACTTGATAAATTTTATTAATTGTATTATAATTTATAAATATTATATGTTTTTTAAATAAAGGAGCATTTATGAAAGCAAATTTGAATATGACCGAACTAATGGCACTTTGTAAAAACCGTGGTTTTGTTTTTGCAGGCAGTGAAATTTATGGCGGTTTAAGTAATTCGTGGGATTATGGTCCATTAGGTGTTGAACTTAGAAATAATCTTAAAAATGCTTGGTGGCGTCGTTTTGTACAACAAGAACCGCACAATGTTGGTTTAGATAGCGCTATAATTATGAATCCAAAAGTTTGGAAAGCTAGCGGACATTTAGACAATTTTAGCGACCCACTTTTAGATTGTAAAGAGTGTAAAAGTAGACACCGAGCAGATAAATTAATAGAAGAATGGCTTTTTAAACAAGAAGAATTTGGAAACAAATTTGAAATTGGAAGCATTGAAGCTATGACAGATGAACAAATGCAAAATTTTATAATTGAAAATAAAATAGTTTGTCCTAAATGTGGAAAATGTAATTTTACACCAATAAGAAAATTCAATTTAATGTTTAAAACTTTTATTGGAGTTACAGAAGATAATACTAACACAGTTTACTTGCGACCTGAAACAGCTGGTGGAATTTTTATAAATTTTAAAAATGTTTTACGCTCAACAAGAAGTAAATTACCTTTGGGTATCTGTCAAATTGGAAAAGCTTTTAGAAACGAGATAACTCCAGGAAACTTTATATTTAGAACTCGGGAATTTGAGCAAATGGAAATGGAATTTTTCTGTTCACCAAATTCAGCAATGGATTGGTACAATTATTACAAAGAACAATGTTATGAATTTCTTGTAAGTATTGGTATTGAAAAAACTTCATTAAGATTTCGTGAACACACCCCAGAAGAATTATGTTTTTATTCAAAAGCAACAACCGACATTGAATTTAAATTTCCTTTTGGTTGGGGTGAATTATGGGGTATTGCAAACAGAACTAACCACGATTTAACACAACATCAAAATGAAAGTGGTGAAGATTTGTCATACACTGACCCATTTACAAATGAAACATTTATTCCTTATGTAATTGAACCAAGTGTTGGGCTTGACCGTATGCTTTTAGCCGTATTGTGCAGTGCTTATCGAGTTGAAAAATTAGATGACAATGATGAAAGAATTGTATTAGGTTTTTCACCAAAAATTGCACCAATTAAAGTAGCAGTTTTTCCTTTAAGTAAAAAATTAGAAGATAAAGCATTTAAACTTTATAATGACTTAAATGAACAGTTTAGATGTGAATTTGACACAACAGGTTCTATTGGTAAAAGGTACCGTCGCCAAGATGAAATTGGTACACCTTTTTGTATAACTTATGATTTTGAAACTGAAAACGATAATTGTGTTACTGTGCGTGACCGTGATACTATGGTTCAAGAAAGAATTAGTATTAACGAACTAAAAACTTATCTTAATAAAAAAATATATGGTTAATATTTAAAAAACAGGTAGACAAATTATCTGTTTTTTTGTATTATATTTATGAAAAAAATTTTTAAAAGGAGAATGTTATGAAATCAAAATTAAAAATGTTTTTAATGGCTTTGATAATTTTACCTTGTGCTTTTGTTTTTTCAGCCTGTGGTGGTGACCAATTAAGTCAACAAGCAAACTTGAATACTAACGGTAGTTATACAGCTACAAATTTAACTGAAGCTAGAAATGCTACAAGTGAAAATGTTAACAATGAAAATATTTACAATGGATATCGGGCATCAATGAACATTTCAATGGTGTTTAGTACATATGAAATTAAATATAATACCAATTTAATCTATAAACAAACTAAACAAAACAATGAAATTGAAAAGTTAGAAATTGCAATGCGAACAACAGCAACCCTGAATAATGAAACAGTAAAAACTGACATTTTCTCAATTAACACAAAAAATGATATTAACACTTATGTAGATATACAATCACCAGATATTAATGGAAAATTTGCGTATAAACAAAGTATTGATGAAATAACAACAATCGGCTTTGATGCTTCAATGTTTGAAGAATTAATTGAAAATTATATGCCAAACATTAATGTTAATCTTTGGACTAATTCTAATTTCTTTGAAATTTCAAAAAGTGACAATTCAACAAAAATAAAAATTAAAGTACCAGCTGGTATTTATGAAGGTCACAACAATGCAGAAGCTAATGTTTACTATGTATATGAAAACAATATTTTTCAAGGCTTTAAAATAGAAAATTTAACAATAAATTCCATAACTTATTATATGCAGATTAATATAACAGTTTGTCCTTTTACTGATGAAATTCAATACCCTGATTTCAATCAATTTAAATAATTTTATTTAATATAATAAAAACATAGAACACAATTAAAATATTTTTGAGTTTAAAAAAAGGAACTATACTCACAAAGTAAGTTCCTTTTTTATGTTGGGTTAAAAATGCTTTAATTTATTTCTATCAATTCAAACATATAATTTAAAATAACTACTAGTAATTTAAATATTTATAAAAATATGTTATAATTATTCTGCAGTCATAAGGAGAAAAAAATGATTATAAAAAATAAAATTATAACAATGGAAGATGTTAATACTTTAAACAACTCCACAAATGCAACAATTGTGTTACCTAACACAGTGGGACAAAATTCCGATATTATTGCCAAACTTTCAAACAATGTAAGAATTTTTGTGATTGGTGGTTATGACCCAACAAAATATGAAAAATACAAAATTGAAAAGTATATAGATAGAACATTATACACTCCAGAACAACTTTCAACAATTATTAAAGTTTTTGATAAAGTTGAAAAAAATATAAATCCTCAATGGTCTGACACAGAAAAAGCACTGTATGTTTATCTTAATTTCATCAAAGGTATTGAATATGATTATTCTAAAAATAACATCAAAACAAACAGCAATTTATGTGCATTGATTACAAGCAAAGCGAAATGTGCAGGATTTGCGACTTGTTTTAAAGAAGAAATGGATAGATTAGGTATTGAAAACGAGTTTAAAAATATTCCAGGAATTCATTCTTATAATGCAGTAAAACTTGATGGCTTTTGGCATATAATAGATGTAACTTGGGGTCGTTGCGCATTTGATGAATACCAAAAAGGAGAATGTTCTATAAACAAAATTTTATACCATTTTGGTCAAAATGATAAAACTGAAATTTTATATAGCTTTTGTGATGAACCTCAAAATGATTATTATTTGTTTTTAAAAGAAGATATTGATATTGCACTTAAAAAAATTTACAAGAAAGATACTAGCACAAAAAACAAAAATGATGAATTAACATTATTAAACAGTTAAAATTATTTGCCACAGTAAGGAGTTACATTATTTATAAAGTGCATAATATATTTTTTCTACAATTAATATAAAAAGGAACCTACTTTGTGAGTATAGTTCCTTTTTTATTTATTTTACTAATTTTAAAATATTTTAACCTTGTTCTGTTTTTTTATAAAGATAAATTAAAACTGTAATTTTAAAAATCTAATTTTTATTTTCTTGTGAAGAATTTTTGTTTATGTCATCTTCAATAATATCATCTTCGTGTTTTATTTTTGCATTATCAAATTTTATTTCTTTTGGACCCTTAAATAAAATTAATTTTTTTGAGATATAATTATAAATTAAAACAATAATTATCATAACAATTTTTGTTAACCACTGATTAATGCCAAGTAAACCAAATCCAATATATGTACCTAACGCATTAATACCTAAACCTATTGCGCTTAGAACTGTAAATATGATAAACCCTTTTGCCGATTTACTCTTTCCTTTTTCGTTAAACACAAATAAAATTGATAGCACATAATTAACCAACAATCCAGCTATAAAACCACAAGAAGTTCCTAAAATTGTAGAACCAACAGAAGGCGTAGGAGTGTTTATAAATACATTAAGGAAACTATCATAAATTGATTTTTCCATTAAGTACATAACTATTCCCATTACCAACAAATCAACTATGGTTGCAATTGTGCCTACAACTAAAAACCTTAAGAACTCAGCAACATTTTTATGGTTTTTTAACCATTCATCAATTTTATTTGCAAGTTTTGTGAAATATAATCTTGGAACAAAGAAAACAACACATAAAATAGCTAAAAATAATATTAATCCAAAAATACTTATCCAATTTGCAACAGTTACATAAGTAGCTGTAAAGTTAATCGTAAGAACACCATCTTCTTTTACCGTAACTTGTAAAAAACCATTTTCATTTTGAATAATATTAAGATTATATTCCCCACTTGAAGTTTTATATGTAGCCGTATATCCGTTATAATATAATGTTGGTAACTCAATTTTTGTTTCTTCAGTTGTACTTATAGATACCGAATAATTAGAACTTGAGTTTTTAACAAAGTTGGTAAAAGTTGCACTTCCTGAACTAACAATAAATTCAAAAGGGTTTTCCTTCAAATAATTATCAAAATCACTATTTTCTTGATAGTTTATAATTATATTTCTATCAACATTTGTATCATCAATGTTAATTTTTAAATATTCTTTGCTTTCAATAACTTGTTTGTCAACTTCAAGTTCAGTTGATAAAAACTCTCCTTCAGTTTCTTTTTGAAAAATTTGAATACCACCACACACATCATAAGGTATATTTAAAACAACATATCCATTCTCAGAATTTGTTATAATAAAACTAAAAACATTTATAGTTTGATAATTAGCAAGCTCTTCTACTTTTAAATTAGTATCTAAAACAATATTTTTGTTAGCCCGTATTTTAATATAATCGTTATTTGCGTTTAAAGGATGGTAGTCAGCACCCCACGCCCCTTGTGCATAACTATATTTTAAACCAGAATCAGACTGTATGGCTTTATTAATATTTAATGTTCCTGTTGAAAATGGAGCAGCATACAAAAATACTGATATAACACTTAAAACAAAACAACAAGAAACAAATATTGGTTTAACAATTTTTACTGGAAAATGTTTTATAACAAAACCAATTAATAAACAATCCATTATTGCAACAATTGAAAATAAACGCCAAGAAAATTGCAACATTGATAGTACACCATCAAACAAAAACCAAGGAAAAAGTGGTGTAATTAACCAAAATGAAATGGTTGCAATAATAAACAAAGTTTTATAATTTAAATTTCTTTCAGCTTTTGGAATGTAGAAGTAAGAAATATAAAACATTATATATGTTATTACAGTTACAATAGCGGGAAAAATCAAATAAAATTCTTTAAAGGTATATATAGATAACGCACTTTCCCACAATGAAAATCCACCATACGCCATATTAGAGGTTTGCGTTCCACCAAAATTACCCAACATAGGAATGTAAAAACAAGCTGTAATTAACAATATAACACCGCAAGCTATTAAAAAAGGAATATATTTATAATTCTTTAACAATTCTTTTATGCGTATCAATATATAAATAAGCAAAATAACACAAATATATATAGTAGATGTAAAATGTGTTAGTATCATCAATGACATACCAGAAATAAATAATGCCAAAAAGTTTTTATAATTACTATTTTCAATTAATTCGTATATTCCAAAAAATGCTAGAGGTATTGCCAACATTAAAAAAATTTCACTAAAGGCAAATCTTTGAAAAATATCTGTTAAAAAATATGGAAACATTGCATATAAACAAGCACAAATTAAACCTATCCATCTTGAATCAAATACTTTTTTAATAAAAAAATAAACAACCAAAGAAGCGCTAAATATAATTAAAAAAAACTCAAGACTAAGTGCACTAAGTGCTGACATATTAAATATTTGCATAAATAAAACACACATACCTGATGGTATCATCGAATAAAACAATCCATTACCATAACCATAATCTTGACATATTAATTCTAAAATTCTATTCCCAAATGTACCATTTTCCCAAGCAGTATTCATCGCCATTATAAAATCAACATGATATCTTATATCGTGTCCGCCTACACTAACTTTTGTGCAGAAAAAAATAATAACAAAAACACTAACACAAAGTAGTGTTAGTATAGGAATGTATGGTGTTAATTTTTTTATATCAAACTTTATTTTTTCCATATATATACCTTAAATTAAACTAGTATTACTCATTTAAAAAATTGATAACTTTATCAACAATAAACCTAGGCCTGTTTAAAGATTCTTCAAAATTTTTCTTTAAATATACATTGCTAATACCATTTGAAATTAACAAACAAGAAACACTTAATGCTATAAAAGGAAATAACCAAGCTGTTAATGGTAAAACAATTCCACAACAAGCCAAAATTACAAAAGTTAAAAATGCTACCAAACTAGCAAAACAACCTAAAACCCCTACCTTTAAAGATAAAGTTAATGGCCAAGTAGACATTGATATTATGCTTTTCCCTGCTAGTTTAAGTAATTTTTTAATCGAATATTTTGTTACACCTGCTGAACGCTCATTTCTTACAAATTCAACTTGAGTTTGTTTAAAACCAACCCAAGCAGTTAAACCACGCAAATATCGTTCGTGTTCAGGCATATTTTTTAATGTATCAATAACTTTTCTATCAAATAATTTAAATTCCCCAACATCTTTAGGAATTTTTAAACCACTAATCATTTCTAAAAACTTTAAATAAATTTTAGATGTTATTTTCTTAAAAAAGGTTTCCCCTTTCCTTTTCAACCTTTTACCGTGAACAATATCAAAACCTTCTTTCCATTTTTCAATCATTAGCGGAATAACTTCAACAGGGTCTTGTAAATCAACATCAATACTTACAACCGCTTCACCTGTTGCATATTCAAAACCACAAAATATAGCAGCTTGCTGTCCAAAGTTTCTAGAAAAACTTACAACTTTAACATTTTTGTTTTTATCGGCAAGTTCTTCCAAAACCTTTAATGTGTTATCTTTACTACCATCGTTTACAAAAACTATTTCGTAAGGTTCATTTAATTTATCCATAACTGGACATATTGCTTCATAAAAAATAGGAATTGCTTCTTGCTCATTATAAACTGGAACAACAACTGAATATTTTGCTTTCATAATATTTATCCCTTTAAAAATAATTTCTAATAACAATAATAGCAAATTTAGACATTTTTATCAAGTATTATTTAAAACAAAAAACAGTCGAATAACTGTTTTAATTATTTTTAAATCGCTCATTTAATGTATCGTACATTTCTCGTGTACCAATATCATAACATTCACCTTTAAATTTATAACAATAAACTGGTGATTTTTTATGTAACCAACTTATAAAGTTACCTAAAGCATCATGGCTATTCCCCTCATCAAGATAGTCTCTAATTCTTCTAACACTGTTTTTCTTTAAAATATATAAACCATACAAACCAGTGTCACTAATAATTCTACCAGGTTTTTCAACCATATCTAACATAAGGTCATCATCACCAACAACAGCAACACCAAAATGCTTTGATAAATATTCCAAATCATCAAATTTTGCGGCTAACACTACATCACTGTCTTTTTGTTTATAATAATTATAAAAATCTGACAACTTGAATGTGAAATAGTTATCACTTACCAAAACCATAACATCATCATCAATGTTCTGCTTTTCAATACAAAATTGAATATCTCCAATTGCACCCAATCTGGTTTCATTGGTTTTTGTACCATCATCGATAACCTTTATAGTAAGATTATAGTTATTTTTATTATTCCAATCTTCAAAATTACTGTAGAATTTTGAGTTTGTTACTATGTTTACTTCATTAACATTTGGTAATGTTTGTAATTCATTCATTAATAAGTCTAGTATACTTGTATTACCAACTTTTAACAATGCTTTTGGTGTATTTAAAGTTAACGGATAAAGCCTAGTTGCGTAACCTGCACATAAAACAATTACTTTCATTTTTTTTTCTCCTAAGTTATATAAGACTTATATTAGTATAGCTTTTTTAATTTTGTTTGTCTAGTAGTTTATAAAAATTTATATGTAATATGAATTGTAAAAATTAAAAAAACATTCTTATCAATATTATTTGACAAAAATTTTTATTAAAATTAAAATAATAAATAATTAAATTAAGGGGTAATGATATGAAATTTTATAGATGTAAACATTGTGGAAATATAATAGCATACATTAACAATTCAGGGGTAAAGATTATGTGTTGCGGTGAACAAATGGAGGAAATAGTTGCAAATACAACAGACGCTTCACAAGAAAAACATAAGCCAACTTGTTCAATCAATGGTAATGAAGTTACAGTAACTGTTTCTTCGGTTTTACACCCAATGTCAGAAGAACATTATATTCAATGGATTGTTCTTGAAACAGAAAATGGATATCAAATAAAATATTTAAAACCAACAGATGAACCCAAAGCAATATTCTACATAAAAGAAAACGAAGAAGTTTTAAATGTATATTCTTATTGTAATTTACACGGTTTGTGGTCTGACAAATAAACAATAGCCCAAAAAAGCTAACATTAAATAAATTAAAAAGAAAAATAACTTAACTAACTTGTTAAGTTATTTTTTATTAATATTGATATTAGTTTTTATTTAAATTTAAATTAATTGTTAGTTTCATCAAAAACTAATGTAATATCAATATTTTTTTCTCCATCTTTATATTCAATGTTTTTAACAGCACCAACAGCTTTTATATCTTTTTCAACTTGTTTAATTTTTTCGCTATAACCAGTTATTACTAAATTTTCAACCTCAGTCTTTAAAGATACATTGTTTTGCGACTTAAATCCGCGAATAGCGCTAACAATTTCAACAACTTCTTCACCTAGTTTAGTTAAATCATTATCAATATTATCATCTAGTTGTAAATATCCTGATAAATGAATTGATTTTTCGTTGTTAACTTGCCCAAAAGTATCCATATAAATTTCTTCTGTTATATGAGGCATATAAATTGAAAACATTTTTAGCATTCCGCGAAGTAAAAGTGAAGATGCATACTGAGCACTAAGTTTTGCTTTTTCGCCATATACTTCTGGTTTATATAATCTATTTTTTGCAATTTCAATATAATTATCGCAAAAATTCCAAAACAACTTTTCAACCTCTTTTAAAGCAAGACCAATTTCATACTTTAACATATTTTTATGAAAATTTTGTTGAGTAATTTTTAATTCATTAATAATCCACTTATCCATTACCTCTAAATTTTCAGGTTCAGTTTTAGGAGCCCCATCTAAAAATGAAATCACAAATTTGCTAGCATTCCAAATTTTTTGAATTAGTTTTGAAGCATTTGTAAGTTGTTCCATTGTGAAAGTGGTATCTTGCCCAATAGAAATATTACTTGCCCAATATCTAGCAACATCTGCTGAATATTGTTCCACTAATTGCTGTGGTGTAAGTTTTTCATTTCCTTTACTTTTGCTTATCTTATCACCCTTTTCATCTACAGCATATCCAGATATTACCACATCATTCCAAGGCATTTTATTAAAATGAAGCAAACTTTTTACAATAGTATAAAAATTCCAAACTCTTATATTATCGTGTGCAGTTGGTCGCAAACTCATTGGCAAATGCTCATCATTTAAACCTTTATTTGTAACCAAATTCATACAAATTTCAGGAGTTAACGATGAAGTTGCCCAAGTATCCATAACATCTTTTTCAGGTTCAAATTCACTACAACCGCACTCACAAGAATTTTTAGGTTGTGTTTTAACTGGGTCAACAGGTAAATCTTGAACATTTGCTAAATGTATTTTACCACATTTTTTACAATACCAAACGGGAAAAGGTACACCATATAAATTTTGTCTTGATATACACCAATCCCATTTCAAACCATCTACCCAATTTAAAAATCGTTTTTGCATTGCATTTGGATACCAATTACACTTAAGCCCAGCCTGATAAATTTCTTCTTTATGCTCCAAAATATTTATAAACCATTGTGGCTTAGACAAAATTTCAATCTCATGAGAACACCTTTCGTGTGTAGCAACCAAATGAGTGATTTCTTCTTGCTTATAAAGTAATTTTTCTTGTTTAAGTTTTTCAATAATTGCATTTCGTGCATCTTTAACTTTCATTCCAGATAAAAAGCCAGAAAGTTCTGTCATTCTACCATTAGCAGAAATTGCCTCCTTAATAGGCAAATTATAGGTTTTTTGCCACTGCATATCAGCCTCATCACCAAATGTACAACACATTACAACACCAGTTCCTTTATCCATCAACGCATCTGGATTTGCAATTATTGGAACCTCTATGTTGTAAATTGGACTAATTGCTGTTTTACCAAATAAATGAGAATGCTTTTTATCTTCAGGGTTAATAAAAACGCAAACACAAGCACTTAAAAGTTCTGGCCTTGTGGTTGCAATTTCAAGTTTTTCATCACTATCTTTAATACCAAAATAAATATAGTTCATTACACTAGGTTTTTCAACAGTATCTATTTCACTTAAAGCTATTGCAGTTCTACACTCAGGACACCATAAAGTTGCTGAATTTTTTCTAGATATCTCACCTTTATTATAAAGCTCAATAAACGATTGTTGACTAATTTTTTGAGATTTTTCGTCTATTGTTGAATAACAATTATCCAACGCACAAGAAAACCCTAAACTGTTAAACAAATTAGCATAAATCGGTTGTATGTTTTTCATTTCATTTAAACACATTTTTACTAACTCACTGCGTTCCATTGAATCAGTATGTAAGTTGTATTTTTTTTGAACAAACCGATAACTAGGTAAACCGTTGTTATCAAATCCCATTGGAAAATACACATTATAACCACTCATTCTTTTATGTCTTGCAATAACATCAATTTGTGTATAACTAAACATATGTCCTGTATGCAAATTTGGACCACTAATTGTAGGCGGAGGTGTATCAATTGTATATTTAGGTCTTTTATCTTGTGGATTAAACTTATAAATATTGTTTTCATTCCAATAATTGTGCCATTTTTCCTCAACTGTTTTATAATTATATTTCTTTTCTAACATTGCTTCTTCCTTATAGATTTTATGAAATTTTATCAAAATTTGGCTTTAATGTCAATAAATTAAAACAGCAAAAACTTTGTATGTTTAACCAAAATTACAAAAAGATTTTAAAATTTAATATAAAAATTAAAAGCAGTATTGAAAAAAATAATATTGTGTGTTATAATTGACAAAACAATTTTAAAAGGGACAATTATGAATTTTACACAAATTAGAGAAATTAATGAAAAAATTTTAAAAAACTTAAATGAATATAAACAAACTGGAGACAAATCAAAATATCAAACAGCAGCTTATTTAAACTATAAATTAATTGAATATAGCAAATTTTTTCAAGTTAGTGCAATTGATTTAATAAACGCAGTTGAAACAAAATTGGCTGAAGAACAAAAAACCTCATCTAAATCATTTGTTAGATTTATAACTCATGATTCAACAAAAATTAATGAATTTGATGATCCTTTTCATAAAATGCAAATGGCAGAATTTGAATTTTCTTTGCAAATCGCAAATACTGAAACAAAACAAACTTTTAATATTATAAAAGATAAATATAGTGTTGTTTCATCAAACAAAGACGATTTAGTATTTGATACTGATTATGCTAATGATTGTTTAAATAGAAAAATGGTAGATTTATTAAAACCTATCAATCCAATATATATAGCAAATTTTAACAATCCAAACGATTGTTATCTATCAACAAAGTATAATATGGAAGACACTTTATGGGGCATTGTAGAAGAAAATGTTGGTAAAATAATTGCAAAAAATATTCAAAATTTAACAAATGAACGAGATGTTTTAACTCAAAAGATTGATACATTGGAAAAAGATAAAAATTTAGATGATTTAGTAAAACTTTAATAAAAAAAAATGGCTTTAAGCCATTTTTTATTTTATCATTTCTTCACTTTTTGTGTTTTCATTAATAGCAGAAAAATGTTTAATAATTTCACTTCTTTGTTGTGCTTTGTTAACAACTAACCCCATCGAATGTACTAAAAAATCAACAACCTCTAAATTGCCGGCATTTTTTATTTCAATTGAACCTTCTGGTTTAACCACTGGGCTAATTTTTCGTGTTTGGTCAGCTAAATCACGCTCTTTTGTGCTTTGTTTAACTTTTTCAGCATTTGCCTGACAACCACTTTCACATTCTCGCATATAAATTCTTTCATATCTTAAATCATCTGGTGCTGTAATAAAAAATTTTACATCGGCATTTGGCAAAACAACCGAACCAATATCTCGCCCTTCCATTACAATATCATTTTCTTTTGCAACACATCTTTGCACATCTAAAACAGAAGCCCTAATACTTGGATTTTGTGAAATTTTTCGAGTTACACTGCTTACTATTTCACTTTCCAAAAATTGTTCTTGAATAACCGTACCATCTAAAAGAATTTTACCTACTCCAGTTTCATCAAAAACAATTCCAAGTTCTGTGTTACTTAAAAATTTTTCAACAACATCTTCATCTAATTGTTTCAATTGAAAAAAATCATTCATTGATTGTTCATCATCAATATCCAAATTTTGTTGTATAAATTTAAATGCTAATGACCTGTATAACTTTCCCGTACTTAAAAATTTATAATTTAATTTTTTTGCCAACTGTTTGCCTAAAAAGGATTTACCCGAACCAGCCAAACCATCTATTGCAACTTGCATAAAAAACTCCTTTTCTGTAAAAATTTTACTTATTATAATGTAAAAAATTTTATTTGTCAATGTTATATAATTAAAAAACAGCCGTTAAAATTGGCTGTTTTTTTAATTTCCAGATGGAACTAAACCTACTAAATACTCCCAAGTTCCAGGAACAAATTGAAAAATTATCATAACTGCTATTAAAGCATAAATAATAATTTGAGTTATTAAAGTTCTTTTAATTGCAAATTCAATGGCAACTAAAGAAACAATCACTAATGGCCCATAATACATAATATAAGTTATGATTTGTAAAGCTGTTTCATTTGTAATAAATGTCCAATTGGCATTAATAGCAAATAAAACATAAACAACAATTAATACAAAAGCACAAAGTTTATTAATAGCATCGAACAATTTTGACAAACCTTCGCCTAATTCATTAAACATAAATACCTCCCCAATATGATTATCCTAATATGAATATTTTATCATATTAGTGAAATATTTGTCAAACAAGTTCAAATATTAGCAAAATAATTATTTATTAAAATCCGAATTTTCATTATTGTTTTTAACATCTTGTTGATTTGTTAAATTTGGTTGCTCTTGCGTTTGACTTGAATTAAGTTTTGATAAAATTTTTTCTTGCTTTTTAGCCAACTTTTCTGCCCTTTTTTGTTCTTTGGTTTGTAATTTATTTGATAAAGTTTCAGTTGTGCTTTGATTTTCAACTACATTAGTATTGTGGCTATGATTTCTTGATTTTTGATTTACTGTAACCAAAATTCCAGAATAACCAGATATAACACATATAGCTACCAGAACAATTATACACCAAATTATAAAAATTTGTTCACCAGTTAACTGTTCACCAGTTTCTGTTGGTGATATGTTGAAATCATATCCTAAACTGTAAATGCTAAATTTATTTGAATAAATTGTTACAGTTGAACCATCTTCACTTAAACTAAATCTTTCTCCATCGGCATTTTCTTCCTGTGTAAGAATTTGTATTTCGTTATTATGAAAACGATATAAAACAACACCTGTTTTTTCTTGTAATTTTTCACTTAAAGGAATAGTGAAACACAATGGATTAGTTAATGATGTTACATTAATTTTTTCAGTTTTATTACTTAAAGACATAGTTATGTTAATATCAATAAAATTTGTTAACTTTTTATTGTTTGTAGTAGCGCTTTCATTTAATTGAGTTACAAAGTAATTATCTTCATCAACCGAGTTTAATGAAAAAACTATTTCAGCATTGCTACCATCTAAAATTGATTGATTAATCTCATTATCAAATACTATTTCATCAGTTAAAATTTGTTCAAGTCCATCTATTTCAAAATCAATTTCAGTTTCTGTTATATAATCTATTTTTATATTTTTTGAGCTTAAACATATTTTAATATCTTCTACATTTGAACCATTTACAAAAACAGTTTTAAATATGGAAGCATTATCTTTTTCAACTCGAATTATATATTTGTTGTTTGATATATCTGGAATTATAAACTCACCATTAGAATTTGTAATTGTGCTTGTGATATTTTCCTTATTTAATTCTAAACTTACATTAGCACCTTCAACAGGAACATCGTTTTCATTTAAAATAATTCCTGAAAGTTGCCAAAGCTTTTCAGATGTTGATATTACTTGAAGCAAACCATTTACATATTCTATTTTATAAATATCCGATGATAATCCAGAAACTTTTATTTGATAATTTCCAACAGGCATTCCTGCTTCATAATCACACTCAAACACTAGCTTTCCACTTAAATTGTTTTCATCATCACCAACAATAAAACCCTCATAATTAACAGAAAATTGTTCGGGCTCATCTCCAAAATAAATTGTTTGACCATTAACTTTAACAGTTAATGTAGGTTGTAATATTTCAACAAAATATTCTTTAGTATGTGCTGAATATTTATTTATTTGAGCAATACCACTTTCACTTTCAAAATTATATGTAGAACCTTTATTAACAGAAACAAAAATAGAATATGTACCAGGTAATGAAAAAGTTGGAAGAACACTGACCCATTCTGAATTGTTTAAACTGTATAATACTTCTGTTTGTTCATCAACATTCACTGAAATACTGTGTTCATTACCATCATAATTACCCATAAAATTTTCTATATCTGGTTGCAAACTTGTTTCATTTATTTCAACAGTTACAATATTTGAAATACATTCAACATCATTCCAATTTAAAACATATGTTAAAACTACTCGATACTGACCATTATTAGTTTTTTCTTCATCAAAATAAAACACTTTATCTCTTGATAAAACAGTTAACCAAACATCAGCATTTTCATCATATTTTTGCCAATCAATTAAAATGCTTTCTGAATCTATACCTTCATATGTACCATCTAACAAATTTGTTTGTAACTGTAAACTGTGTTGCAAGTTTTCTTCTTGATTTTTAGAGAATTCAACAGTTAATTCACATATTGGTTCATCTATCATTTGCCACTTAGCTAACAATTCAATGTTTTTGTCAATTTGATAAACCGTGTCAAATTCATAATCAATAATTGTTTCTTTAACTTCACCACCTTCTTCCCCTACAGGTGGTTCAGAAACTTCAACCGAATACCAACCAACCAGTTTAAACCCTTTACGCGAAAAAGTACTTGCACCCAATGTTGTGAATTCACCATTTACATCTGAACTGACACTTGTTGAAGACATTTCACCATCTTGGTTCATAAAATCAGCCTTATAAGTTATTGTATAACTATCTGCATAAACTTCTGTTTTATTAAAATTAAAAACAACCGCAAATGCACATAAAACCAGCAAAGCAAGGAAACCGTAAATTAATGCATTTTTTAAATTTAATCTTATGTTTTTTAAAATTTGCATATCATTTTCTCCTAATGTTATTTTTAATTATAATAAACATATAACATACAAGTCAAACAAAAACGAAAATCTATATAATATTATTTAAAATATTTTCTGCAAATTTTAAATTATAATACTAAATTAAAAATATAAAATCTTTTATGTTACTATTATATTTTATTTTCGTTAATAATTTTATTTCTCAGTTGCCCACACGCACCATCAATATCATCAGCCATTGTCCTTCTGATAGTAACCGACATTCCATATCGTTCAAGCAAATTTGCAAAATGTTGACAAGATTTTTTTGTAACACTTTTTAAATTTCTTTCATTAACCTCGTTTAAAGGTATTAAATTAATGTGATTAGGAAAACCTTTTATCAATTTTGATAACTGTTTTGCACATTCATCGGTATTGTTTATTCCATCGGTAAGAGCATATTCAAACACTACTCGTCTTCCAGTTTTTTCAAAATATCTTTTGCTAGCTTCTATTAATTGTTTTATTGAATAACTGTTTGCTATTGGCATAATTTGTTTACGAATAAAATCGTTTGGTGCGTGTAAAGAAATAGTTAAAATAACTGGCAAGCCTAATTCGGCCAGTTTATCAATGTTAGGAACAATACCACAAGTTGAAACAGAAATATTTCTAGGTGAAAAATTAATACCATCTTTACTTGTAACAAGTTTTAAAAATTGTGCAACATTTTCAAAATTATCTAACGGCTCACCACTTCCCATCATAACAATATTTGTTATTTGTCGCTTTTTAGCAGTTCCACCAAGCATTGCATTAACTGTTAACACTTGCGCTAAAATTTCACCTGCTGTTAAATTACGAACCAAACCACCCAAAGTAGAAGCACAAAATTTACACCCCATTCTACAACCGACTTGACAAGATACGCATAATGTATTGCCGTGTTTATATCTCATTAAAACACCCTCAACAATATTACCATCAAAAAGTTCATAAGCAAATTTTTGTGTACCATCGTGACTTTCTTGAACAGTATAAATTTTTACTGGTTCATCAATAAAAAGCTGTTTTAACTTTTGCTTCAAATCATTAGGTATGTTTGAAATATTATTTATATTTTTTCCATTATAAATATTCTCAAAAATTTGCTTTGCTCTATATTTAGGTTCACCCATTTCAATAATAATATTTTCTAACTGTGATAAACTTAAATCTTGTATAATTTGCATAATAAATCCTTTTTAATTTTGAATAATTATAACACAAAAACAATTATTTTTACATAATTTTTAAAAAATTAAATTTTATATTTTAAAATTTTCAAATAATGTCAATTTCTTGACAAACATAGAATATCTATAATATAATTTTAGACATAACTTTATATATAGATTAAGGAGGGTTAATATGTGGATTTGGATTTGGCTAGGCGTAGTTGTAATAACTATGATACTAGAATTTATTTCAACTGATATGATAGCTATTTGGTTCTCTGTTGGTGGATTAGTTTCTTTAATTTTAGCAGCTTTAAGTGTTCCAGTTTGGGTTCAATTAGTTGTTTTTGTTGTTATATCAGCAGTTCTTTTATTATCTTTCAGAAAACTTGCATTAAAGTTTTTACTTGGAAAAGATAAAACAAAAACAAATGCAGATGCATTAATTTCGCAACAAATTCGCTTGATAAATGAAATTAATGAAGACAAATACGGAACTGTTAAAATAAATGGCGTTATTTGGAATGCAACAACTGAAAATAACACACAAGTTATACCTGCAAACACTTTGGTGGAAATTATTAAAATTTCAGGTAATAAAGTGATTGTAAAACCAATTGAAGAAATGAAACCAGAACAAGAAGAAATAAAAACTAACAAAACAAAAAAATCAACAAATAAGGAAGGTAAATAAATATGAGTGGAGCAGGAATTTTTGCAATAGTTTTTAGTTGTATAGCTGTTGTAGCATTATTTATTTTGGTGGCTTCGGTAAAGGTTGTTAGGCAATCAACTGCCCTAATAGTGGAAAGATTGGGAAAATATCACCGTACTTTAGATACTGGTATCCACTTTGTAATTCCATTTATCGACCGTGTTAGCACACCAATAAATTTAAAAGAAATTGTAGCAGATTTTAAACCTCAACCAGTTATAACAAAAGATAATGTAACAATGCAAATTGATACAGTTGTATATTTTCAAATAACCGACCCAAAGCTTTATCGTTATGGTGTTGAACGCCCAATGAGTGCTATTGAAAATTTAACAGCTACAACATTGCGTAATATTGTTGGTGAATTAGAACTTGATGAAACTTTAACCAGTCGTGATACTGTTAATTCAAAAATGAGAGTTATATTAGATGAAGCAACTGACCCTTGGGGCATAAAAATTAATCGTGTTGAATTAAAAAACATTTTACCTCCTCGAGACATTCAAGATGCAATGGAAAAACAAATGCGGGCTGAAAGAGAACGCCGTGAAGCTATTTTGCGTGCCGAAGGTGAAAAGAAAAGTAATATTTTGGTTGCCGAAGGTGAAAAACAAGCGGCTATTTTGCGTGCCGAAGCAACAAAAATTGCATTAATGACAGAAGCAGAAGGTGAAGCAGCAGCTATTAAACGAATTGTTGATGCAAAACCAGATGCTGCATATTTAACATTACAAGGATATGAAGCGTTAAAAAGTTTAGCAGAAGGTGAAGCAACAAAAATAATTGTACCAAGCGATATTCAAAACATAACTGGATTATTAACATCGCTTGCAGAAAGTTTAAAAGACCCTAAAAACACCAGTAAGAACAAAACTAAAAAATAGTTTACACTTGGTGTAAAACTTAAAAATGTGGATTTCCACATTTTTTATTATTAAGGAATTAAAAAGGAAAAATAAATGTTAAAATTAGTTATATTAGATTATGATGGAACACTTTATTCAGGAGATAATTTTACAAATTGGCAAAGTTATTGTGAAGAAAGGCTTTTTGAATTAACAAAAAATAATTCTAAATATAAGACTTATATAACACAGAAACCAAATTTTAGGGAACCCGGTATATTGATAAAAGCTTTAAACTATTGTAACCTTAAACCCGAAGATTGGTATAATGCCATAAATTCAACACCATATCAACTTAATGCAGAAAAATTAAGACCAACAAATTCTGAATTTTTAAAAAAATTAAAATCTAATCATAAACTTTATGTGGTTACAAATTCACCACCAAATTTTTTAAAAATAACTAATAAGTTGATAGGATTAGATACAAGTTATTTTGAAGAAATAATATCTAACAGTTTTGAAGAAAACTCAAAAATAAAATATTATAAATATATTTTAGAAAAAGAAAAAATTAATCCAAACGAAGTTTTAATGATTGGAGACAATTATTTAAAAGATATTGTACCTGCACTTGAATTAGGGTTAAATGTTTTTTTAGTAGATGATGTTAAAAACTATAACAATAATTTTTGGAAGTATATCAAAAAATTGGATAATAGTGAAAGCTTAACAACACAAAAAGCATTATCATTAAAAAGTGTTAAAATTTGGGAAAATGAAATTCAAAGCTTAAATGATTGGTTAATAATAAAATAAAAAATCCAAAATTAAATTTATAAAATTTTGGATTTTTTTAATTTTAAAGTTTTTATCATTTCAACAATTGAAAAAATTATTATAAATGTTAAAAAAATAAAACTTGTAATTGAAGATAAAACCAGCATATCTCCCGACATTCCACCATTAACCATAATTAAAATGTGTTGTAATACTAAAACAGAAACTAATGCATCAATAACAGATAATTCTTTTAAAAACTTATACACTAAATTGTTAAACTTTTTTACCTTAACATAATTTATTATAGCTATAATAATCTTATATGTTGTGTAACTTGCAACAACTATCGCTGGAATAATTCCAAAAACAAAATCTTTTGGAGAAATTATCATTAATGTTATTGGTACAAACAAACATAAATCAATAAAAAAAATAAAAATCGACATACATATATATGTTTTTTCCCTAATGTTTGATTTTATATTTTCCTTAAAATTTTTAATATGGTTTTCAATTCTTACAACAATTACTCTTGCTAATATTAAACATACATAATAAATAGAAATACTGATACCGAAAAAATCATTATATAACAAACCTAAAATTATATTATACAAAGCAAAGAAAAAAGTGAATAGAACAGAAAAAATAGTGCTAATAACAATTTTATCTGGATTTTTTATAAAATTTTTAACATTTTCTTTTATGCTCATAATTTATCCACAAGATTTGGTCTAACACACTTTATTATAATTTGCTCTATGTAATCAATTTCTTCCTTACAATCATTTTTAATCCATTCGTTTATTATTGCATTAATACCACTAAGATAATATGAAATCATATAATTACCTGTTTTTTCATCTACACCAAACCTGTTAAAAATTGGCTTAAAAATATGTGTATTAAGTAAATTAAATTTTTGAACGGAATTCATAATATTTGAATGTTTAACTGCTACTTGATGTACAACTTTATTTTCTTTTATGAAAGTTAAATAAGGTGTTAAATATTGAGGAGTAATTAAAATTAATTCTTCAACCAGACAATTTTTAATTTTTTCAACAACCTTTTTGGTATTTTCATCAAAATAAGTAATAAAATTTCGATTTATATCTTCAACACACTCTTCCAATAAATCATTTACTGTTTCATAATGAAGATAAAATGTTGAACGATTTACTCCAGCTTTTTCGCATATTTCTTTAACAGTAATAAATTCGAAATCTTTTTTATTAAGCAATTCTATTAAAGCCTTATTCATTAAAATAGCAGTATTATAATACTTACTTTCTGCTTTATTCATAATACTGCCTCCTTTTTATTCTTCATCACTTATTTCTTTTGCTAAACGCATTATATCTGAACCATATTTATTTTTACCTTTTTCAATAAGCTTTTTATAAATATAGTAATTGATAGAACAACCAAATATACCAACTACTCCAATTATTATTCCTGCTATTAAAGCCACAATACCTGCACCTATAACTTCCATTGCCAAGCACATACCTACACCTAACAATAAAGTGCTTATAATTCCAAAAGTATAAGCAAATATATTTGCAGGAGTTTTAACTTTTGAATCCAATTTTTTTAATTGCATAACTTTGGTTGTTTCTTTTTTAGAATATTCATTAGCAATATGTTCAGCGTAAATTTTGTCTGTATTCATATTTTTGACCTCCTTTAAAATACAAACACATTATATCAGATAAACTTTAAAAACCAAGCAACAAAAAATTAAAAAAGTGTTGAATTAAGAGGTATATAAATTTTACAAAAAAAATTAAGCTTTGTTTTTTATTTAAAAATTTTTAATTTTATTAAAAAAGGCATTTTATATGAATTAATAAAATGTCTTTTTGTTTTTAATATAAATCTTTTTAACTAACTTTAACAGTACTTCCGAAACCTCCAACTCTGGTTTCTAAAATTTCATCTTCGTTATCAACTGTTAAAAATGTTGTAAAAATACCTTGCCCTATTTTATCCCCACATTTTATAACATATGGTTCACTACCTCTATTATATAACATAAAACCTAAATTACCATCATTGTTTACATTATTATAATAATCACAATCTATTATTCCTATATTATTAGCAAGCATAATGCCCTTTTTCCCCATTCCGCTAGTTACACATAAAATTAAAACTTCATTTGTATTAAATTGAGCTTTAATATCAGTCCAAATCATTTCTGTTTTGTTTGGTTCAATAACAATATCAATCGGAGAATAAAAGTCATATCCTGCTGAAAATTTTGTTGCTCTTTTAGGCATTTTTATTTCGACATCAGTATATTTTCTTTTTTGTTTACTTACAATTTCAAATTTACGCATTTTTTACTTCCTTATTTTTATTTTTTCTTTTGAAAACACCTTTCTTTAAAATTTTTTCAAATAACATATTGAGTCCAAAATATTCAAAAAATGTTAAACCAGATATAACTATCATAAATATTATACAACTTAAAGGTAATTGTGAATACTCAAAGAAAATATCATAAAAAATTAACAAAGCTAAAACACTTGCTAAAACCGCACCAAACCATAATATTCCCCTATACCAATTTAATGGTAAGCAAATTTTTAATAAAATCATAGAAGTACTAAACGCAACAGTAAGTGAAGCCAAGGTTGTTAAAACCCCACTATCATCAATACCTAATATAGCTAAAAACGCATAACATAACAAAACATTAAATGTTAAAATTAAACCAGCAGGAACAGTTTTAGCTATTAATCCCGAAGAAAAACTACCTTTTACTTTTTCATTGTTAGGTTGTAATGCTAAAAAGAACGAAGGTATACCAACAAATAAAGTTTGCATTATGAACATATGCTTTGGTTGAAATGGATATTGATAAATAGTGATTAAACAGAAAATTGTCATTAAAATTGTAAATAGATTTTTCATTAAAAATAAAGTTGAACTTTTTGAAATATTATTTATAACTCTTCTACCCTCAGCAACAACTAAAGGCATACTTGAAAAATTACTATCTAACATAACTAAATTACTTGCACTTCTTGTTGCTTCACTTCCACTTGCCATAGCAATTGAACAATCAGCTTCTTTTAAAGCTAAAATATCGTTCACACCGTCACCTGTCATAGCAACTTTTTTACTTCCATTATTTTTTAAAGCTTTGATTAACAAACTTTTTTGTTCTGGTTTAACTCTTCCAAACACCGAATATTTATTTGCAGATTCAATAACTTCCTCATCTGACAAATTTTCCAAACTTATAAACTTATCTGCATTTTTTAATCCTACCAGCTTAGCAATTTTACTAACTGCGTTAGCATTGTCACCTGATATTATTTTAATTTCAACTTCATTATTTTCAAACCATTTAATAACTTGAATAGCATCTTTTCTTATAGTATCTTCAATTACCAAAATAGCTATAATTGAACTACCTTTTGACACTTTATCATTCATAATAGGTTTATCAGATTTAGCTAAAACTAAAACGCGCAAACCTTTATTAGAAAAATCATCAATGGTTTGTTGAACAGTTTTAGAAATTTTTGCACCAACAAACTCACTTGCTCCCATTATATAGGTTTCGTTGTTAGAAAATTGAACAGCACTGTATTTTCTATCACTACTAAACTCCAAAACATTAACAGGTTTAAATTCAGTTTCCCCAAATTTATCTACAATAGCATCACTTGTAAAATTTCTATTTTTTAATGCCCCCATATACTTTTGTAAAATTTTAGCAACTTCATTTTCTGAAACTTTACCAACGGTAACAAGTTTATTAAATTTCATTTTCCCATCTGTTAAAGTACCAGTTTTGTCTAAACATAAAATATCTGTACGAGCAAGCATTTCTATACTGTATAAATCTTGAACTAAAGTTCTTTTCTTTGCAAGCTTCATAACACCAACAGCAAGGGCTACGCTTGTAAGCAAAAACATTCCTGCAGGAATCATACCAAGCATACTTCCCGATGTATATTCTATTGATGAAATAGTATCACTTTTACCTATAACACTGTAATCTATAAATGTTAAAACTGCAAGTGGTAAAATAACAATAGCGATAATTTTGATAACTTTATTTAAAGTTCTTAAAATCTCACTTTGTGCGTGTTTCATATTTTTGGCTTTTTTTATCAAAGTTGATACATAACTTTCTTCACCAATTTTATCGGCTCTTGCTAAACACTCACCCAACACAACATAACTACCACTATATAAAACATCACCAACTACTTTTTTAACCGAATTACTTTCTCCAGTTAATAAATTTTCATTAACTTCAACACTACCTTCCATTAATATACAGTCTGCCATAATTTGTGAACCCGATGAAAATTTTATTATGTCATCTAAAACAACATTTTCTACAGGTACTTCTTGCATTTTTCCATCACGAATCACATTAGCCTTTGGTGCAGTTATCAATGATATTCTATCTACAATATATTTACTTCTACATTCTTGAATAATACCAATAAAAAGATTAGCTAAAAATATAAAAATAAAAAGTATATTTGTCCAACTGTTAATTGAAATTAAAACACCACAAACTAAAAAACAAAGAATATTAAAAAAAGTAAAAATGTTTGATAAAATAATTTTCCAATAAGGTTTGCTTGTTTTTTTAATAATCTTATTTGTTTTTCCCGCTTTAATTAAATTTTCAACTTGAACCGAACTCAAACCATTTTTAATATCGGGAACAACACGCTCAATTTTGATTTCATCTTTAATTTTTTTCATACTATGATTATATCAATGTAAAATATTTTTGTAAACCAAATGTAAACAATAAATTTTATTTTAAAAATATAAAAAAATGCAAAAAAATTTGCATTTTTTTAATTAAATTGTAATTTCATCTTGATTTTCACTTATATTTTTTATTCCAAGTTCATTATATTCAGATTTTCCATTAAAATTACTTCCACCCGAAACCTTTAAATTATTTGATTTTGCAAAACTTAATAAATAATCAATTTGTTCTTTAGTGTGAGATGGATGATAAACTTCAATCCCATCTAATTTATATTTTAATGCCAAACTTAATAATTCATTTATATCTATTTTATTTTGATATTTATATGGATGAGCCAAAATTACGCTACCCCCAACAGAATGAATAAAATCAACCACTTTTTTAACCGTTGGCCAAACCACATTCATATCAATATAAAATGGAAAAGACTTTTGTGTTGTACTTAAACGATAGAAATCAGTTAAGCAATTAATATTATATTTTTCAAAAAAAGATTTATTTTTTTCACTTAACAACAAATTTTCATACACATATTTATGACCAAAATCAACCTTTCCGTTAAATTTGATTGTTTCATCAACTTCATAATTATTTTTTTTAGCTAAATCAATCAATAAATTTTTAATTTTTGTTTGTCTGCTTTCTAATGTTTCATAAGTTTCAAATGACCAACTAAATGTTTTTAACACATCAAAATTGTATGCTAAAAGTTCAAAAGTTACACCATTTTCGCATACATCACACTCCATTCCTGGAATAATTTCACCAGAAAAATATTTTGAGGTATCAATTATTTTACTAACCAAATGAAAGATACAAGTATCAAAATCAGTGATTGAAATTCTGTCTAACTTTTTTTGTTCAGCTAAAGTTAAAACTTTTTCCCAACTACATTCTGGCGTTGCACTTGCAGAAAAATTTGTTCTAATATGTAAATCGTTTTTCATAATAACTCCTTTGTTTTTCAGTATAATTTATTATGAACAATAAGTCAACTAAATATTTTCAACCAAAAACATTGATTGAAATTTTTCATTTCTTTCAAACAATTCATCAAATGTACCTTCATCGATAATTTCCCCAGAATCTAAAAAGAAAATTTTATCTGCACCTCGAATTGTTGATAAACGGTGAGCAACAATGACAATTGTAGTTTTACCTTTCATTTTGTCTATGCTTTCTTTTATTTTATTTTGGGCAAAATTGTCAAGCGAACTTGTACTTTCATCAAAAATTATTATTGGTGATTTTTTTAACATAGCCCTAGCAATAGCTAATCGTTGTCTTTGACCACCAGAAAGTTTTATTCCACTTTCACCAATTACTGTATCTATTCCATTAGGTATACTGTTTACAAATTCTAATAAAGAAGCATCTTCTAAAACCTTAATAATTTCCTCATCAGTTGCATCATTTTTAGATAATAATAAATTTTCTTTTATTGACATATCAAAAAGATATGGAAATTGATTTACAAGTGAAATATTATTTCGCAAAGATTCTTTAGTTAAATCATTAATATTAATACCATCAATTAATATTTCACCACTATCTACTTCATACATTTTTGATAACAAATTTAAAATTGTTGTTTTTCCACTACCCGATTTACCAACAAAAGCAACCGTAGTGTTTGGCTCAATTTTAAATGATAAATTAGTAAAAAGTTGATTTTCAGAAATTAAAACTCGTTCTGGTTTTTGAGAACCTTTTTTATATGATTTATTTTTTACTTCATTATATTTATATTCTTGATATTTATAAGCAACATTTTTAAATTCAATTTTACCCTTAGCATTTTCTAAAACCTTATCACCAAATTTCTCAGTAGCAAATTCTTCATTATTAAAAAGCTCTAATATTCTTTCTTTTGATTTATTAAAATCAATTAAAAATGTTTTAATACTTCCTAAATAATATATAATCTGATATAATGATTCTTTTCTAGAATAAATTAACATAAAAACAGCAACAGTAATAAGTTCTTTTTGCAAAAAATATATACCTAAAATTAAGACAACTAAAGTAAAAATATTTACTACTATATTTCTTATTACAAAAAAATTCATATTATTTGTAAGCAGTTTATATTTAATATCCTTATATTGTTCATATTCATTAGTAATTATTTTATTTAATGAATTTTCCAAATTTAAAGATTTAATATCTTTTTCACTTTTAATAATTTCATTAGTAAAAGAATTTATTTTATCGCCAACTTTGAACAATTTGTTGTTATTCTTTTTGTAACATTTTAATCTAAATCCATCAATCACATTACATACAATAATCGCAAATACCAAAACCAAACCAATATAAAAGTTCATTACCAATAAATAAACAACAACACATAATTCTGTTATCAAATCTGTTGAAATTACAATTATATCTCGAAAACTTCTCGCCAAGCTTTCAGGTGAATTAACTATTCTTTGAACAAATGTACCAGTGTTGTGGCTTTCAAAAGTTTTAGATTTTAAATTAAAAGTTTGCCTTGCTAAATCTGAATTTAATTGTGACATAATTTTGAGAGAAAAATTACTATAACAAATTTCAGATAAATACCAAGTTAAAATAGCAAAAACTATAATAATTGTTGCAATTATAAAAATATTTATTGTTTCAATATAATTTCCTAATGTTAACTGTTCAACTGCATTTGCAAAAAATAAAATTGCAAAAAATGTAGCTATTGAACTTATTACATACAATAATACAAAAAATGATATTGCAACTTTATGTTTTAGAAAATAATCTTTTATTCTTACTTGTTTTTTATCAAACATAAAGAACCCCCCGTAACATACGAAAGGTTCTTTATAATCTATAAATTATTTATAGTATAAAAAGCAACTTACGAAAACCATTCGTATGTCATTTTTATTAAATTAAATTGTGAATTACTATTTATTATAGCATAAAACATACGAATGACCTCCTTTTTTCTTAATTAATATTAATTTAACATAAAAAAATCATCAAGTCAATACCAATTTTAATTTTTGTTAAAAAAATATCATAATTTATAACTTTTTTATAAATTTTTTAAATAATTTATTGCATACTAACAAATAAATATGATATATTAAACACACAAATTTTTTAGGAGAACAATTTGAGTAGATATATTTTAATAGATTTGGAAGACACTATAACAATTCATAATTATAAAAACAGATATAATAATTTAATGATTGAATGGTTGAAATTTAACAATGTTAAAAATCCAAAAAAAATATTTTTTAACCCTAAATTTAAAACTAGAAGTACTAGACTAGAATTACTAAACATAAACATAAAAACATATGAAACTTGGTATAAAAACTTAAACGATATTGAATTTGAAGTTTATGTTAAAAAATACAATCAAGGAAAAATAAAAATTAAAAAAGATACAATTGATTTTTTAAAAAATATTAAAATTCCTATTATATTAGTTTCAAATTCTAGCCCTAAATGGGTTGATTTTGTTTTAGACAAATTCGATATAAAAAAATATTTTAAATATGTTTTTAAAAGAACTTATGAATTTGATGATATTAAAAAACCAAATAAAAAAGTTGTTGAAATCATTGAAAAAGAAATTAATGATAAAATCTCTTCTGATTCGATTGTAATTGGAGATTCTTCAAACGATTCAGGTTTAGCAGAAAATTGTGGATTAAATTTTATTGGAATAAACACTAAACTAAAAAATTACACTTGCTTTAAAAGTTTTAAAAAAATTTATAATTATATTGAAAACCTAACTAAAAATTAAAATGCAATATTTAATATTGCATTTTTTAATATTTATTTAATTCTTTCCATTTCTTTTGAAAAGCTTTGTTTATAACAATCTCTAATAAACCTATCACCCAATTCATTAACCCCAATACCATTTTTATTATTGCTGTGCATTCTACCGTTAATAACAAAATGTGAAATATTAATTCCTAAATTGTGTAAATATTCAACTGTATTATTCGCTCTTTCAAACATTTCTTTACCAAACAATTCGCGTTGCTTTTGCCCAACCTCAAAAGGCACACTCCTATTAAAATAACTCATATCGTGCATAGGTGCAGGCATATTATTTTCATCATATCTAGATTCAGATTTTGTAACTGTTTCAAATTCCCCTACATAATATCTAAATTTAATAGCAGAATATGCCTCGTAATCAAATTTTTTATTAAACAAATTTTCATAGTCTTTGATTCCAATAGGATATTCAATTTTTTCCGATGGTACGGGAATACTTCCACTAGCACCACCTATGCAAGCTGATTCTATTAATTCAGGGTGTATCAATGAAAACCTTTGTGCAAAAACACCAGAACTAGAATAGCCGTTTAAAAAAATTTTTTCTTTTGCCTCAACTTTATGTTTGTCTTTTAAAATATGTTTTGCTAAATTTATAACATTTACAACTTGTTCATCTAACCGATAATTTATATCAGTGCTGGATAAATCAAAACATTCTTTTGAAAGTTGTTGATAATATGGACCATTTTTCTCACTTGGTAAAACAGGAACAACAATTGGACAAGGTTTAAATTGGGTTTGTTTTGCTATGGCAGCACCTGTTTGTAACGATTGCGATAAAAGTTGAGTTAAATCGTTTGTTTCCAAATTATTAGCTTGTAACATAATTTGGTTATTTATGTTTTCAACTAACGGAACAGCTATTATAGCTGGGATATTAATTCCCTTTTCAGGATTTGAAGCAATAAAATTAATTTCATAAGTTATACCATCTAAATCAAACTTCGCATTAACATTTTCACCTTGTTTTAATTTTTTGCTAACAAAATCTATAAATTCATTTTTTTGCAAACATACACCTCACATAATTAAAATTTTGAAAATAGTTTTAATTAATAAAACACTTGCAATATATTAAAATTTTTTACAGGTTTAAACATAAAATTTAACTAGAAATTTGTAAAACATATTTCACAAACAATAATGGAGCAGGTAAAGGGAATCGAACCCTCATATTCAGCTTGGGAAGCTGATGTTCTACCACTAAACTATACCTGCATAATTTTATGATTAAACATAAAAAAATTAATTAAATTTCAAAAAAATCAATTTTTATATTATTTTTTGAAACATTTAACACAACATAACTTTGAATTATATCGAATTGCCCACAAATACAACCAGGATTAACACATTTTACCCCATATATTGTTTCATTAAAGCGATGATGTGTATGACCAAAAAGTGCCATTTCACAATTAAGTTTTTTAGCTTGGTCCGCAATAAACAAAACACCCTGTGGCACAAAAAAAGTATGACCGTGTGTTATGAAGATTTTATGATTTAAAACTTCAACTATTTTCCAAATTGGATACTCAGTGTTTTCAAAATCATTATTCCCCACAACGGCTTCAATTTTACAATTTTTTGGTAAAGTAATGTGTTTTAAATCATCAACACCATCACCTAAAAATATTAGCATTTCAGGATTAGTTCTATCAATTGCCATTTGTATTTCTTTTATGTGAGTATGCGAATCAGAAACAACTAAAATCTTCATATTTATCATTATATCACAACTAGAACAATATTTGCAACTAAATAATTTATCAAATATTTAAACACCTTAATAAATATATTTTATTTATTAGACTTTTTTTATTTTTTTAATTATAATATAATATGATTAATAAAATTTAAATTACTTAAAATAAATTTATAAATCACAAAAAAAGGAGTTAATATGCCAAAACAAGAAAAAATTTTGTTATTTGCATATGGTACAAATATTGCACAATCACAAATGCTTTCACATTGTGATAACTCGGTTTTATTAGGATATGGAACTTTGCTTGATTATGAATTAAAATTTGAAGGGTTTAAACGACACGCAATAGCAAATTTAGTTAAAAAACGAAATAGTGAGTTACCTGTTGCAATTTATGAAGTTCAACCAGAAGCTCGTTTCACCATTGATAATTTTGAAAAATTCCCTTACAAATATAAAAAATTAAAAGCTCATGCTATTTTTAATGGGCAAAAAGTAAAAGGTTGGATTTATATTTTAAAACAAAAACTACCACCTAATGTTCCTGGTGAAGCATATTTAAAAGCATTGCATAATGCGTATTGGGAAGCAGACTTTGACCAAGACATTATTGACAATGCATATAATCAAGTTAAGGATATAAAATGATAAATAAACCACATTTCCCCAATTATGAAAATTGTGCAGTAAATCTTATTAGTTCTGTAGCAAAAAAATTTGGGGTAGATACTAAACATAAAACACAACCATATGTTGATGAAGCACTTAAAAAAAATCCAAAAAATATAGTAATTTTAGTACTTGATGGTATGGGTAAAAATATTTTGGAATTTCATTTACCAGAAAAATCGTTTTTGCGAAAAAATTATGTTTGTGAAATGTCTTCTATTTTTCCTAGCACAACAACAGCTGCAACAATGAGTTTTAAAACTGGATTATATCCAATTGAACACGGTTGGTTATCTTTGTTTTTGTATTTTAAAGAAGTTGGAGAAGCTGTTAATTTATATTTGAATACTAATGCTTATTCTCGAAAACCTGTTGTAAAACAACACATTGCATCAACAGTTCTACCTTATACTCATATATTAGAAAAAATTCAAGAAAATAACGAAAATATAAGAACATATGCAATTTGTCCACCAGAAGCACGAGATATCTATGGCCCATCTCAACTAACCTATGACAATTTTGATGAAATGTGCACACTGATAAAAACACTTTGTAGTACAAATGAAAAAAAAGTTATTTATGCGTATCATAATCATCCAGATGACACAATGCATAAAACAGGGCCTTATAGCAGTGAAACAACAGATAAACTGCTTGATATAGATGCTCAACTTTCAGTTTTGTCAACAAATTGTAAAGACACTTTATTTATAATATCTGCTGACCACGGACAATTTGAAACAACTGAAGTTATTGATTTGAGTGATTTTCCTGATATAATGGATACTTTACTTATGCCTCCAACTGGAGGTGCCCGTGCTTTTAATCTTTTTATTAAAAATGACAAACAAAATTTGTTTAAAAAATTAATAAAAAAACATTTTGGGGATAAGTTTATATTATTAAGTAAAAAACAAATATTAGAAATGAATTTGTTTGGTTATGGCACTCCCCATCCTAAAATAGATGATTTTATAGGTGACTTTTGGCTAATAAGTGTTGATGAAGCTAATTTGTTTTGTTCAACTTTATATAAACTTCCTAAAAAACAAACATTGGGTTCACACGGCGGTTTAACAAAAGAAGAAATGGTTACTCCGCTTATTCTACATTATGTAAAAAAATAATATATAAAAAAGATGTTTTAATTTTAACATCTTTTTTTATATAGCAATTAATAAACTATTTATTTTATCATAGAACAATTACTTTCATTAAAAACCGATTTATCTATATATATTGTTCTTAATAAAAAATTTTCTCCTGTTGTTTTTATATTGGGTGCAATAAAACCTTCTAGTATTTTATTCGAACTTAAAAAATCATCTCCAACTTTTTTTAAATTAGGTAAATTTAATAGTTTCAAATTTTCATTAATTTTTAAAAAATCTTGCCCTACCTCTTCTAGTTTTGGTGCAGTAAATTCGTTTAATATAACATTATTACACAAAAACATACTACCAATTTTTTTTATGTTTGGTAAATTTAATTTTTCTAAAAATATGTTGTGTTGCAAAAAATAATTGCCAACCTCTTCTAATTTCGGCATATTTAAGTTAATTAAATGTTCATTCTGTGATAAAAAACATTCTCCTAAGTTTTTAATATTTGGCAAATTAATGTTTTTTAAAGCCTTATTATAAAATAAAAAATCTAAACCTACATTTTCTAAATTTTGTGCTTCAAAATTTTTTAAATTTTTATTATATGATAAAAAACCATCTCCAATACTTTTTATGCTGTTATTTTCATACTCTAAAATTGCATTCTCAGAACTAACAATTTTTGTTTCACCAGTATTAGATAAAATTTTAATTAAACAATCATTTTTTTTAGAAATTATGATAATATCATATATTTCACCCAAGCTTTCAATAAAAGCATCTTGTTTACATTTTAATCCAGAATCAAATAACATTACTTTTTTTTCTTTTTTATCTATAACATATTCATCAATTAATACAAAACGATTTTTATCAAGTTGTTCAGCTACTCCATCTTTAATAACATAATTATTACAACAATAGTGTATATTATTCCTTTCAACATTACTTTTATAAAAACGACCATCGCTTGCAAGTATATAATTTTCAATATTAAACTTTCTAGTTATACCATCTATCAAATCTAAATCATATTCCCGAGCAAAAGCATCGGTTAAACCTGGTATGATATTATCTAAATTATTTCCAAAAGTTGCATCAGGATTACTAACCTTATGATTATATCTATTTTTTATAGAAAGGATACAAGGTTTTGTTTTTGAAAACTGAATACTAATCACACTTGTGCCATATTCATCTTGTCTTTGAGGATTACAAAAATTTTCTCGTTTTATATTTTCAACATCTTTTTTAATAGCAAACCAAACACGACATCGCTTTAATCTGTCACCATTAAAAGTACAAAGCATTTCATCTTTTTCATAATATTTTTTAAATTGAGCTATATCTTGTTCTGTTTTACATTCTGGATATAAAATATAACCAGCATCATCTAACAACTCTTGTGGTGTTTTATTTTCAGGTAATGTTATTTTTTTATCACTATTTGTAGCAAAACTATAAATAAATGATTTAAATTCGTCTATTAAACCTTCATTTAATATATCATTGTATAAACATTTATTTGGAGCAAATTTAGTTGTTAAAATAATAGGAAGTAATCCTTTGTTTTCAAGAATTGTTGGAAATAATTCACGACATAAATGTGAAAAATTTTCCCCATAATATTTTTTTATATATTTCAAATCATTCATTGTAATATGAAACCTTTGAGAAATAATTATTCAAGAAACAAGTTATTCAAAATCTTTTTCTGTAAGTCTGTTAAATAATGGTTCAAACTTTCCAAAATTTTCTCCACCATTAAATTCAATAACTTTCCAAACAGGATTATCACTAACTTTTAAATATTTTCTAATTTTTTCACAACTAAATGGTATAAAAGGCATTAATAAATTTGAAAAATTTGCAATTGCAAAAACACAAGTTGCAATAACATTATTAAATAAAGTTTTATCATCATTTTTAAATAATACCCAAGGTTCTTTTTGGTCAAAATACTTATTGCAATCTTCAACTAAATCAATTATTAGGCTTAATGCATCTTTAAATGATATATTTTCAATAAGTTTACTTGTGTTTTCATAAACTTCTTCAAATTTTTTTCTAATATAAGGGTCAATTTCCCCATTAGGCAAAATACCATTTAATCCTTTATAATTTAAAGTTCTATTAACAAAATTACCAAACTTATTTACTATGTCTCCATTATGAAGTGAAATAAAAATTTCGCTACTAAAGTCTGAATCTTTCTTTTCAGGGCCATTTGCTATACAAAAATATCGAATACTATCTGGGTCAAATCTGTTTAAAATGTTTACCATTGTTAAACCATTGCCCTTGCTTTTACTCATTTTTTCACCTTTTGCGTTCAAAAATTCAACAGAAACACAAACATTTGGTAAAAACATATTTTGTTTAGTTGCAAGCAAAAGTGCAGGAAAAATGATTGTATGAAAAACAATATTATCTTTTCCATGACACATATACATTTTATTTGTGCCATCTTTATGGTCAATCCACCAATCTTTCCAATCAAGCCCATTTTCTTCACAATACTTCATTGTAGCGGTTACATATCCCCAAACTGCTTCCACCCAAACATAAATTCTTTTGTCATCAAAGCCTTCAAAAGGAACTTCTACACCCCAATTCAAATCTCTAGTTACAGCTCTATCGTGTAAACCTTCCATCAAAAACTTTTGAGTTTCATTAACAGTGTTTTTACGCCAATTATTTTTACAATTATTAAAATGTTCCTCTAACTGTTCTTCTAATGTTGAAAGTTTAAAATAAAGATTTGTATTCTCTTTTATCTCAGTTTCACTCCCACAAATTCTGCACTTAGCTTTTAATAAATCTTTAGTTTGAAAAACATAATCACAAGAACCGCACTGGTCCCCTTTACTTATAGCACCACATTTTGGACATACAACTTCAACTTCTCTATCATAAACAAATTTACCACATTTTGGACAATAAGATGCTTGTTCGGTTTTTGGGTAAAGAAAATTATTTTCTTGTAATTTTAAAATCATTTCCTTAACTTTTTCGTGATGATAAGGTGTAGCAGTCAAAGTATAACAATCGTAAGAGAACCCTAATTTTTTAAAAACTTCAACATATTGACTATGATATTTTTCTACAATTGCATTAGGTGTTGTTTTTTCTCGAATTGCTCGTTCTGTTGTAGGCGTACCGTGACAATCTGTTCCACTTACCATTGCAACATTATCACCTTTAGCACGATGATATCTTGCCAAAACATCACCACTTATATAGGCACAAATATGTCCTAAATGAATATCACTGTTTGCATATGTCCACGCACAACCTATAAGCACATTTCTTTTTTTATCCATAATTAACTCCTGAAAATTTAATATATTTATAATGTTGTTTGTCTAACAACAGAATCAACTTTTTTACACATATTGCTTTTAACAATTGATTTCATTATATTTGATTGCTTTACTATAGAATCATAAATGCCAATTGCATTGTTTTTAACATTTATTTTTGTGCCACCGGTTTTTTCATTTAAACCATAATGTTCAGAAATATTTTTTCCTAATGAAATTGCAGTTTGTTGTTCTATAACCAAGTCAAGTTGCAAATCTTTAACTTCATCAAATTGTAATTCATCGGCTATGTTATTTAATGTCTGATTAAGATAATATAAACAATTTTCACCTTTTCTCTGATTGACATAACTTAATGTTTTATCATCAAAAATACTTCTAACCCTTCCTGCAAACTCAACAACAGTTTCAACACGATTATTAAAACCTTTGTTTTCAGGATTAAAATCAGAATATGAAAATTTTTCTCCATCAAACTTAAATTCAACAATTTGACCAGGCAATAAAACAAATGGACTATTATTAAACTTAGCAAAAGGTATATATTTTAATTCAGAAAAATGCTTTTTATCTAACAATAAAACATTGCCATCATTATTAGCAGAAACAATTAATGCTGTAACAGTTTCATTTAATTCAACAGGATTTTTCAAAATATTTCACCTTCCTTGATATTTATTATATCAAAAAATATTAGTTAGTCAATATTATAATAAAAAAAGACAAGCTTTAGGCTTGCCTTCCAATTGTGCGTTGTTTTTGTAATCCTTGAGTATGAACACATTTAACAAAAGGACTTGTACATGTTGCTGAATGAATCATTCTTGCGTTTATTTCTTGTATTGGTCTGCGTGCAACATTATTACATTCGCCTGTTAAAATTCTAACTAAATTTTCTTTATTTAAACTTTCAGATTTTTTAGTAACCACTTCATCTTTTAAAATAGAAATTGAAGCTTTTAAAAGTCGGCGAAGAATAGCATTTTGATTAACTTGGTCAAACTGAGGTTGAGTGTAAACATATAGAGATTCTTCAGTTAAATTATTAATTCGTTTTTCAACTGGTTCCAAAGCTTGTGTTGTAAATAACTTTCCTGCTTTTGTTTCTAAAACTACACGCTGACCAATTTCTAAATCTTCTGGCATTATTGCAAATTTTTCAAAAGGCACATTATAAATTCGCCCCTTGCTTGTTAAAGTGCAATGAGACAAACCCAGACCTTTATCTAACACAATTGCTGTTTGAGTTTTTCCTGCCATAATTCACCCCCAAGTTCTATAGTTTGATTATATCATTTTAATCTTTATTTTGCAAGTATTAATGCAAATTTATTCAAAAGCATTAATTAAATGTTAAGGCATTCAAGATATTTTGCCATAATTTCTTTGTATTTCTTGTTATTTTTAAAGCATCATAATTTCGTTGAAAATATTTTTTAACTCTTAATGCTATTTCTTCACGATAATTATCTGGTAAAGTATATTTCTTCTCTTCAGCATATCTTTCAAGTTGAATCAAGAAACTTTCTTCTGTATCTAATTCAAAATTACTATCTAAAATTTTAGCTATATAATTTCCAGCACCTCTAGCAAAAATTTCGTAAGGAATGCAATCTTCAAGGGTTGAGAAATTTCCAAATTGATTTACTGTAAACACTCTTTCAGGGCAATTTTTATATGAATGATTGCACAAATGTTCACGCATTTTTTCACTAACTGCATCATCAGAAAGGAATACAACTGGTAGTTCGTGTCCTTCAGAAAGAACTTGTGTAGTTCCATCCAAACCATTAACACCTGTGGAAACAAAAACTGTATCATAAACTGATTGAAACAAACCTTTGCCAGATAAATAATTTTTTATTGCTGATAACAAAATTTGGTCACTGTTATTTATTACAACAACAGGTGTTGCACCATTTAAAATAGAGCGTGAAATCTCAATACCTACTGCACTTTGAACAGGAAATAATGAAGCTGCATTGCTTCTATCTTGATTTAACCGTAAATCATTATTCACTACACTATGTCCCATATCATCTTTAAATATAATTTTTGTACGGTTTAAGTGTTCAGTTGGAATCATAAAACTACTGTGAGTAGAATAAATAATTTGATTTTTATTTGCTAATTGTTCAAACAAATAAACCAAATCTTTTTGAGCAAGACTATGTAAAGTCATTCCACTTTCATCTAATAATAAAATAGTGTTTGTATAAAAGTGTTTGCTTTCCATTGTGAATACAAGGAAAAATGATAAAAACCATTGCATACCTACACTTCGTTCTTCAAGAGGTGCTCTGTTGCCTTTTTCATCAGTCACCCAAATACGCAAATTTGAACCTTCAAAGGTAAACTCAAATTTATAAGTTCCTTGATGCCAAATGGCAGAAAATTCTTGACTTAATCTTTTCCCAGCTTCATCAAATAATTGTTTATATTCTTCTTTCTTACTTGTAATTTCAGCAAGCTTTTGTGCCGACAATTTGGTTGTATCTTCATCATTAAATAATACATTCATATCGTTTTTCAACATTTCTGGCGTAATTCCAATATAAAGCAATAATAATTTTATTGTTCTACGCTTTGTACTTGATGATGTAGCAACACCACTTTTATTAAATTTTGATAACATTTGTGGTAAATAAATGTTACTATCTAAATTCCCATAATTACTATAATAAATAAATCCTGGCATTATTTTAATTATAAAATTATGCAATTTAGCTTTTTGTTCATCAGGAACATTTACTGGAACTTCAACAATATATTTACCACTTAAAGTTCTTGACACTATACAAGAATCAAAAGGTTTTATTGTTGGAAAATATTTTTTTAATAAACCTAAATCTCGTGGTTCAAATTTGAATTTTGCAGTAACAAACACTGGTAATTCGTTACTTTCCATAATCTCGTCAAAACGGTCTCGTGGTAAATCGGTATGTAAAATTTTATTATCAGATTGAAAGGCAGGTTTTAACTTCCACAAAGCTTTTAATAAATTACTTTTTCCAGCTTCATTTACACCTGCTAATGTTGTAATATCCTGACAATTAATCCAACCAGAATCTAAAAATGAACGGAAATTTTGTACTCTAAACAGTTTTAGTTTCATAAAATTAACTCCTTTAAAAACGCTTTCACAGCGGTTTATAAGTTAACACTTATGCTTAATAAACAAAAACAAGCAACTGAACATTTAAAATAGTTATTAACAATGTAACACCATGTTAATCAACATTGTGACACTGCTGCTATATTAAATGAATCATGTTGCTTGTAACCATTCGTCCTCCACATAAGCCCATTAACTAACTAGTTGCATTATAACACACAATATAAAATTTGGCAATAAAATTAATATCGATTTTTTTATTTTAAACAAAGAAAAAAGGCTTTTAAGCCTTTTTTATACTATGCAAATAGTGAATTATCTAAATTTTCACAATAGTTATAAACATTTTGAGTATTTGCATAAATAACATATGCATAATAAGCTGTTGTTGTTTCTAACGAAGTATAAAGATAAATATAAACTTCTTTTGCATTTGCATTGTTTGAAATACCAATTAAAGCTTTTTTAAAATTTGCTTGCGTAGACTGAGAATAATCAGTTCCATCAGCATTTTTTATTTGTTGAGATTCAGCCCAATCAAATTGAATTACATAATCATTTTCACTAATTAATGTGCTTAAATTTTTGCTAGAACTTGAAGTGCTTTTAACAACATAATTTTCACCCATAACACCCATAAATAACGAATCAAGAACAGAGTATGTTGCCATATCATTTACTTTATTAAAAATATTGTTAAATTCTTCAGTACTTGCACTGTTGTTTGTTATAATATAAGATTCACTATCACTATTATAAATTTTTATTTCATTTGGTTTCATATTTTCAAAATTAGGCATTATTCTAACAGGGATACACGCCAAAATTATAACACAAATTATTATTGCTGCAATAACCCCCAACCCTACATATGACACAATTTTTTTAACACTCATAATTTTCTCACTTTTGATTTATTTTCAATAAGCATAAAACAAATAATAACTTTTGTCAACTTCATTATTATTCTTTGTTTGTTTTATCTGTTGCTTTTTTACTTTCAGTAGATTTTTTTGTTGTTTTTTTATTTGGCTTAATGCTTGTAGCATCACCTTCAATTATTGTTGAAACTTTTTCATCATTTGATTGTTCAACTTTTTCTGTTTTAGTTTCAGTTTTTTCATCATTTTTTAACACATCAGTTTCTTGTTCAACAACAGATTTTTCATTTGTTTTTGTTGAATCAACCCCATTAAAAGCAGCTAGTGCTTTTTCCCGTAAAATTTTTACTTTCTGGTCTTCAATTTTAACGGCTTCTAAGTCTTTTTGTTGCTTTTCTTCTCTTGCTTTTTTATCAGCTTCTTCACGAATTTTTGCTTTTTCATCCATTTTTTCTATTACTTCTTCCGCTGATTTACCTTCCATTAACAATTGAACTTCTTCTGAATAAATTGTTTCTTTTTCAACTAAAACTTTCATCATTTCTTCTAATATAGGTCTGTATTTTTCAATGCGTTTTATTGCCCGAGCTAAACATTTTTCCATAATTGATTTTATCTCCTCATCAATTATGCTTGCAGTTTTTTCACTTGATGCTGAATGTGTTTGATAATCACGACCCAAGAACACTTCCCCATCACCAGCACAGAATACAGGACCAATTTTATCACTCATTCCAAATTCAACAACCATACGCCTTGCCATTTGAGTTGCTTCTTTTATATCATTTGAAACACCAGCAGTATGATGTCCATAAACAACTTGTTCAGCAGCCCAACCACCCAAAGCTAATTCAATATAGTTGTATAAATATTCTTTCGTAATTGAATTGCTTTCTTCAAGTGGTACATGGAAAGTAACACCAAGAGCAATTCCTCGAGGAATAATTGTTACCTCTTGCACATCATTTTTAAATGTTTCCAAAGTTTTTGCAACTATGGTATGACCAGCTTCGTGATAAGCAGTTGCTTCTTTATCTTTTTTGCTTAATTTTTGACTAACCTTTTTAGGCCCCATAGCTACCTTAGAAATACCTTCCATAATATCATCTTGAGTGATAAGTGAACGATTATCTCTTGCCGCTAAAATAGCAGCTTCATTTAATACATTTTCAATTGTAGCACCTGTTTCACCATACAAAACTTTTGCAATTTTTTCATAATCAATGTTTTCTGCCATTGGCTTATTTTTAGCATACAATTTTAAAATCTTTTCTCTTGCTTTTGCATTTGGAGGATTCACCACAATTCTACGGTCAAATCTTCCGGCACGCAACAATGCAGGGTCTAAAACATCTGGTCTGTTAGTTGCTGCTAACACCACAATTCCTTCACTGCTTTCAAAACCATCCATTTGAACAAGCAATTGATTTAATGTTTGTTCACGCTCATCATTTGTGTTTCCTAAACCAGTTCCACGCTGTCTACCAACTGCATCAATTTCATCAATAAAAATCAAACAAGGAGAATTGTTTTTAGCTGTTTCGAACAAATCACGAACACGAGCAGCACCAACACCAACAAACATTTCAACAAAATCACTACCAGTTATTGAATAGAAAGGAACGCCAGCTTCACCTGCAATTGCCTTTCCTAACAATGTTTTACCAGTTCCTGGTGGGCCAACAAGCAAAACACCCTTTGGAATTCTAGCACCAAGTGCGGTAAATTTTTTAGGATTTTTCAAAAATTCAACAACTTCTTGCATTTCTTGTTTTTCTTCTTCACAACCAGCAACATCATCAAATCTTACTTTAAGATTATTTTCCATACGGGCCTTATTACGACCAAAATCCATATTTTTACCATTGATACGATTTAATGAACGGAAAACAAGCACCGCAAGTAAAATAATCAAACCAATATAAATAAATGGCAGTAAAGTTTGCAACCAACTTTCACCTTGTGGCTCTGATGTATAAGTTATGTCAGCATAATCAACATTAGCTTCATCGCTGTTATAATTGTCAATATATTCAATAATTCTATCTACACCACCACTTGTAGAAACTGTAAAATAGAAGTCAAATTGAGTTGGAAATTTGCTTTTATCTTTTACAGTGGTTTTGCTATCAACAAACAAACCTTTAACTGTTGCACCATAAATATAAACTCGTTCAACTTGGTGTTCAGTTACAAATTGTTTAAATTCACTTTCTTCAATTTTTTTATCAGAATCTTGTGGCATAAAAATTGCTATTAAAACAAACACCAAAAGAATCATCATAATAACTGAAAACACTGGGAACGGCTTTTTTCTTTGCATATTATTTTGTTCCAATTTAAAGTCCTCACTTTATTCATAATATATTTCGCATTATATCACATTTTATACAAAAAGCAAATAGTTTTAATGTCTTTTTTTGTTGGTTAATTTAGAATATAAAAAGGACGAAAATTTTTAATTCGTCCTTTTAGTTATTTTTACTCAAACTAAAACATTATTTTTTACAATAATATACAAATAATTCCACCTTTACCTTCATTAACTATTCTAGTTAGAGTTTTTCTCATCTTTTTTTGAGCCTCTAAAGGCATTGCGTTTAATTTACTGTTCAATCCCTCACTCATTAGTTGATGCATTGACTTTCCAAACATATTTGCTTGCCAAATTCCTTGTGGATTATTTTTGCTTTGTTCAGAAAGATATTCAACCATATCATTACCTTGCTGTTCTGTTCCAACCATTGGATTAATTTCAGTTTCAATATCAACACGCATTATATGCAAACTAGGTGCCGTTGCTTTTAATTTAACTCCCCATCTTGAGCCACCTTGTTTTACTAGTTCTGGGTCTTCTAAAGTAAGGTCTTCTATTGTTGGAAAAACCACACCATAACCTGTTTCATCAACTTGTTGTAAGGCATCTTTCATTTTATCATATTTAGTTTTAGCTTCAGCAAGCCCACGCATATTTGAAACTAAATCAAATTCATCTTTAATTTCTATTCCACACTGAGAACTTAACACCTCATAAAACAAGTTTGGTTTTGGTACTAGTTCAAATTTAACTTTACCTTTCCCCAACTCAACACTAGATTGAACCAATGGTTCAAATCTTGAACTTTCTTGAAATAAAACTGTTCCTTTGTCAAATTGACCTATTTTTTGAACATCAGCACCAACTTTTCTAAATTCATTTGCAATTTCAGATATAATTGGGTTTTCAAAATCAAGTGCAGTTAACCAATTTGGCATTTTTAATTCTATTCCCGCCAAAGGGAATTCATCAAGCATTTTATCAAAAATTTCAGTAACATCTTTTTCGTTTAGTTCATCAGCTTTTATGGCACAAACACCTACTTGATACTTTTCAGTTAAATTTTTAACTAATTTTTGTGTGGCATCATCTTTCGGATATTTAGAATTTAACACAATTACAAATGGTTTATTTTCTTCTTTTAACTCTTTCACAAGCCTGTTTTCTACTTCAACAAAACTTTCACGAGGTATTTCTCCAAAACTTCCGTCTGTTGTCATTAATATTGCTATTGTTGAATGCTCTGCTACAACCTTATGTGTACCAAATTCTGCTGCCTTTTCAAATGGCATTGGCTCCTTTTTCCAAGGTGTTTTAACCATTCTTGGCTTATTATCTTCCTCATGTCCTTGTGCACCATCTACAAGATAACCAACACAGTCAATCATTTTTACATTCATTTCAACATTATCGCCAACTTTAACATTAACCGATTCGGCTGGAACAAATTTAGGTTGTGTTGTCATAATATTAACACCATCTGCACTTTGTGGAAGTTCATCAATAGCGCAAGCTTTTGCATTTTTATTTGATATATTAGGCAAAACAAATTCTTCCATAAATTTGGTTATAAAAGTTGACTTACCTACACGAACTGGTCCAACAACACCAACATATATGTCTCCATTTGTTCTGTTTGCTATGTCGTGATATATATTTGAACTTTTCATACAAATCTCCTTTTTATTAAAGACAATTAATTGTATGCTTTTATTATAAAAAATATGAAGAAATATAATATTTTAAAATAGTTTTAAATAAAAAAAATAATTATGGTTATTTATAAAAACAATTTAAACCATAATTATCTTTTAGTTTTAATATTCAGTTTTTATTTATCTACGCAATTTTTTAAGAAAAGGAGGAATATCCGCATCATCAATTTCAATGCGTGAGCCTAAGCGTTTTTTATTTGAATCATTTTTAATTTGTTGTGGAGTGTAGTCATCATCGTCATCATCTTCATCATCATCGTCGTCATCATCGTCATCATCATATTTAGAATTAGATTTTGAACCCGATAAACGACTTTCCAAAATGTCTGAATATTTTTGCTTTTTAAATTCTGGCTTTTCATCTTCATCATCTTCTTCATTTTCGTTTTCAATTAAAGAAGGGCCTGCACCTTGAAAACCAGTTGCAATAACAGTTATTTCAACAGCATCTTCTAATGATTCATCTACACTTGTACCAAAAATGATGGTACTAGATGGGTCAACAATTTCACGCATCAAATCAGCAGCTTCGTGAACTTGGTCAACAGGTAAATTTACACCACCTTTAATGTTAAATATAATTCCAGTTGCACCTTCAATAGTTGTTTCAAGTAATGGGCTTGAAACAGCCTGACTAAGAGCATCAAAAATTTTCCTTTCACCTTTTGCTCGTCCAATACCCATATGTGCTAAACCACGATTTTTCATAATTGTGCGAACATCTGCAAAGTCAAGATTAATTAAAGAATTATCAATTATTATGTTTGAAATACCTTGAACACCCTGACGCAAAACATCATCAGCATAACGGAAGGTGTCAACCAATGAAGTGCCCTTTGGAACAAGTTTAAATAATTTTTCATTTGGTATTATAACAAGAGAATCAACAACTTTTCTTAATGACTCAATACCTTTTTCTGCATTAGCCATTCTTTTTCTACCTTCAAACTCAAAAGGTTTAGTAACAACCGCAATAGTTAAAATTTCCTTATCGCGAGCAATTGATGCTATTAATGGAGCGGCACCAGTTCCAGTTCCGCCACCCATACCTGCAGTAATAAATACTAGGTCAGCATCATTTAAAGCTTGATTAAGTTCTTCAACATTTTCTTCTGCAGCTTTTAAACCAACTTCAGGGTCTGCACCAGCACCCCAACCACGAGTTAATTTGGTTCCTATTTGAATTCTATAATCAGCCTTGCTAATTTGCAATGCTTGTTTATCGGTGTTTACCGCAATAAATTCAACACCAGATACACCGGCAGAAACCATACGATTAATAGCATTTCCACCACCGCCACCTACACCAATAACTTTTATTTTAACCACAGGATTATTTTGATTTTGCGATTGATAATTATCGTAATTGTTCATATATTCCTCCAAAATTACTTTCTTTTAAAAATTTTTATTAACACCATTATTGGCGATGATTTTCGTTGCTTAAGAGCCAAATCCAAAACACTTAATGAAGCAGATGAAACAGGTTTATCCATTTGTGGCACAGGTGGAACAATAATTTGTACATCTCTGTCAACAATTTTTGAAATAATGTTAGTTGCCCCTTTCATATAACAAACCCCGCCCCCTGTAATCATAACTGGAATATAGTCGGGATACTCAAAATCAAAATCATCAAGACATTTTTTTATCATTTTTCCAATTTGAACCACACGAGATTTTGCTACTTGATTTACTTCAATTGCGTTAAATTTTAAATCTTCACTTTCACTATTTTGACTTTGTACTTGATAAAAATCTTCAGGGCTTAACTCAATATTAAAAGCAATATCTTGCTTTAATTGTTCTGCTTGTTTTGGCGAAATTTTAAATGCTGAACATAAATCAGCCATTATATGCCCACCACCTAATGAAAAACTTCGCAAACATAAAAGGCCGTCACCCATAACCAACGAAACACTTGTAGATAAATAACCACAGTCAACTAAAATAGCCACATTATCTCGAACTTCAGGCGCTAAAAGAAACAAAGTTTCACTTAATGGCTCACTAAAATAATCAATTGTTTCAAAATGTAAAGGTGATAAGATTTTATTCACAGTTCCCAAAAACTCTTTCTCAGCTAAAACAAAACTCAAAGTTGCATCTATCGTTTGTGTAATTTTTCCCCGTGGGTCAATTACTTTTGAACCATCATCAAGCACATAATATATCGGACAACGATTTATCACTGAATGTGTTGCACTTGCTGAAAAGTCATCTGCTAACTCAAACAATTTTTCAACATCTTCTTCTTTTATGCGTTTTCGTCTTGGAAAATCAATGTTAACATCTTTAACAACAACTGCACTAAACTCAGCAGGAACACCGATGTATAAATGTGTTATTTTACAAAAAGCATTATTTTCAGCTTTTGCAATAGTGTCTTGAACAGCAACTGTTAATTTTTCAGGTTCTAAAAATTCACCATTCATATATCCGCCATACTCGGACTCTGCAGAACCGTGTATGTCAAAAGTGCCGTTAACACTTCGAGAACCAATTAACACAGATAAATGTCTGGTTCCAAAGTTTAGCACTGCAACACTTCTTTTTGACATCTACTACTCCTTTTTTCATTAGACAAAAACAGTATCGGCACACTATGTAAGTATATAATTATATAATATAAATAAAAAATAAATAAGTCAAACAAAAATATGCATTTTATACAAAAAAAGATGTTGTTTAAACATCTTTTAATGAATATTTAATCAAGTTTATGAATAATGACTTCCACAAATCTGATTTTCATTGTTTTCAAACACGCCAATAATTCCTTTGGTTTGATTTGATTTATCCAAACTGTCAAAAACTTTTAAAACCATTGCAACCTTTTCTTGTTGACGAATTTCAGGTGAAAAAATTTGAATTTGAACGCCAAGGTAAGTGTCAAGTATAATTCTATCATTGCCTAAACTTGCTTGTTTAATAAAGGCTTTAAGTAAAACAATGTTAAAATCCATTCTTTCAAAATTTAATTGCAATGTTTTAAATGCATCATATTTTTCTAAAAATAAAAATTGAGAAACAGTAACATTTTCCAGTTTAAAATCACCACTTAATAGTATTGCTTTTTTTGAATTAACATCGTATACACCATTTTTAATTTCCAAAACCTTAAAATCTTGGTCTACAAACGCATATGAAGAACTAGAAATTTGAATAACATACAAAATTTCACGCTCTTGTAAATGTATGTTTAAAGTAGATGGAAACACTGTTTCAATACCTAAAACTTTAACATACGGATAACTACTTTCAAGCTTTTGCACACTTTCATCTTTTCCAACTAGAAAAACACTTTGCCCTGTTGTTAAACCGCTTTTTTGAATCATATTATCATCTTGCCCAGTTAAAGCAATAGTTGAAGTGTGCCAAACCACTTTTATCGAGCTAACACAAAAAACAGTGCTACATAAAACCACAATGGCAACAATAAATGCCATTAAAACTAAAACAACAGTTAAAACACTTGTTTTTGTTTTCACCCTAACTCCCCCTAATCTATTCGTTGAATGTTTGCACCTAAAGAACTTAATGTTTTTTCTATAAAAGCATAACCACGGTCAATATGATAAATATCGTGAACTGTTGTGTAACCTTGTGCACATAATCCAGCTAAAACCAAAGCCACACCTCCACGCAAATCTGTTGAATAAACATCGGCACCAAAAAGTTTATCAACACCATTTATGTATGCAGTGCGTTGATTTACTTTTACATTAGCCCCCATTTTTATTAATTCGGGAACAAACTTAAACCTTGTTTCAAATAAATTTTCTTGAATCAAACTGCTACCTTTACAAACGGTTTGCAAAGCCAACATTTGTGCTTGTAAATCAGTAGGAAAGCCTGGATATGGCATTGTTTCTAAAAACCCCACACTTTCTAACCTGCTATTACATACAACAAATATTTTATCATCTTTTTGTTCAATTTTGCAACCAGATTTTTGAAGTTTATCAATCAATGATGAAAAATGTTGAGGAATAACATTGCAAATTTCAACTTCACCACCAGCCATAGCTGTAGCAATTAAAAAAGTGCCAGCAATTATTCTATCTGAAATTGGGGTCCAACTTCCACCATGCAGTTTTTTTACTCCAGTTATTACTATGGTATCTGTTCCTGCTCCTGTAATTTTTGCTCCTAAGTTATTCAAAAAATTTTGCAAATCAACAATTTCAGGTTCTTTAGCACAATTAACTATAGTGGTTGTTCCACTATTTAAAACACCTGCCATAATAAGATTTTCAGTAGCTCCAACACTTGGATAATCCAAATGAACTAATCCACCTTTCATTTCTGATGCATCACAATTTATGTATCCGTGGCATTCAACTATCTTTACGCCTAAATCCTTCAAACCTTTTAAATGTAAATCAATAGGCCGCAAACCTATATCACAGCCACCAGGATAAGCAACTTTGGCTTTTTTAAATCTACCTAATAATGCACCTAACGCAAAAATAGATGACCTTAAAACTTTTGCTAATTCACTTGGTATAAAACAAAAAGAAGCTTCTGCTCCATTAATATGTAATTCATCGTCTTTCTTATAAACAGTTATGCCCAAATTTTCCAATATAATTATCATATTTTTTATATCTGTAAAATCAGGACAATTTTTTAAAACTATTTCTTCTTCACATAAAATTGTTGAAGCCAAAATTGGTAAATAAGCATTTTTTGCACATTCAACATTTATGGTGCCATTTAATTTTTTACCACCGTGTATTAAAAATTTTTGCATATTCTTTCCTTAATTTTTATTCCTTTTACATAATATGGCAAAAATAAAAATTGAGTGAATGTTTATAAAAATTTACAAAAAAATAAACATATAAAAACCGCATTGTAATGCGGTTTTTATATGTTTTCATCTTTTATTTCTATTTTTAATTTTTTTTGTTTCTTTTTCAGTTTAAACTCATTTTTTAATTGTTTTTTATCTAACTTAAATTCATTTTTTAAATCTTTTTTATCTGTTTTAAAGTCTTGCTTTATTTCCTTTGAAACCGATTTTATAACAGCCTTTTCTTCACGATTTTCTTGTTTTTCTTTTAACTTTTGTTGAAGTTTTTTATCTTTAAAAATTTTTCTTTTTATGTTGGTTTCTCTTTCAGTGCCTAACAACAATCTTTGAATATTTCCTCTATGACACCACCAAGCCAAAATGAAAATAACAAAAGTTAAAATGCTTATAGTCAAACTAGGTTCTTGCAATGTTAAATTTTGCCAAACCACCATTGCTGTAACAAGCAATAATGAAGCAACAGAAACATATTTAAAAAACCAAACATAAACAAATAAAAACACAAAAACCAACAAAGTTTGAAAAGGCATTGCTACTAAAAACACACCAAGCGTGGTTGAAATACCTTTTCCACCCTTGAACTTATAAATAACTGGAAAATCGTGCCCTAAAATAGCCGCTAAACCACAAGCATACAATGCAATTATGGCTTCGTTTCCACCAGCAACACCACCAAAAACCAAATATCCAGTAAGTGAAGAAATCACACCTTTTGAAGCATCTAAAAAAAGTGTAAGATATCCAAGTTTTGCCCCTAAATTTCTAAACATATTTGTAGCGCCCAAATTTCCAGAACCTTGTTTTGAAAGGTCAACATTTTTTGATGATGCAATTATTTTACCAAAATTTATATTTCCAATAAAATAACTTACGACAATTAAAATTGCCAGTAACCACCATACCATTATCATTTCTCCTTACTTGATTTTTGTCTAATCAAAAGTCTAATTGGTGTACCTTCAAAATTTTTTGCTCTACGCAAACAATTTTCAATATATCTTTTGTATGAAAAGTGAAACAAATCAGGATTATTCACAAATATAGCAAAAGTAGGTGGACAAACTGAAACTTGTGTTATGTAACTTATTTTTAAACGCTTACCAGCGTGACTTGGTGGTTCGGTTGTGCTTATTGCATCTTGTAAAATATCATTCAACAATCCTGTTGTTATTCTAGTTTGTGCATTATTATAAACATATTCAACCTTTTCCATAATTTTACCAAACCTTGTACCAGTTAAAGCAGAAACATAAACAACAACAAAATAATCCATAAATTTCAAATCTTCTTTTAACTTTGCTTGATAAAAATTAACTGTATGGCTATCTTTTTCCACCAAATCCCACTTGTTATAAACTATCACACTAGGTTTCCCTTGTTCGTGAATATACCCTAATATACGAACATCTTGTTCAGTAATTTCACCACTAGCATCAAGCACATATAAAACGACATCTGCACGACGAATGGCGGCAAGTGAGCGCATTACACTATAACCCTCAATAGACTCATAATCAATTCTATTTTTTCTTCTAATACCAGCTGTATCGATGATTATATAATCTTTTCCATTATATTTAAAAGGCACATCAATTGCATCTCTTGTTGTTCCAGCAATATCACTAACCACAACACGATTTTCACCCAAAATACGGTTAGTAATACTGCTTTTACCAGCATTAGGTCTTCCAACAACAGCTATTTTAACTTTATCATCTTGTTCAAAAGGTTCTACTCTATTTTTAAATTTTGACACCACAGCATCAAGCACATCACCAACACCAATTCCGTGTTCTGCCGACATTGAAATAGGTTCACCCAAACCTAATGAAAAGAAATCATTTATACCTTCGCCTTTATCATTATCCAACTTATTTATTGCCAAAACAATTGGCTTTCGACTTTTTCGTAAAAGTTGAGCAACATTTTGGTCACTTGAAGTTAACCCTTCTTTACCATCAGCAATAAACAAAACAACATCAGCAATATCAATTGCCAATTGTGCTTGCGCTAAAATATATTTTTGCCATTCATCATCTAAGGTTGGCTCAATACCACCCGTATCAATCATTGTAAAAGCATAACCAGACCATTCTGCATCAGCATAAACTCGGTCACGAGTAACACCAGGGGTGTTTTTTACAATACTTATTCTTCTACCAGCTACACGATTAAAAAAAGTTGACTTACCAACATTTGGTTTACCAACAATAGCTAAAATCGGCTTTTCCATAAAACATACCCCCTTTTTGAATATAAGATAAGAATATCACATAATTAATGTAAAATCAAGAAAAAATCTAAAAACTGCTATAAAGCTAAAAGTTAAAGATAATATTAATTAAATTGATTTTTTGTTGCACCTTTCACTAAGTTTATATAATAATAAATGACATTTTAATATAGGTTTATCATAAAATAAAATTTTATAAGCTTATACAAAATTTATGTTTGTATATTAAATTTTTTATTTTGATTTTTTTATATTGTTTAATAGCTCAATAAAATTATCGATGTCTGTAAATTGTCGATATACCGAGGCAAATCTAACATATGCAACTTCATCAATTTTTTTAATCTCCTGCATAACGGCTTCACCTATTTTTTTCGACTCAACCTCTTGCTCTAAACTGTTATATATATCTTTCTCAATTTTATTAACCATATCATCAATTTGCGCCATAGTTACAGGTCTTTTTTCACAAGCCTTTACAATGCCGTGCCTTATTTTTTCACGCTCAAAAGGTTGCCTACTTCCATCATTTTTAACAACCATAACTGGTATAGTTTCATAAACCTCAAAAGTAGTAAACCTTCTTCCACATTTAGTACATTCCCGCCTACGCCTAATTGAAGTTATATCATCATTAGCCCTAGAATCTATAACTTTACTATCAAGGTTACCACAAAAAATACATTTCATAAAAACTCCTTTAAATTTTAGTAATAAATATCAACTAAGATTTTAAAAAACAAAAATAACTTTTGTTTTGTTTTTAGTAGTTATAAATTATATCAAAAATTAATTAAAAAATCAAAGTAAAAGTAAAATATTCTTGTTTTTAATCATATAATAAAATAGGAGTTATTTAACCTATATTATGGAAACAAGTTTTTGTGAACTGCGAACCAAAATTGTGGTAAATTTAGTTGATGGTCGCAAATTAGGAAATGTTATAGATTTGGTTTTTGAGCAAAGCACAGCAAAAGTGCTTGGCATTGTTGTTCCTTGCACAAAAAGTGTTTGGCAAATTTTTAAAAATCAACAAGATATTTTTATACCTTATCATAATATTTGTCGTATCGGTGAAGATACAATATTAGTTGAACTTACACCATCTTTACCGCCACCAGTTACTACAAGTCAAAACAACAATACAACAGCACAAGAAACTAAATATATGTATTACAATGAAAAATAAAATTTAATATGCTTTTGCATATTTTTTTTATTTTTTCACAAAATGCTGATATGTTAATATTTATTTTTCGTGTATTAATAGTGTATATAATAGTTTTATTATATTTGAGAATAATGGGAAAACGACAGCTTGGTGAAATGCAACCATTTGAATTGGTTATAACACTTATAATCGCAGACATTGCAACACTGCCAATGACACAAACAAGTATGCCATTATTATTTAGTTTGATTCCTTTGACATCAATTGTTGTACTTCATTATTTAGTTTCATTTTTGGTAAGAAAAAGCATTGTTGCACGACGAGTAATAAACGGAAAACCTGTTATAGTTATTTCCCCGTCAGGTGTAGATTATAAAAAAATGCAAGAACTAAATATGAATTTTGATGATTTAATGCAAAGTTTAAGACAATGTAATTATTATAAAATTGAAGATGTTCAATATGCAATAATGGAAACTAATGGCACATTAAGTGTTATACCTAAAAGCCATTGTTCACCACTTACAACTGGTGATGCTAATTTAAAACTTCCCGAAACTTCATTACCTTTAAATATAATAACAGCTGGGAAAATTTTAAATGAAAATATAAAACTTGCAGGTATAGATAAAGAATTTATAAATGAAATAATTAAAAAGGCAAATCTTAAAAGTATAAAGGAAGTATTATTATTTACTCTTGATGGAAATGGAAAAGTTATTATTCAACCTTACAATCAAGAATTTAAAGAAATTAAAACCAATTATAGGGCTGGTGGAAAATGGTAAAAAGATTTTGGATAATAATAAGTTTATTAGTTATTCTTTTAAGTATTGCAATTTTTGAAGAAGTTTACACAAACAATGTAACTAACGACCTAAAAACAAAAACAAATGAATTGTATGAAAATATACAATCTGAAAATTTAACTTTAAGTTCACAAAATGCTGAAGATTTAAAAAACTATTGGCACAATAAAGAAATTATAATAAGTATGTTTGTTGACTATAGAGATATTGAACAAATAGGAAAACAAATTTCCTTAATAGTATCACATTTATCCAATACAGATTTTGAACTTGCAAAAGTAGAGTGCAACTTATTATTGCATATGATAGAAACATTCGATAATACAATAAGTTTTGATTTTCAAAATATAATATAAGCAAATAATATACTATATAACATAAAAAAGCATATTAACTATGCTTTTTTTGTATTTTTATTAAAATTTTTTTTGCATTTTTGGAAATTTAGAAAATACCCAAACGAAATCAATCAAATTAAAAATTATACACAAAACCACAAATGAGCCAGTACATATTACCGCACCTAAACACAAACTTACAAATGATGGAAATATAAAATTTAACAAAGGATAAAACCATTTTCCTAATAAAGCACATGGTACTATAAATATCAAACTAAGAACAGTAGGTTTAACCAATCCCAAACTAAATTTTGTTCGTTTTTTTATCATAATAAGATTTAACACTGTAGTAGTTATCATACACAATCCAAACCCATAAATTAATGCATCAGATTGCATAACACCTGTTAAACCAACAACAAATAATATTAAAACAATTCCGCCTAACACATTATTTATAAATGAACGCATTTCAAGATTAAAAGCATTTAAAACACTTGATGTTATATTACTTAATCCAAGTGGTATCATTATCCAAGAAGCTTTAGAAAGAAAAACACCGCTTAATGAATTATCAAACAAAAATTCACCTATCCATTCCCCCATTCCTAAATAAAACGGAATAAACATAGCGCTAACTATTATAGCAAAACTTAAACTGCTTTTAACTCTTGTTTTTACCACATCATATTGTTTACCAGCAATTGAAGATGAAAGTTCAGGAATTAAAGTGAAAGACAAAGCACCTACCAATGTTGAAGGTAAAAACAGCAATGGAAAGGTCATTCCCATTATAATTCCAAAAAGAGCCAAAGCATTTTCATTACTAACACCATTTAAAACTAGCATTGCAGGAAACAACACAGCTATTAAAGGTTGAATTAAACTTGTAGCTGCCCTAACACCAGTTATAGGTATTGAGCTTTGCATTATATACTTAAACTGACCTTTAGGATTAGAAAGTCTTCCGCCTTTTTTAAAATAAATTATTGTCGCCAAAACAGCAGAACCTATACAAGCTACAGAAAGAGACCACCCAGCAATAACACTTTTATCAACAGTATCATAAGCTAAATTTATTATAATTACAAAAAATGCAATTCTTAATATTTGTTCAAAAAGTTCAGTAAAACTAACTGAAAAATAATCTTTTCTTCCCCATAATGAACCCCTAAAAGCAGAATAAACTGCAGAAGCTATAACAGCAGGTAAAAGCGTTAATAAAATCATCATACATCTATCATCAGTAAAAATATGTGAAATAGCATTTTGTCCTATAATAACTAATAAACATATTATAACACTAATAACAAGGCCAATAAGCAAAGCACTTGTTGCTATTGAATGCTCGTTATTTCTAGTTCCAACAACGGTTTGTTTTGCGGTTAATTTTGACACAGCCAAAGGAAGACCACTAGAAACCAAAACAAGCAATACCATAAACACCGAAGTTGCAACTTGATACACACCTAAAAGTTCTGCCCCTAATTCTCTTCCTAAATAAACACGAAAAATAAATCCTAAAAATCGTGTTATAATGGAAAAACCAGCAACAATTAAAACTGCTTTAAAAAGTGATTTAGCCAATAATTTCGCCTCCTTTATTTTAAGATATTAAACTGAGGCTAAAATTATTAAAAATTATTACATTTTTAAAAAATAAAAAACATATATAAAATATATATCAAAACAAAATTGCAAAAAAAATTATATAAAAAGGTCAAAAATGATTGAATTTTTAGGTAAAAATCGTATTTTTTGTGAAAAATATTTACATCAAATTAAAGAGGAAGACACAATAGAAGGTTTAGCAAAATTTTATAAAACAACAGTTTTTCAAATAAAACAACAAAATAAAAACGACTTTAAAACAGGTCGCTGTATAATAATTGAAAATGCTAATAAAAATTATCATATTGTACAACCGTGTGAAACATTTGACAGTATAGCAAAGTTGTATAACTTAACATCTCAATATTTAAAAGAAAAAAACAGAGTAAATACTCTGTTTATAGGTATGAGATTAGAAATATGATTATTTACAACCACAATCACAATCATCTTCACATTCATTTTCTTCACAGCAAGAACAACAACATTTTTCTTGCTCACTTAATTCTTCCAATTTTTTAATAATCAAATCTACATCAGCATCGTGAACCGAAGCAGCTTCTTCCAAAGTTTCAGCCTGACTCATAGGACAACCAAAACAATGCATACCAAACTCGGTAAGAACTGTTGAAGCTTCTGGATTTATATCTAAAACCTCACCTATAGTCATATCTTTATTAAATTTTGCCATAATAAACTCCTTTTAAAATATACCATTATTGTACATCTTTTGGTGGTAAATAGCAACCACATTCACAAAATAATGTGCCGGCTTTGTTTTCTTTTTTGCATTTTGGGCAAACTATTTGTTCATTTGATGATAAATCTTCCTCACTAGTTGGTTGGCCACATTGCGGGCAAAACTTACTACCTACTGGCAATATAGAATTACATTTAGCACAAATTTTTAAATTCTTTTTTCTTCTTCCTTTTGATAAATCTGGCATTTTAACATTATCAAAAACAGAATCACTATCTATTTTACTATTAACATTTTCAATTTCTTCTTCTGATTTAATTGTTTCCAAATCAGATTTTTCTAGTTCCTCTTTGTCCTTCTTAATCTGTTTTTTGGTTCTTTTAACTTCATTTTCCATTTTATCAATATTATTTGAATTTTCAGTTCCATCAAGAAGTTTTTCTGCTTTTTCTTCATAATTAATCTTTTCAGGTTTTATAACTGGTGGCACATATTCTGGTTCTTCTTCTTTTTTAGGCACTTCAACATTCCGTGGATAAATGATATTTTCTACACCAACCCCACTAAATACTAATCCATATTTACTAAATTGTTTTTCAATTTTAGGAAGCAAAACAGTTTCAGAATATTCTTTCAACATCATCTCTTCAGGTAATTTTTTACTGTTTTTTTGCAATATATCTGTACATATTTCACTTACAAGAAAATCTAACTTACCCAAAACCTTATCCGAGTTAATATATCCCCAATCTATTAAGAACAAACCAACAGCATCACCTGGATTGTCAATTCGCACATCATACCTACCATTAACCCAAAACTTCAATCTTTTGTTATCATTTGATTTTAAACGAATTGCATAACTTTTCCAAACTCGATTTTCAAATAATTTATGGTTTACAAAATAAACATCACATAAAAAGCTTTTTGGCAATACAACTTTTATATCTTTGCCTTTCTTAACTTTTCTACCTTTATCTAATTTGAATTTTGCAGTAACTTTTGGAATCATACCCAAATTAAGTTCGAACTCACCGCTTGAAAAAACATCAAGAACAGTATCTTTTGCAACAAGAACTGCAGACCAACCTTTTTCAACAATAAGTTTATCACCAATATTTATTTTTGTTAAATTTCTAGTATAAGATTGAATAAAAGCATTTGAGCTTTTAGATGGCAAACTTATTGTATTTTTATTATTTTTTTTAAATAAATTAAACAAACCCATTTTTCAATTCCTTTTTAATTAAAATGATTATAACATAATTATCAAAAATAATGCAAGTTTTCGGCAAATTTTTTTATATAAAAAAGTAAAAATTAAATATTACAATTCATATATTATTTCATACCAAAAATTAAGGGGTATTTATGAAGTTTTTAAGTGAATTAATTAGTGCACAACTTATATCTATTTATGATAAAAAAAATATTGGTTATGTTGTTGATGTTTTATACTCTAAAAATTATAAAAAAATTAACAAATTAATTATAGCAGATAATACAGAAGAATACACTAAAACACTAGAAGTAAAGGATATTTACAAATTAGGAGAACAATTTGTTTTGGTTAAAAATGATACTAAACTTATTGTATGTGAAAATAACTTTAATTTATGTGGATTAATGAATAAAAAAATTATAGATATAAATGGTAAATATTATGGTAAAATTAATGATATTGAATTTGATGAAAATTGGAATATAATTAATTTAAAAACAGATACAGAAAATATTGAATTAAATAACTTGTTATGTGTAGGTGAATATATTATTTTAAATTCAAAAAATATGCCTAAAAAACTTTCGAATTTTGCACCAAAAAATAAATTTAAAATAGATTCAAAATCTAATATACAAAATGTTAAAATTTCTCCTTTAACTCCTACACCTGTTCGAGTTCAACCTAATCAATTAATTGGTAAAAGATTAAAACGAGATTTTATTGTTATGGGTAATCAAATTTTAGCTCACAGAAATTCAGTTATCAACACTAACTTGATTTTAATGGCAAAAAGATTAAATGTATTAAAAGAACTAGAATTAATTGCCTATTAATAAAAAAACAAAGAAGAATTAACTCTTCTTTGTTTTTTTACTTTTTGAAGTAGATGTAGTTGTATAATTAGCAATTGCCGCAACTAATTCAGCAACCGAAGCATTAATTTGCTTTACTTGTTCTTTACTTGCACCACTAGCTTTTGCCTCTTTTGCCTGAATTTTTAATTTTTCTATTAATGCTTTTATTTTTGCAACATTTTTAGCTTTATCGGCTTTTTTGTTGCTTTTTTCAATTGACTCAAGAGTTTCATCAATTTGTTGACGCAATTCTTGTTGTTGTTGCATTAATTTCTTATTTTCTTCAGCTATCTGTTCTTGAATTTTCTTTAAATCTTCAGTTTCTTCTTTCGCTTTTTTAGCTTTTTCTTGAGCAATTTTTGCATCATCTTCAGCTTCTGCAACTTTTTTCATTGCTTTTTCTGTTGCTTCATCTAATTCTTGCTTTTTCTTTCTGCCCTCATCATCTTCATCTGAATCTGGTTTGTCTTTCTCATCATCTGATGCATCACTGTCAGATTCATCATTAACAACAGGCTCAATTTTTTCATCAACTTTTACATCATCTTCAATTAAATTACCATCTTCATCAACTTGTGGCAAGCTTGGTAAATCATCATTTAATCCAAATAAACCATCAGATTCAACTTTGTTTTCAACCCCATTTTCAGTTTCGGTTGTTTGTTCATTTGTTACATTATCAACATTACCATTAACATCAAATTCTTCAATGATTTTTTCTTCTTTGTTTTCATTATCATTATTTTCAATTGGTTGTGTTGTGTTGATATTATCATCTTCAATCAAATTACCATCTTCATCAACTTGTGGTAAACTTGGTAAATCATTATTGTTGTCATTGTTAGAAGCACCTTCATCTATGCTACCATCATATTCTTTAAAATTGCCATTTTCATCATAGAACTGACTCCAATCAATTCCTTCTTGTTCAACCTCATTACTTGTATCAGCAATAGGTGTTTGCGCTTCTGTTTCATTAGCACTATCATAATTAGCTTGCTCTACATTTTCAACTGGTTGCTCAATGTTAGAATTATCGGCATTTTGTTGTTCTGTTTCTGATTGTGTTACATCATTTGCTGTTTGTAAATTATCAACTTCATTTTGTTGTTCAACATTTTCAGTTGGTTGTGTTGCAGCCTGTTCATCACTTCCCTGTGGTGCTTGCTCATTTTGTTGTGTCGATTCACCAATATAGTTTCCATTTTCATCATAATATTGTGAGTAATCAATTAAATTGCCATTTTCATCATAATATTGTGAAGGGTCAACATTTTCTTGATTATCACCATAGTATTGTGAATAATCTATAGCATTTCCATTTTCATCATAATATTGATTATAGGTTTGATTTTCATCATTCACACCATTAACATTTTGCATTAAATTTTCAGCATTAGCATCATAATTTTCTTGATTACCATAGTAGGCTCCGTTATTATAAGCATCAGGTTGAGACATTTGATTATCTGGAACTGGTGGAACATAATTATTACCAGTTGCACCATAAGTACGAATATTTTCTAATTCCAAATTTTTCACTTGCAACATAGTATCTTTCTTTTCGTTATCTGCACTAAGTTGCTTAATTTGAGCCTTCATTTGAACTATTTGTGCTTCGTACTCACGAACCAAGTTAGAATTTTCTTCACTAACTTTTGCACTTAATTCATCATAAACTTTTGTAGCAAAAGTGTTATATTCAGATTTTAATGCGCTTTCCACACCGTCTTGTAAACTTTTAATTTCCTGTTTTCTTCTTTGAATTTCTATGTTAAAGCCGTCTATTGCAGTTTGTTCTTTTGCTAACATAGATTGTAAATCTTTTTCAATAACAGCTTTTTTATCCATTTCGTCTTTAGCTTGTCTACGGTTATAGTTAATTTCAACACGGTTTGTTGTTTCTGCGCTAGCTTTATCCAATCTTTCCAAGTTTTCTTTAATAGCTTGCAACTTTTTGTTAGCATCTTTTTCAATATCGTCCATATTTTTCTCTGCTTGACTAAGTTGCTTTTCATATTCGGCTATTTCATTTTGTAAATTCATTTTATTCATTAAAAATGATTCACTTTCGTGTACAGCTCGTTCAATAAGTTGAGAACCGTTTACACCTAAATCATCAAAATTATATGGACTGTGTTCAACAGATTCTCTTTTAGATTTTTCAAGCAATCGTTGTTCTTCAAGTGCACGCTTTTCCAAATATTCGCGTAAAATTGGAATTCCTTCGTTAATTTCTTGCTTTGTAAATAATAATTCATAGTCTACATAATCTGGCATTGTATTTGTAGCTTTGTCAACATTTCTAACAAATACAGTAAAATTATCGTAGAATGTTTTGTTTATAGAAGTAAATCTACCTTGTAAAATCATACAAAATACAAACCCTATTAAGCATACCAAAGCAGGTATAAGTGTTGCATAAAGAAAAACATAAATAATATTAACCATTGAAACGGTTCCTGCCTCGTTCAAACGGCAAGCCAATCCTAAAATAAAAGTAACAAAAGCCAAAACTATTGTAAAAGTTTTAACTTGTTTCATAACATTAATCGTACTACTGTTACTTAAAGACCTTTTCACGCAATATTCAACAGTTAAATATCTGCTTGGGCTTCCCTCACGCTCAAGCATAAATAACTGCCATCTATCACGAATTCGCCTTGGCAATTTTTTCATTTGATGATGAAACTCAACCAAATTTTGGTCAGTTACCACAGGATTGCGAATTAAATACTTATTAATTTTTCTAATTCGGCGCATAGCTCGATTTTCATAAGAAAAACCTACCCTAAACGAACCTGCAACTACCACAATAAATATAATACCCAGAGCAACAAGCAAAAGTAAATCCATACTTAATCCAGTCATTAAAGTTTGTAAAAAACCAAAAACTGATTCAGTAAATGTTGACCCTGATAATAATTGAAAAATCATCATCTTATCTCCTATTACAAAAAATTTGTCTATTCTTGCAGAATTATTATATTAACTACTGTATCATTTGTCAAACGATATTTCCAATTCGTTTAAAAAAGAATAAATAATTTTTTTACTTACCGGTAAATTAAAAGCATTTTCCACCGCTTTTTTGTAACATTCCAGTTGAATTTTGTATTTTTGCCATATTTTATTAGCATCTTTTTGTTTAGTGGTTTTAAAATCAACTAATGTTATCGCATTATCTTTTATAATTATTAAATCAACAGCACCTTGAATTAAAATTTTATCACTTATTTGATTATTAGGCACAATTTCATTATATGGTATTAACATAAAAAACCTTTGTTCACGCAAAACTTGTGCATTTTCCATTAAAGGCTTAAAATGCTTTATACACTTGTATATTGTGTGACAATTTATTAAAGATAATTCATCAGGCAACAAAACTTTTTTCAAGTATTTTTCAACTTCATCAACCGAATTCAAACTGTAATCAATAAACTGCATTGCTTTATGATATGCAGTTCCTATTTCTGCTGATGTATCCATTGGATTAATTTCGTTCAAATTAAACCTATAAGGTGCTTCGTTATAATTATTCTCTTCTTGTTCTTGTTGCATTATTTTGGTTATTGAGCTTTTTAAAGCAACGCTTGTAGACTGATTAAACTCGTATTGTTTACCACAATATTTATATAATGTGAGCAAAAATTTGTCACTATCTATATTTTTTTTGTTAACATAGTTACAATTTTTATCATCTAAAATCAAATCTTCCTCTTGTAATGGTTCATAACACTCAACTAAAAACTGGTTTTTATTACTAGAATTTATAGCAATTTTATTAACATCGTTTTTTATTGATGAAATATTTGTTTCTCCTAACAAACTTAATAAAATACTTAAAAAGCTTGTTTTCTTTTGCAAATCGAACTTATGAATACTTGGATAAATGTTATCTAAACTTGCTTTTCCTATAATATATAAGTTATTTTTTGCTCTTGTCATTGCAACATAAAGCAACCTTAACTCCTCAGCGAACTGTTGTTCATCTTCTTCAATTACAATTGCACTTCTAGTTAAAGTTGAATATTTAACACGCAACTGTTTATCAAAAGCTTCAATTCCTAAACCAAACTTTGTACTAAATAATACTGAGCCTTTTAACGAATCCGTATTAAAATTATGACCACTATCAACAATAAACACAATTGGATATTCTAACCCCTTGCTTTCGTGCATAGTTCTAATGTTTACAGCATCAACACCACCCAAATTTTGTATTGGAATATTAACTTTTTCCGATTTTTCTACAAAATTCAAGTAACTCACTAAATCATAATTATAACTGTGTGATAAAAAATGTTGCAAATAAGTTTGAACATTAATCAACCGTTGCTTTCCATTTTCCATAGTTGCAAAATAAGCTAATAAATTTGTTTTAGTTAAAAAATTATTTAAAACTTCATATATACTACCATTTATTAAACTTAATCTTCCATCATTTATCAATTGAAAAGCAAATGAAACTTTTTTATTAAAAGATTGTTCCTTAAAACAAGCCAAATAAAAATTAATATCCGAATTTTTAAGCCTTATATCTGAAAGTTCTTGCATACTAAGACCTATTGATGGACTTGATAAAAATGCTGTTAAAGTGTAATCATCTTGTGTGTTTAATAAAAGCTTTAAATAATTGTGTAAAACTTGAATTTCATATTCTTCAAAAATACTAACTCCACTAACACTGTTTACAGGAACACCTAATAATCGTAAATAGCTTGTTAAAGTGTCAAGGTATTCACCCCTATTCCGAACTAATAAAGTTATATCATTAAACTCAATTGGTCTTAAACTTTTAAGTTTTGGGTCATAAATAACTTTTTGCTCCGACATAAGCTCTGTTATTTTTTGAGCAACAATATAAGCCTCTGTTTTTGCAAAAACGCTTTCTTCTTCAGGTTGTTGCTCGGCTTTTTCAACACTATAAATTCCACAAGCCTCTGGTTTTTCTTTTTTTTCTTTTTGTTGTTTAACAACACAAATACAAGTTTTTGCAATTCCATTTTCAGGAGTAACAAATTGTATACCAGCATCTAGTTTACCATTTTTTTCATAATCAACTGAAGCAATTTCTTTTGTCATAGCCCTAGTAAAAACAAAATTTACAAAATCTAATATAGCTTCATCACTTCTAAAATTAACATTTAATTCTTTTGCTTTTTTATTTTTACCATCTTTATTAAACTGATTAAATTTATCAACAAATATTTGTGGATTTGTATTCCTAAACCTGTAAATACTTTGCTTTACATCTCCTACCAAAAACAAATTGTTCTCACTGGCAACACTTTGAATTATACTTTCTTGAATATTATTTATATCTTGATATTCATCTACATAAATTTGTTTATAATTATCCTTTACCTGCTCTTTTATTGAATTATCTTTTAAAATTTGCAAAGCGAAATGTTCCAAATCACTAAAATCCATTTGGTTATTTTCGCGTTTTAAATCGGAATAATACTGTGAAAAAAGTTTAGTAACCATAAAAATAGTTTGAACATTTTTTTCGCACCATTTAAAATTAGAAACTATTTCATCAAAGTTTTCTGAACAATAAATTTTATTTTTTATTTTTAATATATCAGCATTAAATTCCTCTTTTATATTTGCATAATTTTCATTTAATTCATTAATATCACAATCTTTTCCATTAACAGGTTTTGGTGGTAAACTAGGTAATAAAAATATTAATTTATGATTAGTTTCAAAATTGTTTTTACTGTTTATTTGAGAAATGTTTGTTAAAATACTGTTTGTTATATTTTCAATTTTTTCATAACCATTAATTTTAGCGTTTTTGTTTAATTCTTCAAATTTACAAACAAAGTATTGCATTTTATTTATAACAAAGTTATTAATAGTTTTAGTAATTTCATTTTCATTTATATCGCTTTCATATAAACTTAGTATATTCTTTTCAAATTCATCAATTTCAGGTAATTGTTGTAAAAAATCAAAAGTTTTTAAAACTATTGTTGAAAGCTTTTTAAAATTTCGTTTTTCATCATATACCGATAATAAATCAAAAAAACTACTATCATTTTTATCTAAAAGTTTATTAAACACCAGGTTTAATGCACGCTCTCTTAAAACCATACTTTCAGATTCATCAATAATTGAAAATGATGGGTCAATATTAATAACAAAAAAATATTTTTTAATTAATTTTTGGCAAAAATTATGTACAGTACAAATATCTGCTTGTCCCAACAAATTTAATTGTTCTTTAATATGTGCTTTTAAATTTTGTTCGCTACAATTATTCAAATATAGTTGTAATTCTTTTTCCATTTTTGCACGCATTTCGGTTGCTGCTGCATTAGTAAAAGTTATCATCAACAAATTTTCTACGCTTCCATTTTTAATCACAAAATTTACAGCTCTTTCAATCATAACACTTGTTTTACCACTTCCTGCGCCAGCAGAAACCAACAATTGACAATCTGTTGTATCAATTACCGACTTTTGTTGTTGCGTCCTCTCCATCATTTTCTCCTTTAAAAGTTTTTTCTGCTGAAATCTTAAATGAATTACTTCTTATACATTTAGTTGTAAATTTGTTAAAAGAACAAAAGCTTTTTGCCTCACAAAATTGACACGAATCTTTAAAAGGCTTTGCGTTTATATAACCTTTTAAAATTTCAGAAATCGCTTGTTCTGAAACCTTAATTGAATAATTTAACATATCATTCATCGCCTTAACTGAAACCACATTTCCTGTTTGCTGTGATGCAATAAATTCATTTGCTTCACGATGTTTTTCACCAGATAAAATTGCAAAATTTATTATATTACTCTTAGGGTTATCAAAACTCACTTGGTCATCTTGTGCTTTTAAAATTTTTTCACTGTTTATTGTCACACCATTCATTTTATATTTTTCAAATCCTGATACTGGTTTTGTATCTGACCATTCGTTGTGCAATGGCATTAAAAATACACCGGCTGGTTGCAAATTTTCACCTTTTAAACCTTTTAATATAGCCCAAAGATAAACAAACAATTGAATTTTTTCACCTGTGTATAAATAATCCAGTTTAAAAGTTGATGAAACTTTTCCTGTTTTATAATCAACCACTCTTAAATAATTTTCAAATTTATCAACTCTATCAACTTTCCCTTTTAACTTAACAATTTCACCATCTACTTTAAATTCTGGTATTGTAGCAAAATTTTTATCTCCAAAAACTGCTTCTTGATACTCAGGCTTAAATTTTGAATGTTCATTTTGATAATAAATAGCACAACAAATCCGTGAACTTTCTTCTTTCAAACCTTGCATTAAGGCTTTGTTTTGGTTTCCTAGCATTAAATGTTCAAATTGTTTTGTATTAATAACTTTTTCAAAAATTTTTTGTGAAAGTTTAAAAATTTGTTCTTTATTTAACTTTTTATTTTTACTTAATTTAACAAACACTTCTGAAACAGCGTGCAAAATATCACCCACTTCGCGTGCTTGTATGTCTGATTTTTCTTTTTCTTTTAATTTTAAACCATATTGAACAAAATGTTTAAACGGACAACTAAAATAACTTTCAAGTTGCGATACCTTAGTATATCCTTTAGGAAAAAATATTTGTTTAGCATTAATTAAATTTTTTTCAACAGATTCTGAATTTAATAACGGTGAAATATCAATTTTATTTTCTTGTAAAAATCTAATAGCAATTTGTTTAGCTTTTTCTTGCATATTATTATTTTCAGCTAAACTTTTCAACATATTTTTTGGTGTTGCAAAATTAAAACATAGTTTTTCAATTAATCCACCAAACACATTATCATCTTGCATCACATCTTCACAACTTACCACTTTTAAATGTGAATTGTTAAATTTAAAAAGTTTACACAAAACATCTAAAATATTACTAGAATTAAACGAGTCATTCCCAACATTTTTAGGATAAATAAATTCAATTTTTTCTGACAATATAAGGTTTTGTAAAGTAGTCATTCTTGTGCGCTGGTTTAATTGTTTAATAGTTGGAGAAAGTGGAATTTCTTTCATTATTGATATTTCATAATCGCTTATAATTCCAACATCTTGTAAATATGCTGGCAAATCTGTTTCTGTTGCCCCCAAAACAAAACACTGTTTACAAGGTTCAAAAACACTTGAAAGCATTTGTCCAACAAAAACACAATCTAAACTCATTGGCAATGGTGAAATCTCAACAGCACCAACACCAGCATTTAAAATTGTCACAAAATCGTGAAATGATATCTCTTCTTGTCCAATAATATTTTGCATTTGTTGTAAAGTATTAAAAAATTTTTTAAAACTTTGCCTACACAGGCTTTCTTGTTTTAAATTACCTTGTTTAGCAAACATTATAGACATTTCTTCTAATTTATTTTCCACATTTAATTCAACTAAAAAAGTTTCAACACTATTACAAAAATCGCAAACATTTTTACTTAAATTTATGTTTTTTTGAAAAGTTAAAAGAGGTGTAATTAAATTAATTTTAATTTGTTCAAACTTTTCAAAATTTTCATCAGCAAATTTGTTTACCAATTTTTTAGTCCACATTGAACCAGTAATTCCATATTTTTCTGCAACAGTTTCACAACACTCTTTTTCATCAAAACTTAATCCACTTAATCCATTAAAAATATATTTTAACACATCGCTTGATAAAAAATCACATTTAACACACATAATTGCTGACATTACAAACTTATAAATTTCAGTTTTAGACAAAGAAAAATTTTTATCAATCCAAAATGGAATACCAAATCTTGAAAATTCTTGTTCAATGATATTTTCATACCCTTCCATATTACAACAAACTATATTTATATCTTTAAATCTAATGCCCTTTTTTGTTAACCATAAAATTTCTTTACATATGAAATCAATTTCATTTGCTTTGTTTTCTGCTGAAAATAATTTTATTTCATCTTTAACCTCCATTGCTGTTGAAGGTTCTGAAAATGCAAAAAGATTATTTAAAATTTGTTGTTGATATGGTAAAACACCATCAAACTTTTCCACTTTTACACATTCTATTCCTAATTCATCACAAACACTTTCCACCCCATTTATAAGAGATGTTAAATAAACATCTGCATTTGGTTGTAATGGAGCAGGAGTTAAAATTCCAATTGTAACATTTTTTGCTTTTTGTGTAATATGTTTTAAAACATTTAATCCTTGATTTGTTAAATCATCGAACCTACAAAAATGGACATCAGCATTTTCAAAAATTAAACTATCTTTCAAACTTTCACAAAGCAAATTTAATCTGCTACTACTATCGATATAAGTATTTTTTAAATATTCTTCATACTTTTCAAAAACTAAACACATATCTTGCATTTTTTGTTTTAAATTTATATTTGAAATTTTATCTACACAATTTTTTAACTGAGCAGGTGTAATTCCACAACTTTTTATCTGTGCAATACTATCAAAAATAACACTAGCGAAACTAACTGTTTTTACAGTTTTTTTAAAGCAAACAAATTTATCTTCATTTTGTTGCAATATTAATTGAATTAAAAAAACAGCATCAAGTTTACTCAACAATTTTTTACTACCAAAATCACCAATAACCATATTAGCAAGACGAGGAAAAGTTAAAACATCAACATCAAAACTAGCCAAAGTTTCCAAATTTTTCATTAAATATTTTTCCATACCTAAACTAAAACGGTCTGGTACAATAAAAAATTGTTTTCTTTTGTTTTTTAAGCCTATTTTAGCACTATCAATTTGTAAATTTAAAGCTTGAAAAAAATTATTTGAACAAAAAGTTGTAACTTTCATACCCACTCCATTTTATAATATTGATAAATATATCATATTCAAACAAATTTTTCCAGTAAAAAACAAAAAAGTGATATATAATATCACCTTATTTTTGTGGTTGAGTTGCACTACCTTCAACCTCTGCGGTTAATCTAGCAATAAAATTTTTTAAATCTTCCATTTTTTGTGACTTTTGTATATTTTTTAATTGAAGCAAATTTGAAAGATTATCCGCTTTAGTTTTTGCTAACATTTGTTGCACATTTTTCAAATCATCTTTAAGTTTTTGATTTTCCTCAGTAATATCTTGTAACATTAAATCTTTCTTTCGTAAATTTGCCAAAGCAACTTGTAGTGTATTATTTGAAACATCAAATTGATGAGCAATTTTTTTTGTTATTTGTTTTTCAGTGTTGTTTTTTACTAAACGAATTAAACCATTAAACAATGATTGTATTTCACTATCGCTAAGTCCTACATCATTTGCTGGCATAGTTACTATTTTTGAAGTTTGTTGTTTTAAATAAGGATTTCGTACCTTTACACCTTTATTTTGTAAATCAACCATAACTTGTTCCACTAAATCCTTATTATGTGTGATTAAATTTCTATATTTGTTTTGATATCTTATCATTTGAGATAAATCACCGTTAGCTAAATGATGACATCTTGCCCTAACAGAACAAGCAGGTTGATTAGGCAAAATTTTTTCCAACAACTGAACAGCTTGTAAATTTGAAAAATGTTTTGATTGAAAAGCTTCTACTAAAAATTCTTTTTTAATATCCAACTGTTTACAAATTTCGGGATTTTCATTAACATATTTTACTAATTTATAGTAATAATTTCTAACGCTAAATGGTTGTCTATTATTAGCTTTTGCCCAATTTTCAAAAACATCAGTTAATGGTTTATTTTTGTTTGAATAAACAAACTCAATCAAACTTTTTGTTTGATTTATTTGCCAACCTAAAATTTTTATAATTTTATTTTTCATAACATTCCCCTTTTAGGATTTAATCAAATTATTGACAAATAAAAAATTTTTAGTATTTATTTTTTGGAATAATTAAAAATAATAAAAAATAAACTAATAAAAAAGGTGCGTGTTATGGAATATTTTATACACTTTAAAAGCCATTTTTCTTGTGTTGTAAATGTTGAAAATAAGCAAATAGGCTATATTGAAAATCAACTTGACACATTATCAATAAAAACCGATAATACACAAATTTTAGTGCAAATATTTCCTATTGAAAACTATTGTTTGCATTGTATTTCTTATTCGGCAATTCTCAAGTTTAAAAACAATAAATTAATAACAACCTGCAAAAATATAAAAATTTTAAATTACGGAAACAACAATTACGAGGTTATTTTTGAGCCTATAAAAATAAATACAATAAAAGAAAAAGAAATAATATTTACACAACAGTTAAACAAAACAACTTTTGCATATGTTGTAAACACTGGCAACTTTAAATTAGAAGTTCATTGCGAAAATAGTTTTTTTTCTTTTGATTTGCCAGAAGAAATATTTGATATTACAATTGAAGATTTTGAACAAAACAATAATTATTTTATATTTTTAAAGGGAAAAACTATTAAAAATGATAACTTTTTATTAGTTTTATGTAATTTTTTTTGCAATCTGCAAATCATCTCAAATAAGATATCCGTTTCAAAAACAAAAATTGAAAGCATAAAATACTTAAATGATATTGCAAATCAAGCAATAGTTCAAAGATTTGTTATAGATTTGAATGGATTTAAACTTGAAGAAGAATTTTTAATTTTCCCAGCCGAGCATCCTAATATTGAAGAAAATAAATATTTAATACCTTGGGCATTTATGGAAGCAATAAATTATGGTAACTTAAAATTAGCAAAACAATACTTAAGTCAAGAACTTTTAAATATTCTTGATGATAACCATTTAAAAAATTTTTTTGGAAATTATAGTCAGGTTGAATGGAATAAATATGATAACAAACCTGAAAGCTTATGTTTCTTTTATGAACCATTTGAAAAAGCAAAAATTTTTAATTTTGAAATAAGGCAAAATAAAATAACAAACATAGTTGAATTAGATTGAAAAAAAATGATATTTATTATATAATATTATCCAGCCGTTATTGGAGGAAAAAATTTGAGTTTTATATTCTGGTTAATATTAATAATAGTTATTGTTTTAATATCCGGTTTAGTTTGGCTTATAAATGCAAATAAAAGATTTAATCAATTAAAAACAAAATATAACAAAATTTATGCAAAATCAAATATCAAAGTTGGTGAATTTTTGCAAAACTCACTAAATCAAAACTATATAAAAAATTTAAATTTATGTTATGGAAATGATTATTACTATATACCAAAAACAAAAACCATATGTATTGAACAAAACACTATTGATTCCACTTCAATATTTAACCTAACAGCAAGTGCTCACGAATTTGGACACGCAATTGACCATAAAAATGGCAATTCTTTAATTGCAGTTTGGTATACATTAGCCAACATTGAAAGATTTACTGCCAAATTAATTTTACCTTTGCTATTAGTTGGTTTAATTTTGTGTTTATTTTCCACAACTTTAACAGCAGGAACTATAATTATTGAAATTTCAGTTGTTTTATTTTTAATGATGATAGCAACCAGAATAATAAACATACCAACAGAGAAGCGCGCTAGCAAAAATGCAATTGAGCTTTTAGAAAAAACAGGTACACTTGACTTACAGGAAATAAAAGACGCAAAAAAAATTCTTAATTGTGCATTAACAACTTATATTTTAGAACTTTTTAGATATATATTTTTTAGTGGAATACAAAAACTAGTAAACACGGTTAACAGATTAAATAGAAAATAAAAGGATAATTTATGGACGCATTTATTTTATATTGGATTCTTGGAATTATTATGATTCCAGGTATTATTTTAGCATCAATAGCACAGGCAAAAGTTAACACATCTTTTAATAAATGGAAAACTGTAGCATCAACAAACGGAAAAACAGCTGCAGAAATCGCAAGAGAAATTTTAGACAAAAATGGTTTAACTAATATAACTATTGTACAAGAAAAAGGTTATCTTACAGACCACTATGACCCCAAAAATGAAAAAATAGCACTTAGCGACGAGGTTTATAATAGCACAAGTTTATCAGCAATTGGTGTCGCCTGCCACGAAGTTGGGCACGCAATACAAGACAATGAAGGATATTGGCCATCTAAATTTAGAAAAATATTAGTACCATTCATAAATTTTTCTTCAACATTTCTTTGGCCTTTAGTTATTATTGGTTTATTGTTTAATATTTTTGGAAGTGCTAATGGTTTAGTAGGAACAATTTTTATCTCAGCTGGATTAATATTTTTTGGACTTTCTATGTTATTTAGTTTAATTACTTTACCAACAGAATATGATGCATCAAATCGAGCTTTAAAAATTCTTGAAGAAGATAATTATCTTAATGAAGAAGAAATTCAAGGAGCAAAAGAAGTTTTGCGTTCAGCGGCTTTAACTTATGTCGCATCGTTAATAATGTCTATTTTAACTGTAGCAAGATTTTTATTTACAATCATTTTATTAAGAAATAATGAATAAACTGTCGAAAATTAAAGTTAACACTGATTCAATAATTCAATGTTGACTTTTTTTAATAAATAATGTATACTAAACTTAAATAATATTAGGAGTATTATTATGAAAAATTTTATAAAATTATTTAGTTTGTCATTATTGGTTTTACCTTGCCTGTTGTTTTTTGCAGCTTGTGATTCAAGTGTTGAACTTGAAGCATCTCACATAAATTTAAGCTACTATTCAACAACCTATAATGCACAAGAACAAAAGCCAACAGTTAGTGTAATTATAGACGAGAAAACTATTGATGAAAGTCAGTATGAAGTTACATACTCAAACAACATAAATGCTGGTAAAGCAAAAGTAACTATAACAGCAAAAGAAAATGCTACACAAATTTATGGTTCAGTTTCTGTTAATTTTTATATAGAACCAGGGACAACAACTGTTGATAATCTTGATGATTTATCAAACTCGTTACAAAATCCTAATTTTTCAAAAATAGAACTTACTAATGATTTAACTATTGAAAAAGGTACAACTTTAGTAATACCAGAAAATAAAGAATTATTGGTTAAAAACTGCAACTTTAATGTGCTTGGAAATATTGAAAACAACGGATATATAGCAGCAGAAGTATCAAATAGAACTCAGTTATCATACGCATTCGAATATGCTAATAAAATAGTTTTATCTTCAAACATAACAAGTATTTTAGTTAGTCCAATAAGTGTTATAAGCGATGATAGAGCTTTAACTTTTGAACTTGATTTAAACGGATTTAACATTAGTTTACCATTATCTTTATCAAATCAAAATTCAAGCACTCAAGAATTTTATAGTTATAAAATAAATGCTTATATATATGATAGTAGCGAAGAAAAAACTGGAACTTTAGGCTCACAAACATGTCAATATGGTATTGCAGTTCTTGGAAATGCTAATGTAACACTAAAAATGAAAGATATAACTTTATTAGGAAGTTATTATGCTCTTGTAACAAATGGACTTTATCGAGGAGCCTCAATAGAAGCAGAAAATTGCACTTTTGGAAATTCCGAAACATTAGTAG
>CALWTF010000002.1 GCA_944384415.1 uncultured Clostridia bacterium | reverse complement strand
GAAAAAACTCATAGCTAACAAAATAATGCTATAACTATGAGTTTTTGGCTTTATAAAGCCATCTTAATTGGCGGAAGGCTAGGGATTCGAACCCCAGGATGCTCTCACATCAACGGTTTTCAAGACCACACAAAACACCTTTATAAAGCCATTTTAACATAAATGACAACATTTTGACAACACTTTTAACAAAAATTTAAAGATGATTGAAGTTAAATTACTCATACAAAAATACAATACAATTTTATTTGCATTTTGTTTTGACAATTGTCATAACATTTTAATTCTCATTTTTTGAAATCGATTTATCATTTTTCCGTGGTCGTCCTATTGGGCGTTTTTTAGGAGTTTGTTCAACTATTAATCTGTCGAGTGAATCGATTGTTTGTTGCGTTTGTTGTAATCGTTTTTTAAGTTTGCGTTCTTTATTAAATTTAGCTAAACCTTTTTTAGAATCAAAAGCATATCCTTTTTCTGTCATAATTAACTCTTCTTGCACTAATGTTTGTTCATCTTTTGCTTGTTGTTTTAGTTTTTCAGCAAGAAGCATTTCTTCATTAATAATATTTTTATACTTAGCAACTCGTTCTAATTCCAATTGCTTTTGTTTAAAATTTTCTAAAACCTCAAACCAGTTTGGGAAATTATTAATATAAATATTAATTTCATCTTCATTAATTTTTAATTTGTTAAAAGAAATTACAATATCGGAAAATTGTTTACGCATTATATTTCTTAATTCTTTTACTGTTTTATTCAAAATTATTCTCCTGAATTAATTTTCGATTTCCATTTTTATCAAATTTCGATTTATACTCATTTTTATAAGCTCGAGTGTCATATTGAAATATATCTTTGTTAGAAAATCTTATATAATATTTTTGCCCTTCGAAGTCAAGAAGGGTTTGATATTGCTGATACTTTTCTTTTATTTTATTGTTTATAATTTGCTTTCGAGTGTAAAATTCATATGGTAAAAATACATATGAGGGTAACAAAAGTTTAAACACTAATAAAAATTTATCTTTAAAAAATAATTCTTTTTCAAAAACATTTTTTAGGTTTACAGTAAACAAGCCAGGCAAAAATGTATTAAAAAGATTTTTAAACCACCTTATAATTTTGCCTTTTTTACTTGTTTTAACAATAGTTCCTAATGCAGTTACTACTGCATAACCATTTTTCCTAAAGCCGATAAAAATATCTTCTCCATCTTGTTCTGTTCCCAGTATCCAACCGTTAGTATAATGCCTATTCTTTTTGAACAATTCTTTCATTTCATCTACAACAGGGCTTGGATTCCGTTGATTTTCTTGATACATTTCTTTTGGAAAAAGTGATGAAAATTCATCGACAATAAACAAAGCTTTATATATTGCTTGTTTTTGCAAGGTTATATATGGGATTAAATCTTGTGATTTAAAAGCTTGTTTTTTTATATTTTTTACAAAATCTAAATTAGGGCTAGTATATATTGGTAGCAAACTATTTTTTTCTAAGTTATACCATTGTGAAGAATATTCCGGGTTCATAATTTTTTGATAACGATTATTCTTTTGATTTTCAAATACTAATTTTTGCCATATATAATGACTGGTTAAATTCATTGTTAAAGTTTTTCCCTTTCCTAAATCGCCTTTAAAAATAATAAATTTATTTGATATTATTCTTTCCAACAATGGATTTCCATTTTGTATGTGAGCATATTTCCATTTTAATTTTTCTTGTTTGCGTTCTTCTTTCTTCTTTTTTCTCTCATCATAGCCCTTTTGCCAATAAAATATAAAAAGCTTGCTAAACATTGTTACAAAAAAATATATCGAAATACCAATCAGTATATATCGTAAAATAATGTCCACGCCACCCCCACGCGCCAAAATTTATATATACTTTAGTATATATAATTATTTTTTAATATTTATTTTTTAAGCGCTTTGACTTTTCCTTGATTTTGTAGTTTTAAGTAAAATTTGATGAAATTTTATTTATTTAAATTAATGCTTTGTTGCTTTAAATTTAATTAAAAGTTTTATTTAACTTTGGCATATTTTTTGCTCTTTTGTGTTGACTTTTTGTTTAAAATATGTTACTATTAATTTAGAATTGCTTTGGTCTTGTTTAACAAGATATGGACAAAATGTCCGAACTGCAATTCTTTTTTAACCAGGCTTATAAATTTTGTTTATAAGCACTTGAGCCGTATGAATGGCTCTTTTTTATTTTCGTTTTTTAAATTTATCTAATTGCTTAATATTAAATTGTTTTGTTTTAGATTTTTTAAAAAGTGTATCTCTAATTAATTCTACATCTTTATGAGATATATCCATATTCTTATGATTTTCTCTAAACTTGTTATTAACTTTAATAGGCAGACCTTTATCATCTTCAATTTCTAAATAATGTTTATAATAAGTTTTTTGTTTGGTTTTAGTGTTTTGATACCCTTTTAATTCAGTTCGATTTTTACCATTTTTTGAAGATAGCGGAACAACAGCTAATTCATTTTTCCTATTATTGTCTACAACTACAACTGGTCGGGTTTTACTTGAGCCAGTTTTTTGTTTACCTAAATAATTATCATTTGTTGTAAGTGTTCTACCCCAAGGTATATAAGACATTCTATTTAAAGGTGAACTATTAGAATTTATAACTGGTCGTTTATGGTTTATTGTAGAATTTCTTTTAGGTTTAGTTTTTTTACCTACTTTTTCAACAGACAAATCAATTCTTTTTCCCATATATTCTCCTTAGTAAATAATAAATAAGGCTTAAAGCCTTATTTTTAAAACCAACCATATAAAAAATTATGTATACTATCAATCAAACTTAAGCCCCACATTGCTCCAGCACCTAAAATCATCGCAAATAAACCTTGAAAAAAATCCATAATTACTCCTTGTCTGTTTTTTAATTTTATCTCAAAATTTCTATTTTCGAAATTGTTAGTTTTGTAAAGCCACAATCAACATAACCACCAGATGTTTGTATAGTTAATATACCATTGTTAAGACAGTTAATTTTTATATATGCACCATTTACATAATATAAATTTTCAACAAAAAAATTTTCTTCTGAATTAACAATTAAATCACCAACAGAACTACTTGATAAACTAAATCCTTCTCCATTCCAATAATATGTAGGTTCAGCCTGGTCAGGACCTATAAAAATACCAACAACACTAAAAGTAACTATTATTTTGTCAGTTGTTAATAAATTATCAAAATTTAAATTATATTCAGCATTACAAATATTTTCAGAATATGCATTTTCAACATTTACAACCTCTTTTTCTCCCGAAAATAATGTTATATTTTCATATAAAATCGCTAAAAAAATCGTGTTTTCGGTAATTTCGTATGTCGTAACATCTATTATGTCAAAACCATTTACAGACCAACCTTTTAAGTTATTTATACTTGTTGGTTGTACAGCAAAGTGTCCATATTCAACCTTTTGAGTTTCTATCAGATTTTCATCAACTCTAAATTCAACTGTATATTCTTCGACACTCCAAAGAGCAAAAAATATAGTTTGTTGCATAATTTTAAAGTTAGAAACATCTATAATATCAAAATTATTTATAGACCAACCTTTAAAAACATATCCTACCTTAACTGGATTATCAGGGTCATCACAATACTCACCATTTCTTACTGATTGTGTAGATAATATTTCACTATTATCAACAAATGTTACGGTGTGAATTTTAGTAAATACGGCATAATAAGTAATATTCCCTGTTACTTCAGTAACAATATTTTCAATAATATCGATACCATTCAAACTCCAACCATCAAATTGATATCCTTCCTTTGCTGGTTCTATAGGAATTTCAGGAGTATCATTTAATGTTACAATTTGCGAATCATAATCTAAACCATCAACTATAAATTTAACATCATACCTATATGTTACATTCGCTACAAATTTTGTATTTGTAGAAATTGAATATGTTGCTAAATCTATTTTTTCATCATTAACAGTCCAATAATTAAATATTACATAATCAGTTGATTGTGGATTAGTAACACTGGCAGTAGAATTTTTATTTAAAATTTGAATATTATATACACTTCTATCAAACTCGAAAGTTGCTACAACTTGCTCATCTGTTTCTAAACTTCCAATATACTGTTCATAATAAGCTAATGATTTTTCTAAATCTGCAATTTTTTTATTTAAAGAACTTACAATACTACTATTGTTTTGAACTTGAGTTGTCATTTCAGCTATCTGCGTATTCAAAGATTTTATCTGATTATTCAAGCTAATAATACTTTGATTATTTAATTCATTCGTTATATGTAATTGATTAATTGTTTCTTGTAAGTTAGAAATTTGAATATTTTTTTGAACAATTAAATTATCTTTTTCTTCTCCGACAGTTGTTAAATTTTCAACTTCTTTTTGCAATACGGATACTTGAGAATTTAAACTTGCTATGTTATTCTCATTTTGATTATTAATTGCTTGCAAATTGGCAACATCAGATTCCAACTTTATTTTCTGTTCTGTTAATAATTCAATGTTTGTTTGATATTCTTGGTTTGAATTTTTCAACGAATTGATATTGTTTTTTGCCTGGCTTAATTCATCTGTTAAATTAGTTTTTTCATCACGCAAACTATTAATTAATTCCAAGTAACTGTCTTTATCTTTCAAAGCTTCATTATAGCTTTGCTGTTTTATTTGTTCTACTTGTTCTGCAGTATATAATTGAGTTCCTGATAATGATTGTTTAACAGTTTCCCAATTAATAATAGCCCAAATTAAACCAAATAAAAACACAGCTATAAAAGCAACACTAAAAATAATTCCAGTTATTCTTTTTGCACTGTTTCTTTTACTCATAAATTCTCCTTAATTAAATTTCGTTTACATATAATCTGAAGCCATAATCAGCAAAATATTGTTCAATATATTGGCATTCAGTGTTACCATAACACCAGACTTCTAATGTTGTTTTATTTGATAAAAATTTAATTAAAAGGTACAAGTCAAAAGCAACATTTATTGTTCCCTCTGTGTTATAAAATTCATATGGTAAAATTATGTAAATACTACCAGCATTAATCGTTGCTTGATTTATTAATTCATAGTCGTTAAAAACAACTTCATAATTTTTTGTCTGTCCATCAAAATTTTCTATTTTTTCGCTTTCAATTATGGTTTTATATAAATCCGCTTCTGTGTTATCCGCATATAATTCAAGAGAACTAACATTGTAATAATAACTGTTTTTTACAAATTGATTATGTATATCCAATGAACCATTAATCGAGCTTTTACTATTAATTTCATCGTATAAACCAAATGCGCTAAAAACACCTGTACACAGTATTACAAAAGCACAAATATAACCAAAAACTTTTCGTGATTCCTTATTTTTAATCAACATAATTGAACAAATTACAACAATAATGGCAATCATTCCATAAATTACTATATCGCCAACTTGATTAAACCAATCAAATAAACCAGCTAGGTTTGTTAAGCTCATAATACCACCTCCACGCAATCGTTATTTATTGCAGTGTTTGATTTAATAAGCGTTATTGTATTAGTATAGTTTAATGTTTTTATGTTGGTATCAGCTAGGCAATAATCAAGCAAAGTTAAAGTCGCAAGTTCTTCACTTTTAATTGTTAAGGAATTTAATTTTAAATTTTGAAAAGCATTATAATCTAAGCCAATAATATTATAATTGTGGTTTTTTATAAAATCGGAATCTAAATTAATCACAACATCAATTTTAGAGCTTGGCATATTAGCAAATTTTACAATTAAATCTTGACTAGCTGACACAAAATAACCTTGATATAATTCACTATATCTGTATGATAAATCACTATCGCTTAAATCGTAAGTTATTGTAGCATTCCAGTATTCTGTGCTTATTTCGTTATTATCCACATCAAAACTTGGGTTGTTAGCAATAATATTAAACAATGATTGATTGCTAGAAACTGCTCCATTTTTTGAATAATTGATTTTTACAACACAATAATTTTTAACAATATCAGATTGCTGTGGTTCAAAAACACCAGTTTCTGAATTAAATTTTTTAACAGTAAAAAATTCCGACAAATCTATTTGCAAATATCTGGTACCAACACCTTTACTGTTGGTTTGGGTAGCTTGAAGCAGTAATAAAAATAAATCTTGGAAATTATAGTTATATGTATTTTCCACATTCCACAAAAAGCCCCATAATGGCTCGCTTTTTGTATATGTTCCATTCAAAATAATCGAATATGGTTGATTATCAATTTTTATGATATATTCCTTATCTCGTTCTAAAGCTGTTGCAATAGACATTTCTTCAATTTTGCCATTCCAAGAAACGCCATCTGTTGTTTCATACTCCATAATTGAATACATATTGTCATAATTAGAGTTATAACCTACTTTAAACAAATCAACTTCTTTCTCAAAAAGTTCAATGTTTATTGCCCACTGAACACCAGAAGAACGATAATCAGTAGTTGACAAGTTGTAACTCATAAAATAATTCATTTGCATTTCACCAAGAAAAATGCCATTTTTGTTTGTATTGTCATACATATTCACAGTGAAAAGGGTTCGATTTTCTAAAGCTCGTTTTTCTTCATCAGTTAAACCTTCTGCATCAGTTATGGTATCTATGGCAACTTGATTTCCAATATTGTTTATGGTGATAGTTTTACTTGGGTCAATATAGCGAAAATAAACATACAAAATGTCTAAAATAAGAGCAACTACACATAAAATTATTAAACAAATTTTACCTGTATTTATTATCACATTTGACATAAAATATTTTTTATTTGCCATATATTCCCCTTTTAATAACTACAAAGCAAAATGTTTATTCAGTTACAACTTTTTCAAGCACCATAACTGTAGTGCTTTCAGTTGTTACATCTTCATCAGTGGTTGTAGTGTGAACTTTGTAAGTTACTTTGTTGCCATCTGTAGTTGCTTCGATTTCACTAACTTTTCCAGCATTAGCTATTTCTGGAACAACAACTTTTAATGTTTTACCATCTTGAACGAATGTTGCAAAAACTTCTGAATTTTTAATGATTAAACCATTTTCAGAGAACTCGAACAAATCTGCAAAATATTGGTTATAATCATTTTGCTCTTCCATTTTCTCCCACTGCGACCTTGTAACTGTTGTGTCATCAATGGTTATTGTTGAAAGTTGATATGTTCCAACAACACTATCCGTATAAGCTCCTCTTATCCATTCGCTCATGTAATATCCACCAATACCCAAAGCGCTTGTTACAAGAACTGTTGCAATAACAGTTCCAAAAACAATTCCTTTAAAACTTTTTTTACTTGATTTTATAAATGTTTTTTTAGATTTAACTTTTGACATACCGCACACTCCTTAAAATTTATATAATATATATATATAATTATACACCCATTTTTTTCAAACCCTGCCAAAAAGGGTATTTTTTACGCTTTTTTTAATAAAATTTTAATTTTTTATTATCTACGATAATAAAGATTTTTTAAAAAATTTTAAAAAAGTAGTTCCACTTTTATAAAAAAGCAATTATTTTTTTGAGATTTAATTTTTAGTTTAATTTTTTGCTTAATTTCCTTAATTGAACAGTTTTCCCATATACCAATTTCATACAAGTTATCAAATAAAGCTATAGGTAACGAAAGTATGTCATCGGTAACAGCTAGATAAACTATTATTTTTTTCACAATTTTAACTCCTACAAAAAGATTTTTTTAAATTTTTATATTTATCTGAGATAATTTTTTCAAAATGGCTATAGCACCAGGATAAATCAAGGTTATCTGAATAGGGCAAAAAATCACTTTTTTAATAGCTTCTTTTCAAATTACACAATCTTCAATATTGGTAAAAATATTGTCAAGTTCTTCTTTTGTATACTGTCTTGTATGTATTGCTATTGGGTCTAAAGATTTATTTTTAAAATTTTTATATTTACCAGCAATGATTTCTTCATAATGGCTATAACACCAAGATAAATCAAGATTGTCTGAATTGAGTAAGAAATTACTTTGTTTAATTGATTCAATAAGCTTATCAATGTTAATATTCAAATCAATTTTTTTATCTTCAATTGATTTTAATTCAACATTTTTATTGGGAAAATTATTTTTAAATTTTTGTTGAGAGAGAGAAAGTGTTTCACCAGCTTTTACTAAAGGTGGTGATTTTTGTATATCTATTTCTTTCTCTCTCTCTATATCTATTTCTATTTCTTTCTCTATTTCTTTCTCTCTCTCTTGCGCGCGCGCGTCGGTAAGCATTCGTTTTTGTTCGTTCCATTTCGTTCCGTTTCGTTCCATTTCGTTTTTGTTCGTTCCGTTTCGTTCCATTTCGTTTTTGTTCGTTCCATTTCGTTCCGTTTCGTTATTGTTTGTTGTTGTTTTTCCAATTTTATTTGAACGATTAATTTCTCGCCGTTTTTGGTCGTTATCTATATTTGGTTTTATAGCAAGAAATACAGACAATAAAGCACCCTTAATATTCGGTGCTTCGCCGTACAAAGCATATTTAATAACCGACATTAACAGTTCTAACTTTTCTTTTGCTGTTGAAAGTGGTTCAAGCATTTGTAAATAACTTTCATAAAATGTAAATTTATTATTTGCCATAATTTCCCCCTAAAAAATATTCTTGTTTGTTTGGCTTAATAATTCCAAACATTTTAGCTTTTAACAATTTTGTTTGTAGCCTAAAATATATCTCATTAACTCTATTGCCGTTTATGAAAAATAATTTTTTCATAATTGAAATTTCCTTTTGTTTTTTTGTTTTATCTTTTACGCTTGCTATTTTACCTTGAAATCTTTCTGCTATTTCTTGAAATAATTGCAAAATGCTATTGTCCCAAATATTGTGTTCCTCTTCGATTTCAATAATTGAATCAGCGAGTAAGCTGTTTAATTCCATTACATTTGTTTCCATAAATACCTCCAAATAATTTGACAAATTTTTTTTAATGTGATAAAATAAAAATAGTGTCATTTTCTATGCACTTAGAGGTTTCTCGGCGTTCAAATCGGAAGCCTCTATTTTTATTTTTTCATAACGCTTTTGTAATACTTCGTAAGCCTGGCATAAAAACTCACGCAAACTGTTATAACCACATTCAGAAAGTGTGTTTTTTGTTAATAGCGGAAATTCGCTTCTGTGAACACGAACACAAAAGTTATATGTATCTACTCGAGAATTACCCTTGTTTTTTGTCGCGACACAAGTTTTCACAGTCGCGACATTATATTTTTTAATATTATTTTCAACATCATTAATTTTTTGAATAATTTCTATTGGCAACTCGTTTTTGTCATATAATTCTAAAACATCACAATTTAACACTTTTAGCATATTTTCTAAATCATATTTTGTTGGTAAAAAATAATAGTTTTCAATTTTTGAGATATCTCTTTTATCTTTTCCCAAATATTGCGCTAATTGTGAACCAGACATTCCAAGTGTTAATCTTCGCTCTTTAATTTTCGGCATTTTT
>CALWTF010000001.1 GCA_944384415.1 uncultured Clostridia bacterium | reverse complement strand
TTATTATCTGTTTTTTATTTTTATGTATAAAATTTACAAGTTAACATTATTATTCCATACACTTTGTAACAAATTATTTACAGTAACATACTATTTAACTTTGCGGTTTCAAAATTAAATTTTCACTTTTTTTAGCAATTTTTTCATTTGTGTAACACTAAATTTCATTATATATTTAGTAATATCACTTCTTGTAATTACACCCACTAAAACTCCATTTTCCATAACTGGAACTTTCTTCTTATGCATATCTGCCAAAACCTTACATACTTCTGCTAAATCTTGATTAATATCAACCCAAAACATATCTTTTGAAGCAACATCAATGGCTTTTAAATTAAGTAATTCAATCATTTTTGAATCAAATTCTCCAGCAGAACCATCTATCAAATTATATGTATAAACACTTTTAAATGTTGTTTCATTTTTAGATAAAAATCTTACTATATCTCCATCACTAATATAACCTACAAGTTTATTTTTATTTTCAACAATAGGACAACCACTAATCTTTTTAGTTATAAATAAATTCATAACATCTGAAATACTTGCATTTGCATCAACAGAATAAACTTCTGTTTTCATAATTTCTCTAAGTGTAGGAATTTTAATTTTAAATTCTTCAACATTTTCTGTTTGAGCTAATTTTAAATTCTTTTTTATTCTATTTAAAATTATTGATAATATTAATCCAAAAATTGAGCATATTGCAATTATAATTCCAACAATTAAAAAAGCACTGTTATTATTTATTTGCATTAATGAAGAATAAACATTAGCAAATAAAGATGCACCCAAACAACCAGCTATTTGAAAACCTGTGCTAAAAATAGTTACGCCATGTGGATTTTCTTCTGGTTTAAGAGAAGATAAACCATAACTTTGAACTGGCCCTATTATCAAAGCAGAACCAAGAATAATCGGAACAAATAAAGCACCAACTAAAATTAAACTTGGGCTATTAATAAATAAAGCTAATAAAACTGCAAACACAGTTATTAAACAATATCCCGTTATCAACAACCATTTAGCACCATATTTATCATACAATCTACCCGCTATAGGTGAAATTATACATGATAAAAAGATTGCTGGAAATAATGTTAAAGAAGCATACAAAGGTTCAATACCCAATTCGGATTGTAGATATTGAGGAAGTAAAACATTAAATGCAAAAATAATTGTTAAACATAACATATTTATTTACAAATATTGCTCCTAAAACAAAACAAATTAAACATAAATAACCAAAAACCCAAAATAAAATATGGAAACTTCTTTTTTAATCTTAGGTATTTTAAAATTATAAATTTAATTCTTTATTAAAATAATACAATTGCAAAAGTTTTTTATGTGTGTTATAATTTTTTTGTTATTACACTTAAAAAGGAAATATTATGTCTAAATATAATTTTAAAGAAATTGAAGAAAAATGGAAAAAAATATGGAGAGATGAAAAAAGTTTCAAAGCTATTGATTTTGACCCTAAACCAACCTATTATGTATTAACTGAATTTTTTGGAGTAAGCGGAAAAGGGTTGCATATGGGGCATGTTAAAGCTAATATCCCAACCGATGTTATAGCAAGATATAAAAGATTAAAAGGTTTTAATGTTTTATACCCTGTTGGTTGGGACGCTTTTGGTTTACCAACAGAAAACTACGCAATTAAAACTGGTGAACAACCACTGAAAGTAACTAATGATAATATAAAAAATTTTACTAATCAATTGGAAAGTTTGGGTATGAGTTATGATTGGGACAGACAATTTGCAACTTGTGACCCAGATTATTATAAATGGACACAATGGATTTTTCTTCAACTTTTAAATCACGGATTAGCATATAGAAAACACGGAATTGTTAACTTTTGCCCTAACTGCAAAACAACACTTAGCAATGAAGACAGTCAAAATGGTGAATGTGACAGATGTCACGGAAAGGTGGAACAAAAAGAGCGAGATGTTTGGTATTTAAAAATGACTGAATATGCTGAACATATGCTAAAAGACCACGAAAATTGTGATTTTCCAGAATATGTAAAAGCAATGCAACGAAATTGGATTGGAAAATCAGAAGGTGCAGAAATTGATTTTGATTTAGAAAACACCGCAGAAAAGTTAACAGTTTATACTACTCGTCCAGATACTTTATTTGGTGTTACTTTTATGGCTATTGCACCAGAACATAAAATAATAGAACAATTAAAAAATAAAATTCAAAATATTTCAGAAATTACTAATTATCAAGAAACAGTAAAACATAAATCAGCTTTTGATAGAACAGTTGCAAAAGATAAAACTGGTGTAGAAATTGTTGGAATAAAAGCAATTAATCCTGTTAATGGCGCAAAAATACCAATTTTTGTTGCAGATTATGTTATGATGGGTTATGGTACCGGTGCATTGATGGCGGTTCCTGCTCACGATACAAGAGATTTTGAGTTTGCCCAAAAATTTAACATACCAATCATTCAAGTTATAGAGGGCGGAGATATAAATAAACAAGCATTCACAGGTGATGGAAAATTAATTAATAGCGATTTCTTAAATAATAAAAACACAGATGAAGCAAAACAATTAATGATTAAATATCTTGAAGATAAAAAGTTAGGTAGAAGAAAAATTAATTTTAAAATGCAAGATTGGTCTTTTAACCGACAAAGATATTGGGGAGAACCATTCCCTGTTGTTATTTGTCCTAACTGTGGATATGTAGCCCTTGATGAAAATGATTTACCGTTAAAATTACCAGAAATTGAGGATTACAAACCAGATGATAATGGAAACAGTCCATTAGCAAAAGCAACAGATTGGGTTAATTGCAAATGCCCAAAATGTGGAGCAAATGCAAAAAGAGAAACTGACACAATGCCTAACTGGGCAGGTTCAAGTTGGTATTGGTTACGATTTATTGACCCACACAACAATAACGAACTTGCTTCTCAAGAGAAGTTAAAATATTGGGGTGCTGTTGACCTTTATACTGGTGGAGATGAACATGTAACAAGACATATGCTTTATGCAAGTTTTTGGCATCATTTCTTATACGATATAAAGGCTGTACCTTTTGAATATCCTTTTAAGAAAAGATTGTGTAACGGTTTAGTTCTTGGCGCAGATGGAAATAAAATGAGTAAATCACTTGGCAATGTTGTTGACCCTATGGATATTTTAAAACCTTATGGCGCAGATGCTTTCAGGCTTTATTCTTTGTTTAGTGGTGAATACGACCAAAATACTATTTGGAATGAACAAGGTATTAAGGGTTGCGTAAAATTTATATCAAATGTTTGGGATTTACCAAATATAATGACAGATGAGTCAATCATTTCTGATAAACATCAAGTTATTTTAAATAAATTAATTAAAAAAGTTTCTGAAGCAATAGAAAACTTTACACACAACACCGCAATTGCAGAAATGATGATATTTGTTAACACAGTAAAACAAGATAAATACATAACTAAAGAAGAATTGCGGGAATTTTTAATTGTATTAAATCCTTTTGCACCATTTATTACAAGTGAAATGTATGAACAAATTTTTAAACAATCAATATTAAAACAATCTTTCCCGGATTTTGATGAAAAGAAATGTATTGAAGACATTATAGAACTTCCTGTTCAAATTAATGGTAAATTAAAAGGCGTAATAAAAGTTGCAAACAATGCAGAACAAGCAGAAGTTATAACTCAATTAAAAAATCAACTTCCTAATATTGCACAAACACCAACAAAGAAAATTATTTATGTTAAAAATAGAATTTTAAATTTAATTGTTTAAATTAATATTACTTTATAAAATATTATTTGACATATTTTTTATTAAATAGTAATATAAATATTATACTAATGAAGGAGGATTTGTTATGGCAAAACATTCAAAAGATTATTTTGGATTAGGTAGAATAGTTAGCATTATTCTTGCAATTATTCCTATAACATCATGGATTTGTGGTGCTGTTACCCGTTTTACTGAAGGAAAAATTGTTGCTGGTTTAATTCGTATAATTTTTGGATTTACCATAGTTTGGATTTTAGACTTGATTTTTATGATTATCGGAGGGAAAATTTTACGCCTAATTAATTTATAATAAATTATAAATAAAGTGTTTTTAAATTATAAATTAATCAATAATAAAAAAGCTTTACAAAAAGTAAAGCTTTTTTTATTTGAAAAAATTATTTAACAATTAATTAAACTAAATTAAGGATATAAAAATCAATTATTTAACTTAAATAATAAATAACTAAAGTGCTTTTATAATTAAATTTTTTCTGCAATTTCCCATGCACGCCAAACAACAGTTCTTAAATTACCAACTTTTAATGCATCACCAACAATATGAATATTTTTTGCAGGTTTTACTAAAGGTGCTGGATTATAACCAATTGCTGTAATAACTGAATCTGCTTTAATTTTATGTTGTTCCCCATTTTTATCAACAATAATTACGCTATTTTTATTTATTTCTTGAACACTACTTTCTAAGAATACTTGAACTTTTTTATATTTAAAATAATCTCTTAAATACGAAGAATTTGCCAAACAAAGGCCACTAACTGCCATTAAATCGTTTTTAGCTTCAACTATCACTGGTTTTTTCCCTTTCAAAAACAATTCGTAAGCAATTTCACAACCAGTTAAACCGCCACCAATTATAACAACATTTTCTCCTACTTCGGTACCATTTAAAAAGTCAACCGCATCAATACATCTTTCACTACCTTCAACTTTTAACTTACGAGCAGTAGCACCTGTTGCAATAATAATTTCATCAGCATCCAAAGTGTTTACATCTGTAATTTCAGTATTAAATTTAACATTAATCTTTAAGTTTTTAATTTGACGACGATACCATTCAATTAATTTTCTGTCTTTTTCTTTAAATGATAAAGCAGAAGCAGGAATAAAAACGCCACCTAATTTATCAGTTTTTTCATAAAGTGTAACATTATGTCCACGAATAGTTGCAATTCTTGCAACTTCCATTCCACCAACTCCACCACCAATAACAGCAACTTTTTTAGATTTTTTAGCCGGTTTTATATCATATTTGCCATTATCCATTGTAGTTGGATTTAAAGCACATCTTGCCATATGTGCAGAATTTTCCATTGCAGTGTCACAAGCAACATCTTTATAATGCGCTAAAGGAAAACAACCATTATGACAACATATACAAGGCATAATATCTTCTAACCTGTCTTCTTTAAGTTTTGTAACCCAATGACTATCAGTTAAAAATTGTCTAGCAACACCCATAGCATCAATTTGTTTATCCTTTATTGCTTTTGCAGCAACTTCAGCTTCCATACGACCAGCACACACAACAGGGATATTTGTAAATTGTCTAATATGTGCAACATCTTCCAAATTACAATTAGTTGGCATATACTCAGGTGGATGCGCCCAATACCAAGCATCATAAGTTCCGTTGTCACAATTCAACATATCATAACCAGCATCTTGTAAATATTTTACAGCTTTTTCACTTTCAGTCATATCACGACCTACTTCTTTAAATTTTTCACCAGGTAAAGCACCCGAATCAAATCCTTTTGTTTTGCTTACAACAGAATATCTTAACGAAACTGGATAATCAGAACCACACATAGCTTTTATTGCTTTTACCACCTCAACCGCAAAACGATATCGGTTTTCAAAACTTCCACCATATTCATCTGTTCTGTGATTAGTGTATGTTGTTGTAAATTGGTCTAACAAATAACCTTCGTGAACAGCGTGTATTTCAACACCATCAACCCCTGCATCCTTACATTTCTTTGCAGTTTTTGCAAATGCATCAATCATTTGTTGAATTTCTTTAACTGTTAATTCCCTACAGGTATATTTATCATACCATCGTGAAGGCAATTTGCTTGGTGAAGCACATAAGCGGTCAACATCTATAATAGGTTTTAACATTCCTTTTAATAACTTACATTTTATCACTGGAACAAGTGAATTAGGTATTGAAAAAGAACGACCAAAACCTGCAGTTAATTGAATAAACAATTTTGCACCAGTTTTATGCAATTCTTCCATATAAGGTTTTAACTTTCTAAATGCACCATTGGCTTTATAAAGCCACCTATTCCCAATCATATTTCTAAGCGGTGCAATTCCAGGTATTATAAGCCCCACATCATGCTTTGCAAGGTCCATAAAAAAATCAGCAGCATCTTTATCAAAATGATGAGGCTCCATCCAACCAAATATTGAGGTTCCGCCCATAGGACATAAAACAATCCTATTTTTTATTTCACAATTTCCTATTTTCCACGGTGTAAATAATGGTTCATATTTTTTATTCATTTTATCCCCCTAAAATATGTATACTATTTTAAATCTATCTTTTTTTATTAAAAAAGTCAAATATGTATTATAAAAATTAATTAAAGATTTAATTTTTAATTGATATTATCAATTTTTTTGCATTTTTTATAAACTGTTTTATTTTATATAAATCTTTTTGTCCTAAATCATTTTTACAACCGGTGTTAACATCAACACCAAAAGGTTTTACTATTTTTATTGCATCTTTTACATTTTCTGCCGTTAAGCCACCAGCTAAAAAAGTGGGCTTATTTAAAATTTTAATTAATTCAGCACATTTATACCAATCGCTTTTAATTCCAGTACCACCTACTTTATTTTGAACCAAATCTATACTGTCTATTATATAATAATTAACATATTTAATACTAGAAATATCAGTAAGTATTTCACCGTTTTTTAAAATACTTATCAACCTTATAAGTTTTAATTTTGGTAATTCATTTACTATTTTTTTTACTTGGTTTTCATCAATATTAGAATGTAATTGTAAAAAATCATTTTGTAAATACTTACATAATTTAATAATTTCATCAGCATTTGTCAAATGTGTTACCAAACAAGTTTTACAACGCTTATCAATAAATTTTATAATATCTTTACCTGTTTCTTTTGAAATAAAATCATCACTATTATGCTTTTGTCCAATTAATAATCCAATTATATCAGCCCCACATAATAAACATTTATTCGCATCTTCAATGTTTTTAATAGCACAAATTTTTACAATCATAATATCTCCATTTCAATATAAAAATTTTTTATCACACACAAACTTGACTTTATTTTATTAAGTTGATATCATAAAGTTACAAAAAATTTAAACCAAATTAAAGGTTAAATATGCAAAATAAAAATTCAATTTATTTACACAATTTTTTAAACGGAATTGCAGATAGTATTGTTAAAGTTTTTGTACCAGTTTTAATTCTTCAATATATGCAAAACCTAAGTTTAGCCTTTTTATATGTTACAATATATTGTTTAGCTAATCTTTTAAGCCTTGTATGTTTTAATAAATTAATTTTAAAATATAACATAAGTTTTTTAATGGTACATATTTTGTTGTTTTTAGCAACACCAATTTTAATTGCTTTGTTTAACTTTAATTTATTTTTAGTTGTTGTTTTAGCATTAACAGCAGGTTTTGGACAAGGCTTTTATTATACTCCTATTGAAAATTTTTACACATACTCAACCGAAAAAATAAATATGGCTAAATTTGATGCATTTTTTTCATTTAGTTATTTTATTTTTACTTTATTTTCAACATATATATTAACGGCAAATTTTTCTAATTCACTTTTGTTTGTTTGTATAAGTGCAACTTTCTTTTATTTAATTAGTTTGTTACCTTTAATAAAAATATCAAAAAATTTACCAAAAACCAATACAATAAAAATAAATAATTATCCTAAAAATAAATTTTATAATTTATACTTTGTATTTTGGATGTTCTCTGCAGTTGGATATATCATCAGTAGTATGATTGTTCCAATATATATATACACTGTTAATGCTTCAATTGAACTTATAGGTATTGCTATAGCTTGCACTTATTTAATAGAAATAGCCATAGATTATTTATGTAAGTGGTTTAAAACACACAATTTACAAGTAGTTTCAATGTCAATTTATTTTGTATTATTTACAACTTCAATTGTTTTATTAATAATTTTTAAAGATAATTTAATTATAACCATTGCAAGCGTTTTATGTGGTTTATCTTACTTATTCTCTTATATTACAATGCAAGACGAGTTTTTTTCACAAATAAAAAAAGATGATTGTGCCTCAATAGGTGTACTATATAAAAATATTGCTTGTTTTATTTTAAGATTAATAACGATTTGCACATTTTTTATTTTTAATTCATTTTTACTTATATTTATTTTAGGAATTATTTTTACATTTATATCTTTGATTATTACTATTTGTTTAATGAAAATAAAATTTAAAAATAATCTTTAAAACTAAACTAATTATTTACTAATTACTTATTTAAACTAATTTATTACAGTTTTTAATAAATTAGTTTGTTTTTATTTCATTACTTATTTTATTGTTAACAACATAATTCGAAACTTTTAAAAAATTTTCATCATAATTGTAAAGTTGCTGACTAGATTTCAACCAAGCTTTAGACCAATTTTTTGTTTCATTTATAAACTGTTTTACTAATTCAACTTCTAAATATTTATTATTTTTCTGTTCTTCTAAACACACATAACCTTTTTCATCATAAAGTTTGCATTGAATATCGCATTCTAATTTATCACAACAATTAGCAAAAACAGCCTCTGGTGTTTTACATTCATCAAATTCTAAAATCAAATTTTTTATTTCATCTGCATTTGATAAATTTTTTAAAATCTGTTCAACTGCTTGATGTCCTTTTTCTTTTTTAGTTTTTTTATCCAAATCAAAAGGCGTTAAATCGCCAATAATTATTTCTTCTAATTCGTGAACCGAAATCATCATCAAAACTTTTTTTAAATCTATATTATAGCTATATTCAGACCAAATTGCAATTGCAAGCATTTGAACACCGTATATATGTTCAGCTACACTTTCTAATCTATCAGCCTTTACATTCCACGATATCCAACCAGAACGAAGCACATATTTTAATCTATTACACAACACATAAAAATCTATAATATTTTGTTCTTTACTCATTAATCACTCCATTATAAATTCTGTTTTAATTTTATTATTCCTGTTTCACCATTTAATTCAATTACTTTTCCGTTTAATTCAGAAATTTTATCACCAATTCCACAAACACAAGGTATATCAAATTCTCTTGCAACTATTCCAGCGTGACATAAAAACCGCCCCAAACACTTATTATACCTTTTGCTTTTATCATCAGGTCTATCCACTCTGGCGATGTATAACTAACATATAATATATCATCTTTATTCCAATTTTTAACATCTTCCAACTTTTCAACAAATCTAACTTTTCCAGTAACAATTCCAGGGCTACAAGCTATTCCCTTAATTTCATTAAGTTTTGTTTTTCGTGATTTTATTTTTACCGTTTTAGTAACAGGTCTAAACTGTAAAAATATTAACTCGTTATTGATAACACACCATTCGATATCAGATAACTTTTTATTATTTTTATATAAAATCTTTTGCGCATTTAACATAGTTTTCCCAATGTAACTATTGTTAATTTTAAGAAAATTTGGTTCATTTGTTTTATTATTCCATATTTCAGTATTAGGGGTAGTACGCCCCGAAACCAACTTTTCTCCATTTCCGTACACCCATTCTAATATACCACTTTTAACATTGTTACCCAACCAAACACCAGCAATGTCTGGCTCTTTATACTCTTGAATTATTACAGCCATTTGTGGCTGAGTTGAATTGGTGTTTTTTAAATATGTTTTAACTTTATTGTTATTTACAGAATCCTTTACTTTTTGTATATACAGTGGTAAATCATCAAAAGAAACATTCAAAAAACTATCAAACATACCGGCAAATGATTTATTTTCACCATCTTCAATATTGGCAGAACTTCTTACAGCATATTTTTTATTTTTATCTAACACATTCAAATCAAAATTGTTACAGTTTACAAATATAACATATGTTTCTGGAATTTTAAAACCATTAACATACAGTTTAGCTAATTCAAAAGCTTTTCCCCCAAAATTATTTTTTATAGGAGAATATAATTCGCACAAAATAACATATTTTAAATCTTTTATATTAACAAAACTATTTTTAAACTTATTATAAACAATTTTATCAATTATATAAAAAAATCTATAGTATGAATCCTCAAAACCTTCCCTCATAAATTTTTTGCAAACTGTTATAAATTTGTTTAAATTATCTAAAAATTCATAATGTAAAATATTATGCCATTTTTTTAAAACTAAATATCTTTTAACACAATCATCATATACTACATTTTTTTCAAAGCTTTTAATACGCCTTGCATCAGTAGATAAATTTGCCTTATCTGCATTTTTAATTATTTCAAAATAATTTTCTCTATATTTTGTTTTAATGCTAGATAATATATTGATATAGTTATATCCATCTTCTACTGCATTTTCAAGCAAGTCAATTAGCATAACTATTTCTAACATATTTTTAATATTTGTAAAACTTAAATCTGTTTCACAAAAATCTAAAATTCTAGAATGTATATCATCATAATATTTTTGATAAATATTATCTAATCTTTGCGAATTTGGATTATCTTTTAAAACATTTAAAAAATCAAAAGTTTTATATAAAATGTTTTCATCAACTAAACCGCATCCTAAAATTAACCAGTAATTAAGCGAGATATTTTTAAAATTTTTAAAATAAAGCTTTTCAAGTTGTTCAAAACAATTCATATATATCACCTTTTAAAATAAGTTAAACAACAATAAATTACACAATTTTTTTAATAAAATGTTATTTTACTAATCTTATTAAATTTGATAACATATATTAAATAATAATAAAAAATATAACATTAATAATTAGCAATAAAATGCTTAAAACTAAAGTAACAATTTTTAAAACTTTAAATTTTACTTTATTTAATATAATTGAAATAACACTAAATAAAATGGATAACGAACTAGTAAAAAGTGCAGGTACCCCAAAATACACAAGAAAAACAATTAACCCCACAGTTGTACCTAGTTTTTCTTGACTGTTAGTAGTTGACAAATGTTCAAACACCATTGAGCCGAAAATTATTGTCAAAACAATTGTTATTATACAAGTTATAACAGATAATACATATAAAGTTGTACTAGCCTTGTTTTTTTTGTTGAATGATTTATTTTCTGTCAACTGCAAATTTTCGTTTTTTTCATTTTTATTTTGCTTTTCATTTTCCATATTATATTTCCCTATATCGCTTTTAAATCAAATTATCTCATTAGTTTTACTATCTAATGCGTGATAAAAAACAATGGCGGAGAGAAGAGGATTCGAACCTCCGGATGCTATTAACATCGCACGCTTTCCAAGCGTGTGCCTTAAACCACTCGACCATCTCTCCATATGATGTTTTTAGTATAACACAACTATTTTTTGATTGCAAGTTTAATAATTTATAAATTTAAGTTTACAAAATTTTGTTTTAATACTATAATATATATATGGATAAGTTAAAGAAAGATATAAAATCATTTTTTATTTTTGCATTAGTAAGTTCAATTTTATTTGTTGTTGGTATTCCTATGATACCAATTTTTGCTGGTAAAATTTGGTTCTTAATGGCATTAGGAATTGTTTTTGTAGCATTTGGGTTTTATGGAATGCCATTAATTTGGTTAAAATATGCTTCATTGAAAAGGATTAACAGAGTAGTTGTAGCAATTGAAGAAGAACATTTAACAATGAACAGCGAAATAGCTACACAGTTACAAATCCCCGAAAAAGAGGTTAAAAGTTTAATTACAACAGCTATAAATAAAAGATATATAACAGGTTATATCTATGATGGCGAAAAATTAACTTTGAATAATAAGGAAAAACTTAAAAAACAAATCAACTTGCAAAAATGTGCAAATTGTGGTGCTAAACTTGTTGATAACGAAACAGAATGGTACTGCCCATATTGCGGTGATAGATTTCCCAAAAATTTATAATTAAATATTAATCTTTAAAATAAAAAATTCACAAATCAAATGTGAATTTTTTTATATAAAGTTTGTATTATTAAATTTTCAAATTAATTGTTATAATTCGCTATATTTTTTAAAATAACTTTGATATAATAATATATATTTTCTAAGGGGCGGAAAAATGAAATCAATTTATACATATTATAAAGAAAGATTAGTAGAAATAAGCGGAAAAAATCGTAGCCTTTACTCAAAAAGAATAAGCAAAAAAAACAGTTTTGATGTTGGAAAACTATTTGATGGCGATTTTGAAAGTATTAATGATTTAATTGGTTTTTTATGGAATGAAAAACAATATAGTTTTTCTATTATAAAAAAAGAAGATAAAGCACGATTAAATAAAAATTTAGGTTTAGAAAACAAGTTTTTAAAAGAAAGTAAACAATTAGAAGAACTTTCAGGTAAAGAAAAAAGTACAGCCAGTTTTAAACTTGAACGACAAAAACGAGAAGAAAGTAAAAAAATTATACAATCACAAATAAGTGCAGTTAGAAGTTTAAAACGCGAAGTAGAAGAATTTGCAAAAGAAACTGGAAGATATGAACTTTTTGTTGGCTATCCTTTTGTACAGGGTTATATTAGTAAAGATTTGGCAATAAAAGCACCTTTGCTTCTTTTCCCTGTAACCATTGATATTCCAGATGAAAACACTGTAGATATTGAAATAAAACGCGATGAGCCAGTTCAATTAAATAAAGTTTTCATTTTAGCTTATGCAAAGCAACATCGTTTAAATCTTGATGATATGGATATGGAATTTAAAGGAAGTATTTCAAGCAAATTCAAATCCATTGCAGATGTAGTTAATTATTTAAGAAAATTTGGTATTAAGTTAACATATAGCCCTAGAAAAGGATTGTTTGATTTTGAAAAAGGAAGAGAACCAAGCATTGGTCAACCGATTGAAATTAAACACTATTGTGTACTTGGAAGATATCCTCTTGCCAACTCTATATATAATGATTATACCCTTTTAGAAAAACGAAGGTTAACTAATGAAGCTATTAATGAACTTCTTTATACAAAAGAGCCTAAAAAAGCAAAAAAGGTTGATGACAAACTTTTTACTGTTGGAAACTTAGACTTTGCACAAGAAAACGCAATTTACAATCTTAATAAAAATGGTAATATGGTTATATATGGTCCTCCTGGAACTGGTAAATCGCAAACAATAACAAATATTATTACAGATGCAATAAGTAAACACAAACGAGTTTTAGTTGTTTCACAAAAAAAGGCTGCTCTTGATGTTGTGTATAACAGATTAGGAACACTTAATAACAAAGTTATGTTTATAACAGATGCAGAAAAAAATAAAACTGCCTTTTATGATAGGGTAAAAACCGCACACGATGAAATTATTAATTTTCAACCAACAGCAAGCATTGATAAATTTAATGAAATTGAAGATAAATTAAAACAAGAAGAAAATCAATTAAAAATAATTAGTGATGTTCTATTTGAAAAAACACCTTTTGGATTATGTTTACAAGAAATGTACTGTAATTCACAAGTAATTGGCAAAAATAGTTATGAATATACAATTTATCAAAATATGATAAAAAATGAAAAACTTTTATCATTAAGTTATGCACAATTAAACGATAATCTACGAGTAATAAAAGAAAAAAACAAAGCAGAATTATATTATCGTTTTGTTGAAGCAAAAACAACTAATCCTTTTGTTGACAATTTAAAAAGTGACCTTGAATTTCACATTGTAAATCAAACTCGTTCTAAATTAGAAAAATTACTTAGTACAAGAATTACTCCGTTTGATGTTTCAAAATATCCACATTCAAGACAATTAATCGCTTATTATATAGATAATAAACTTCAAACAACAAATTTAGATAAGTTGGTTAAATTTGTTGGCAAAAATACATATCCAAATACATATAAAACTTTTTATACAAGTTGTGCCTTATTACCTGCCCTTCCATTTACTTTAAAAGCAAAAAATAAAAAAGAAAATGAAATTAAACAATCATTTAATAAAACGCTTGAAGCAATTGATGAATATACAGCAGATTTTAAATTTTTACAAGATGTTTTAACTGAAAATGGATATGCTATGATGATAGATAATATCTTAAATGGTAATACCCTTTATTTAAAACTTTTATATAAAGCACTTGAAAATTATGTTGAACTTCGTGAGCTTACACTAACATTAAACGAACTAAATGAAGAAGAAAAAATTATTTTAAAATTTGCATACCGAACAACAGATACAAAAGCAAGATATTTAGAAACTATTGATAAATTAAAAACTATAAGAGTTTATCACGAAGCAACAATAATGGAAGACTTACACAAAAATGAACTTTCTAAAATTTTAGACTATGAAAATATTAAAAATAGAATAGTTTCATTAAAACGAGAGCTTCAACATATATCAAAACAAATCTGTGCTGAAATGTTTGTTGATGAATATAAAAAATATTTTGAAAATGACAAAGAAAATAAAAATTTTCTTTATCAAATTACAAAACAGCAAAATCAGTGGCCAATTAGAAAATTTATGGAAATGTATGGCAATTATCTTTTCGAACTGTTCCCTTGTTGGTTACTTTCACCAGAAAGTGTATGTACAATTTTACCACTTGTTAAAAACTTATTTGATATTGTGTTATTTGACGAAGCTTCACAGGTTTTTATTGAAAATACTTTGCCTGTTATTTATCGAGGAAAAAATATTGTAGTAGCTGGAGATAGCAAACAATTAAGACCAACTGCTACATTTATGAAACGATATTTAGGTGGTGATTTTGATGATGAAGTTGACCAAACAACACAAGTAGCTTTAGAAGTTGAAAGTTTATTAGACCTTGCTATGACAAGATATAAAAGCGCAAATTTAACATATCACTATCGTAGTAAAAATGAGGAATTAATAAATTTTTCAAATCAAGCTTTTTATGAAGGAAGATTGCAAATATCTCCAAACACAAGTAAAAATCGTGGTCAAAAACCAATTCAACGAATAAAAGTGAATGGTAAATGGTTAAATAGAAGCAATGTAGAAGAAGCAAAAGCAGTTGTTGATATAATTAAAAAAATATTTAACACACGAAAAAACAAACAAAGCATTGGAATTATCACCTTTAACACAGAACAAGAAACAGCAATTGAAGATGCAATTGATGCCGAATGTGATAAAAACCCTAAATTCCGTGATATGATGTTAAAAGAACAAAACAGAAAAGAAAACGGAGAAGATACAAGCATATTTGTTAAAAATCTTGAAAATGTTCAAGGTGATGAAAGAGATATTATAATTTTTAGTATTGGTTATGCAAAAAATGAATATGGAAAAGTTGTTGCCCACTTTGGACCACTTTCTAACGAAGGCGGTGAAAACAGGCTTAATGTTGCAATTACTCGTGCAAAAGAAAAAGTTTATGTAGTAACAAGTATTGAACCAGAAGAACTTAATGTTGAAGGCACAAAAAATGCTGGTCCAAAAATATTTAAAAATTATTTAAAATATGTAAGAGCGGTTTCAAATGGTAGTACTACAGAAATGAAAATTTTATTAGATGGATTAAGAACACAACTTGAACCTGTTACAAAAGATAAAAGTTTAGGAAATATTGAAGAACAAATAAAACAAGAACTTGAAAAACTTGGTTATAAGGTTGAAACAAATTTGGGTAACACCGATTATAAAATAAGTGTAGCTATATATGATAACAAAATAGATAAATATTTACTTGGATTAGAATGTGATTATACTGCATTCCATAGTTCCCCTTCAATTTTAGAACGAGATGTATTTAGGCCTAACTTTTTAAAATCTCGAGGCTGGGATATTATAAGAATATGGAGTAGAGATTGGTGGTTACATAAAGTTAAATTGTTAAATTTAATTGCAAAAACTGCCGATAAAAATCGTCAGTTATTACTAAAAGGAAAATCAAAAAAAACATCAAAACCTGAACCTATTATTCAACCATTAAAAAACAATAAAGCAAAAACTAAAAAGCAATTAGTTAAACCAAATTTAACAGAAACTGACAAGGCAAAAATTTTTGAAAACAAACAAAAACAGCAGTTAAAAAATAATCCTAAAAAAACAAATACAAAAAAAGTTAATGAAAAGATTAACAATAAAAAAACACTTGCAGAAAAAAGCAGTGTTAAAGTTGATAGCAAAAAAACAATAAATACCAACAAAAAACAAAAGAAGTAATTGACTTCTTTTGTTTTTTAATAAAAATTAGTTTGACAACAAATAATTAAATAAAATATAATTTTATTATCAAAATAAAAAAGGAAAATATATGTCTAAAAAATTTTTATTAGCAACATTAATTCCTTTAGGAATTTTATTAATAGCATTTATAATTATTGTATCAGTACTTGCAAATGCAAATTTTTCTGCTTTGCCAATAGATAATATTATTGCTCAATGGGCATATGATATAAGAGGTTCAAAAGATAGTTTTATGTTTTGGTTTAACCGAATTATTACAGAACTAGGCTATACATATTTTGTAATTTTTATTATTTTATTGATGGGAATTATTTGGAAATTTAAAAGTAAAACTTGGTTTTTTGGTATAACAATTTTAATGTCTTGGATTTTTCAAAAAATTATAAAAGCAATAATTAACAGACCAAGACCAGATGATACAATGTGGTGGATGACCGAATCTTCATCAAGCTTTCCCAGCGGACATTCAATAACAGTAGCGTGTGTTTTTATTCTTTTAATATATTTTGTTTTAACATCAGAAACAGTAAAATTATGGATAAAATATTTAATAAGTGCGCTTTCAATATTGGCAATTTTTTTTGTTGGATTTAGTAGAATTATATTAGGAGTTCATTATTTTACTGATGTTATTGGCGGTTTGATTTTTGGTGCCATATTTGCTTTACTTGGAATTATAGATTAAAATATATATTTAAACATAAGATTAAAAAATAAAGACAAAAAACAAAATACATAATTTTGTTACTATATTATATAAATTTGTACACATAATAACAAAAAACAAGAGCTATATATGTAAAAAACGCTCTTGTTTTTATATTGATTATTAAGCATTAATTACCTAATTCTTTCGCCTTTTTTCTTGTTTTTTTCCACCTGTTATTTATTTGTCTAGCTATAAATAATTTAGTAAATGGCAAACTTAAAAACTTTAAAAACCTGTTAAAAAATCCGGGTATATATGTTGCTTTATTTTTTTCCAATTTATTTAAACTTTTAATAGCAACAACTTTAGCTGAAGTTGAACTAAGTTTACCAGATAGACCTTGTGATTTTATGGAATTAATCATTTCCTGAGTTGTTGGCATTCCACCTGGACAAACAATTGTTACATTGATTTTTTTATCTTTCAACTCTTCGTGCATAGCTATAAAAAAGCTTGTTAACATAGCTTTCGAACTTGCATATATTGCTTTTTGTGGCATAGAAAAATAACTTGCCAAAGAAGAAACTATTAATAAAAACAACTTCTCATTTTCAGGTTTTTGTAAAATAACAAAATGTGCTAAATGTATAGTTGCTTCACAGTTAATTTTAATAACTTTCAATAATTCATCAGTTTCTTTTTCTAAAACTGGTCCTTCAAAATCTATCCCTGCATTTGCTATAAAACGATTTATTTTTATTCCCTTATCTTTTATTAATTTAATCAATTTATTTCTATCAAACTCATCAGCCAAATTACATTGAGAAAGTTCAATTTTAATATTTGGAAACACCAACAAAATATCATCTTTTAACTTTTCTAATCTTTGATTATTCGTAGCTGTTAAAAATAAATTATATCCGCGTTTTGCACACTCTAATGCATACTCTCTTCCTAACCCACCTGTTGCTCCGGTAATTAATGTAAAAAACATAAATTTACTCCTTAACTTGTAACATAATAATTTAGTTAAGTTTAACATTTATAATTTTTAAAGTCAAATTTGAATATACATAATTAAACAATTCAAGGAAATTATCGAATGTGAAAGTTAAAATTGAGATATTGACTTATCGTGCATATGATGTTATAATTCAATCGAAAAAATAATTAAACTAAAAGGAAATATTTATGACAGAAAGTTTATTCAAACAAGCTAAAGCAAATACAGAATTATGTCTTAGGAATTTTGAAGATTTTAAAACTGGTGTAATTAAAGAAGCAAATTCTCATTTACAACAAGCAATTTTTAGCGCTACTGTAGAAATTAAATTTGCACAATTAGAAAATGTTCCTGAAGAAGAATGGTCAGAATTAGCAAGAAAAATAAATCAAGATTCAAGTTTTATAAAAGAAATAAAATCTATTATGATAGAAACTCCTTTAGATGATAAAAAAGAAAAAAATGAAGATAAAGGAGTAAATTTAGATAAATCTGAAAATAAAATTGTTGATGATAGTACCGAAATTATAATTGAACAGAAAAAAGAAAAATCAGCTGGAAGAAGATGGAAATTAGCATATGCATATGATTTAATTGATGGAGAAAATCCTTGCCGATTAAAAATCGAAGTTCTTTCTTCTACACAAAAAACCAGTGAAAACATCAGTAACAATATAGAAAATGAACAAATAAAATAAATTCACCTTTTAAGGTGAGTTTATCATTAAAATTAAATTTATAAAATTAATGAATTTTCTTGATAGTTTTGACAATTTTTTATTTTTTCATCAATATAATCCAATCCACTAATATACACAGATTTAACATTACCCCAAAATTCATCAGATTTATTAAAACTTTGTTTTAATTCTGTTATTCTATTATCCAGTTTTCCTGTATAATAATAATCTTTTATTTGTTCATAATATTTACCAATTTCACTTTTTTTATCAGCCAACATCATATAATGTTTTGGTGATAAAATTAAATTATCATAATCATAACTAAAATTAATTATATAAAAAGCAAATTCATTATCAAACATTGGTGCAAGTCTTACTGTTCTTTCTTTTTTGTTTAAAATTATACCTAAATTGCATTCGTGCCTGTCAGCCTGACCTGTAACAATATCAGCTACTGTCATTTTAATTAACTCATCTTCAATATTTTGAGTTAATGAACAATCTACAATTTCAGCAAACTCTTTTATCATCTCAACAGCTCTTCCAACAAATATTATTTTATTATTATTTGTTACTCTTGAAACATAATAATCAATTGCATTTCTATTGTTTGCAACAAAACTGTTTTTTAATAATTTACTTTCACTAATTTTATCTGCATTTTCGTTTAAAGTTATTAATTTATTAATTATATCTTCTTTTTTATATAAAGCGTTAAGTGGATAAAGCAAACTATACGCCTTTTCTATATCTTTTTTATGTGTTAAAATATCTTTTATTGCCAACAAATTTTTAACTTTTTGCATACTGATAAATATTTCATTGTTATCTTTTAAAAAATTTTCTGATAAATTACCTTGTATTTCTGACCTGATAGTTTTAGCTTTTGAGTTGTAATATTTTATAGTTGGTGCGTTAATATCTTTTAAAATTATTGATGCTATTACTTCATTTACTATTGATATAGTTGAATCAGCTTTAGTTGGATGTTTAAAAACATATTTTTTCCCACCCAAATTAATATAACGAATCACATTGTGCGAATTATTATTCTTTTTATTTTTCCTAATCCAAAAAGCAGTAAATATTTTTTCAAATTCATTTGTTTGCATTTTTAATTCTCCCCTTTTTATTTTATCAAATTTTAAACAAAATTTCAATACTGTTTTTTATAAAAAACAAATATTCATATATCTTTTTTGACATTATAGTTTAAATTTGATAAAATAATATATCAATTGCTTTACAAAATTAAAAATTTAATATTTATTTTTAGGAGTTAAAATGAAAACTTTTGCATTTGATATAGATGGAACTTTATTAAAAAAAGATGGACAGTTATCACCAAGTGTAATCCCATTTTTTAAAAACAAAAATTTAGCTAAATGTAATTTAATATTTGCCACTGGTAACACTAAAAAAGTTATTAATGCATTAAATAAAGAACTTAAACAAAACTTTCCACATTTAGAGAATATAAAACCATATTATTCATCTATAAATGGTTCAATTATATATAATCCTAAAGGCGAAATAGTATATGATTTCAAATTAGATAAAATTGATTTAAAAAACAAAATTGATAAAATTTTACAAGAAGATAAAAATGCTATAATTATGTATGTTACTTCAAACCATTACTGGATAGTTGAACCAAAAGATGAAAAATTAAATCAACTTGCGGATAACTTTATAGAACACGAAAAAAACAAAGGTGATATTGGAATGCCTTTTTCCAAAATTGGTGGAACACCAAATGAAGTTATAGAAAAACTAGATGATATATATGGTTTAATTGTTGTAATGAAAAATATAAACGATACCTATGAAACATTAATAAAATTATTTAACCAAAGCGAATACGAAGTTTATAAAGATTCTTATTTTGGGGTTTGTTCAGTTACAAGAGGAACAAAATGGAAATCGCTTAAAAAAATAGTAGAAATTGAACAACAAAATGGAAATAACAACAATTTCCCTAATAAAGCAGAAGATATTATTTTTTTTGGTGATGGTTTTAATGATATTGAATGTTTGCAAAAATGCAATTTATCATTTGCACGAGGTATAAATCTTGAAAAAGAAATTGTAGAAAGCGCAAAATATTATGTTGATGATTTAACCGATGTGGCAAACAAATTATTAAATGATTAAACACATTTTTTGTGTTTTTTTATTTTAAATTTTTAATAAAATTTAACTTATAACTATTATTGAAATAAATTACAATTTATGTTATAATCTAAAACAAAAATCAACGAGGTTATCAATGGAAAATTTAGAAGATATTATAAAACAGAATATAGATTTAATATCTACAATTATTTTAAGTAAACCAACTGGCAAATATAAAAAAATAAAACTTCTTCCCAAAATTATTAAAAACGAACTTATATGGCAAGCCGAACAATACACACAAAATCAAGTTTTTCATAATAATTTAAATTTAGAACAAATGGTTGAGTTTTGCAAACAAAATTTTAAAACAAATTTTAAGCAAATTAATATTTTATTAACAAATGGTGAAATATCTGGTTGTGTAAATAAAAAAGGAAATATTAGTTTTTTAAAAAAACAATAAAAATAAAACTGATAAAATCGTTACACAACATAACAATATTAAAAAATATTTTTTAAACGAAGGAACAGATATCCCCTTTTTGCGTGATTTAGGAATTTTTACAAATGAAAATAAAATAGTTCAATCTAAATATGATAAATTTAAACAAATAAATCGTTTTGTTGAAATATTAAATGACGCATTTAAAAATTTTAACAAAAAAGAAATAACCATTTTAGATTTTGGATGTGGAAAATCTTATTTAACTTTTGCTGTATATTATTACTTTGCCAAAATAAAAAATATTAAGCCTAAAATCATTGGTTACGATATAAAAGAAGATGTAGTTAATTTTTGTAACACTTTATCAAATAAATATGGATACGAAAATTTAAAATTTTTAGTTAATGATATTACTCAGGATAATCTTTTTTCTGAAAAAGTTGATATGCTTATTACTTTGCACGCTTGTGATATAGCAACAGATTTTGCATTAAAATATGGTATAAAAAACTATGTTCCTTATATTTTTAGCGTACCTTGTTGTCAGCACGAAATAAATAATCAAATAAAATGTGGTGGTGACTTTGATTTATTACTTAAATATGGTTTGATTAAAGAAAGATTTAGCGCTTTATTAACAGATAGTATACGAGCTGAAATTTTAAAAGATTTTGGCTATAAAGTTGATGTTTTAGAATTTGTAGACTTTGCTCACTCTCCTAAAAATATTATGTTAAGATGTAAATTAAATCAAAAAAAATCACCAACAAAAAATGTTTTAATTAATGATATAATGGAAAAATATAATTTTAAACAAACTCTTTATAATGAATTATATAAATAAATTGTTTATATTTGCAAAAAAAATTAATATTTTTTAAAAAAAGATGTAACTTTTACATCTTTTTTTATATAAATTACACATTTTAAACCTAAACAAAATAAAATGAAGTAGACCCAACGAATAGGCAAATAAGGAGAATATATGGCTTTTATACAAAGATTTTCAGAGATAAAAACTGGCGGAATAGTATTTGTTGGTAACACTTTAGGCTTAAGTAAAGTTCAAAACGCAAATAATCCTGGAATTTTGGGTTCAATTGGTGCATTTACTAGCTTAAATATGTCATTAAAAGTAAATGATTTTCCAAGCGGAACAACATTAAATTATTTACAAAATGGCTCAAATGCAAAATTAAACCTTCCTGATGATAGTACAATTCTTTATGCTGAACTTGTTTGGGGTGGTTTGTATATGTCTAGCAGTACTAACATTGCAAATCTTATTAATAACAATATTAATTTTAACACTCCACTCGGAAATTTTAGTGTTAGCGGAGACCCTATAACAGCACAAAACTTTATTATACCAGTTGAATCAAATTCAGTTGGATTTTATGTAAGAACAGCAAATGTAACACAATATGTACAAAATTCATTAAGTGGAATATATTCTGTTTCAGGTGTTCCCGCTTTAATTGAAGCAATAGATAATAAAACAAACAGCACAAATCATGCTGGGTGGACATTAGCTGTAATTTACCAAAACAAAAACTTACCATTTAGAAGCTTAACACTTTGGACAGGTGGTGTTGTTGTTTCTCCTCTTATAGGTGTTACTAACATAACACTAACAGGTTTTAAAACACCAAAACAAGATAATCCTAATGGTAAACTTTTTGTATCAGCACAAGAAGGTGATGCTGTGCTTTCAGGTGACCAAATGTTATTTGGCTCAGATATAACCAACTTAACTAACCTATCAGGTCCAAATAATCCAGCAAATAATTTTTTCTGTTCACAAATAAATGACATTAACGGTACTATAGATACAAATGGAACTTTTGGCAACAGAAACGCTAATGCTTTACTTGGTACAAATACAACAGGGTGTAGACAAGGATATGATATTACAACTATTGACTTAACAAACAAACTTGTATCAGGTCAAACAAATGCTTATATTAGATTTTTAACTGCGGGAGATTTATATGTTCCAAATTGTTTAGCATTACAAATTGAAAATGGAACTAATCCAAATTTAAACATCATTAAAACCGTTGATAAATCAATTGCAACTAAAAATGAAACTTTAACTTATATATCTAATGTTACAAATACTGGTGATATTCCACTTGAAGATGTTATGTTCAAAGACAAAATACCTACTGGAACAACTTTCGTTGAAAACTCTGTATTGATAGATGGAATAAACTATCCAGGTTACAATCCAGAAACAGGTTTTAATTTGGGCAAACTGATACCAAATCAAACGGTTATAATAACTTTTAACTCAACAATAAATTAAGGAGAATTTTATGTTAATTTTAAATCAATCACAAACTCAATTTGAATATACTTTACCTGACGGTTCAACAAATACCGAAACTAGAGAAAGTAATATAGTAAGTACGGAGATGTTAGATGATAATTTTACAAAAATAAAAACATCTGACCGCACTTTTTTACAAGAAGGCGAAACAGCAAATCAAACAGTAACACTTACAAATGGAACAATGCATCATATTTCAAATGTAATGTTCTATGATACACTAACAGGTGGTGGTAGTTATGTTAGTGGCAGTGTAGTAGTTAATGGTACACCTCAACCAACTTTTGACCCTGCCGTTGGTTTTAATCTAGGTGATATAGCAATTGGTGCTTATATTACTGTAAACTATAAAGTAAGAGCTAATAATCCATTAACAGAATCTTATTTAAAAAATTTTGCAACAATTAAATATACAGTTGATGGACGAGATTTATCTAGTAAAACCAATGAAGTTAATTTAGTGTTAGTTTCTAACAGACTTACAATTACAAAATCTGTTGATAAAGCTGTTGCAATTGTCGGAGATATTTTACACTACACAAGCACAATTAAAAATACAGGTAGTTTATTAAAATCAAATATATCATTTGAAGATAACATTCCAACAGGAACAAGTTTTGTAGAAAACAGTGTTTTAATTAATGGTGCAGACCAACCTGGCTATAACCCAGAAACTGGTTTTATGTTACCAAATTTAAATCCAGGAGAAAGTGTTATAGTAGAATTTGATGTGGTGGTTAACTAATGAAAAAAATAAAAAACACTTCTAAAGTTATTGATAACTCTGTTATGCCACCTGTTATTTATTCAAGCAATACAGTGCAAACAATTATAAAAAGAAGAAAACCACCTTTCCCAAATTGTTATAAATGTTGCCCTACTATTAATATAAACTTTTATTTTAAAAAACCCAAAATACACAAGTTTAAAAAATGCAACAAACATTATAAAAAATGTTTTACTTGTTATAATAAAAAAATATTTTAATTTAAAAAATAAGAAAAGTTTTTACTTTTCTTATTTTTTTTATCAAATGTTTAAACTATTAATTAAGTAATAAAAATAAAAAAAAATACATAATATTTAATATGAATAATATTAATACAAAAAACTTATTTTTTATATATTTAACTATTTTTTTAACTGCAGTTTTAGGTAGCATATTTGTTAATTTAGGAAATGAATGGTTTAACAACCTAATAAAACCAAAAGAATGGATACCTAATTTTTTAATACCAGTTGTTTGGACTATAATTTATGTTTTATTTAGTGTAATATACACCTTTTTATATAAAAACAATTATATTAATAAAAAAATTATTGTTTTAAGCACTATAAATTGCATATTAAATGTTCTTTGGTGCTTAATTTTTTTCACATTTAATCAATTATTACTAGGATATATTTTTATTGTTTTAAATGCAATGTTTGGCACCTTATTACTAACACAACTAAATAAAATAAAATTATGGTATATAAAATTTTTATGGCTTTATCCATTTTGGTTATATATTGCAACTTTTTTAAATATTGCTGTTTGGATTTTAAATTAAATAACATTTAAAATTTTTTAATTATTAACAAACATTTTCAATTTTACATATAATGCAGTAAAAAACTAAAAGTGAATTTTTATGTGTTATTATAAATTAAAAGCAGAATGTAGTTGTTTTTTTAATAAAAACAAAATTATAAAAACAAAATTTATCACTGGTCCAACCGGTCCAACTGGTCCAACAGGTGCCACTGGTGCTACCGGTTCTGGTAGTTCACCTTCTGGAATAACAGGTCCAACAGGCCCTACTGGGCCAACGGGTGCAACGGGACTTAGTATCACAGGACCTACTGGACCTACCGGTAATACAGGTCCTACCGGTGCTACGGGCGAAACTGGGCCCACTGGCACTACGGGGGCAACCGGACCTACTGGACCTACTGGACCTACTGGTGCTAATGCTAACACAGTATTTAATCCTTACGATGTTTATGTAAAAAGCAACACAGTTGGTGGCATAGGAACACAAACAAATCCTTTACCTTCAATAGAAGATGCTTTAGATGTTGTGGCAAATAATGGAACCATACATGTTTTTGATGGTGTATATCCTTTTGATACAACCGTAAATTGGACAAAAAATAATATAACCATACAAGGAAAACCAAATGCAACTATTTTGTTGACCAACAATACTGTTCCTATTTTAATTTCTGGAAATGGAAACATTTTAGAAGGTTTTACAATAACAAGCAATACTCCTTATCCAGTTGAATTTATTCAAATTGCTGGAAATAATAATAGAATAAGAAATAATATAATTTACGGACCACCTCAATCAGGAAGTTCTGATACATGGGTTGTTAATAGAGGAATTGTTACACAAGCAAACACGCAAAACAATTGGATAAACAATAATATATTTTATTCATTAAGGCAAAGCGGATATTTGAATCCTAACTCTACTGGATATATAACAGAAAATGTAGTCTATAATACCAGAGGCTGGATTGTAGACCAAGCATTATTCCAGTTTTCTGGCAATTCGTGGGGAGACCCAGAAAATGCAGTTGATATTGCATTGTTAAATGGAACAACCACAAGTTCACCATACAGTTCAATTGCTGAATTACAACAAAATAACAGTGATGCAAATATAAGTGACCAAAGATAAAAGAAATGGTAAGTTTACCATTTCTTTTTTATATTTAATTAATTACCAAATTAAAATTAGAAACTACACCTTGCAAATATGTGCTTCCACTTCTTCCAAAATAGTTTAAACTCATATTGAATGAAGTTGAACAAGTTGTACTGTTTTGTAATACAAATGTAGCATCAGCACCATTTTGAACATACAGTGATATATTATTTCCTTGTTTTATAATTTTGTAAGATATATGATTTATTTCTTTACAAATTCTTTCACTTCTTGGTCTATAAATCATTGGCGAAACATTGTGAGATAAAGTTAATGTTTCACTACCAGCTTTTAAAACAGCGGAATTAGAACCAACAGAAATGCTTGAACTGCCATCAGCACTACCCAATACAGGATAAGTTGAACCGGCACTAACATTTGTTAAATTATCACCTAATTTTAAAGTAAATTCTAATTCAAAATTAGTCGTGTAATTAATATTAATATTTGAAAAAGTTGCATATGAACTATATGTATCATTAGCAAGCAACCAATATCTTGATTTGTCAATTGTGTCATCAAAAGCTATTAAAGTATCACTTGTAATATTTAAACCTTGTAAATATTTTGAACCAAAATTCATTGATTGAGTTTGTTCATAAGTTGTACTGTTAGGTTTTTCACCATCATTTAAGAAGTAATAAGCAATATCACTTCCTATTTTATCACCCAAATCATTACAAGCATTCATATCATAGTGGTGTTCATCTGCAAATTGGTCTAGCCAGTAATATTGAAGAGCATTTGGAGCAACTAAAACATAATCTGTTTCTTCATTAAGTTGTGCGAATTGTTCATTATAATTTTTTGTTGTTGCAGCATTGCATGCTTCATTGTTTGAAATTCTCGAAAAGAAAACTTGGTCAATTGGATGTTCAGGATTAGCTGATTGAATTGCTGATGTAATATCATCAAACACTTTCTTAGTAGCATCTTTCATTGTTCTGCTATCTCCTGTTCCACTTTCACCTTGATGCCATACTAAAACTGTTCTTCCAAGTTTATATTCAGTTTGTGAATTTATCCAATTTTTAAAGCTATTATATTTTTCCATAAGCATATTAAAATTACCACCACCACTGTAGTATGTGCTTGTAGAAACACCCGGGTTACCAGCTGGTAAAATAACAACACTTCTACCAGTTTCTTCATTATATGCTTTTGCCATAGAAGAGAACCATGTTCCACCTGTTGCATAACCTTGAGAAACACCCGCAGCACTTACCCCTTCACCAACAGGGTTTGCAAGTTTTTGAATGTTATTTTGGCTTGGTCGATACTCGAAAATATTTTCAGGATAATCTGGTTGACTTAAAACATCTAAACTTGCACTGTTATCTCCTGTATAACAAACAGAGTTTGATTGACCAGCAATAATAAATAAATCAAGTTCTTTTTCATCAACAATTGGTTTAAAAATAGCAGTAATATTAAAACTTGAAACTATGTTTGTATCATATCGAGTAGCACTTTTAATTCCATCACTCCAACTATCAAAATAATAGTTTGCATCAGGAACCGCAGTAACACTTTGTGTGCTACCACCTTTTATTACTTGTTGGCTTGTATTACCTTGAACTGTTCCACCTCGTGTAGCAACATAATTAATAGTGTATAAATTAGAAGCATCTACTATATTAGCGGTTAATTTTGGATAAACTATAACATAATTATCTTTGTCAGCACCTGTTAATGTTATTCCATCGAACGACACTTCTATTTGTTCACCAATTTCACTTGTAACAAAATTTGCTTCTAATTGACCTTGAAAACTTACATCATCATCATTAACAATATTAGTTAATTCAACTTCACCATTAATTTGTGCTTGTGTTTGACCATCATAAACTTTGTTCTCAATTTCGAAACCACCTATATACAATGGTCTTTTAGTAATTTCGAAACTATATTCTTTTACTAATTTTTCATATTCACCATCTGATTCTATTGTTATTTGAGCATTGTATTTACCAGCATCAATGGGTGCTTGGTTTGTGTAATTTGTTTCTGTTGATTTTTTATATTTTATTGTATAAGCAGATGTTGGAGTAACTTTTACAACTGGATTAACAGCTTCTCCATCATATTCTTTAGCAACACTAAAACTTTCAATTTTATATGTTTTTCTTTCAACATCAGAAAAGACAAAAACAGAAATAACAAAAGCTACAGCCAATATTAGTGGAATGAAAATATATTCAAACCTTACCTTTTGCATTTTATATCCCTTTTTATTTTAATATTTATGTGTAACTACTCTGTAACTTCTTCAACTTCAACAACTTCTTTTATAGTTAAAGAATAAATCACTCCCGCACTACCTTGATTAGTTCCTTTATACATTGAGTTACCAATTGCATCACAGTTAATAACTGTTTTGCTACCATCAGTAGTAACAAAATTAATTTCTTGGTTCTCAACTATAACAGAGTTTTCAGTACCTTCTGTGTTCACTTGTTCAATGTTTAAAACCAAAGTTCCATCACCTTTTGACTCAAGTGTAAATTTATATCTAACAT